>DAIPHW010000110.1:0-7930 GCA_036771135.1 Fibrobacterota bacterium | reverse complement strand
TCTGGAGGCTGTCAGGACGGCTAGGAGGAACGATCCAGTACTTGCCGCCGCTGATATTTGTCAGCGAGTCCATTTCGGTAACCTTGGTCACGCCGCTTCCCAGATATATGCCGTAGATCTTGGGGAGATCGGGGGTGCTGCGCAGCAGTCTGCGGTAATCAGAACCATCAGAGGGTTCGCCATCCGAGACGATGATGATCGCCTTCACGGAATTCTTGGAAGCAGAAAGCCACCCCAAGGTGGTGTTCATGGGAGGCGTCCACAAGGTGCCACCGCCGGCATCATACAGGCCAGTGCTGTCGAGAAGTTGCGTCAAACCGCTTCCCTGCAGGGTGCGCAAGGGAGAACGCTGCTGCACCTTGGAACTGAACTCCACCATGCCCGCTTGGGAGTTGGAATCAAGGGAGGCCTGGTACCTCATGGCTACCCGCACCACCTCAGCGCGCATGGAATACGGGTCGTTGGACTCCTTGCAATTGTCGCTGTTGATCGAAGAGGGAATCTTCGTCGAAGAGATCTTCACCAAGGTGTCCCAAGAGGAATCCACTCCCGAAGCTCCGATGTGGCGCTTGCGGAAAGCCACGTTCGTGCCTGACACGCTTTTCGAGCAGTTGGGGATGTAGAAGGATGTGTCCCCTGTGGAAGGATTCACCCAAAAACCCCAAGCATCCATGCTGTTGGAATTGTCGATGATGTAGGCAATGTCAGAGGCTTGGCTGGAGGTGTGACTCAGGGCGCACAAGGCTAGGCCATCGCGACCGATGCGAGTCACGTTCTCGGGGACCGTGACCGTTTGGCCGTTCAGCGATGCCGGATCGATGCAGGAGGTCTTGGAGGCGCTGGACTGCATCGTCAATTCACAGCGCAAGGCGGCTTGAGAAGGCCCAGCCAATGCAGCTACCGCAAAAATGGCCCCCGATATGATGCGAAAAATCGAATTGCGCATGTCATCCTCCCTCAAGACTCCCTCGACGGCCATCTCCCCTCCGCACGGGAAACCGCCCTCATCGCTGCCGAATCGTGCCTGGAATCTCGCTTTGAGCTGCAGGGACGTCAAGCCATTTAGCCCGTAAGAGGCTTCCAATGCCGCTTTGGGAACAAATAGCGTTGAATCGAAGTCAACGGTAATTTCCCCGAAAGTATCGCCCTTGCACGTCCATTCAGCCCCCCTAACCGAGCTGAAAGCGCCGCAGACACACCGCATTTTCTGGTCGTTAGAAGTATCGTATGGACACAAATGCATCCAGTCTTTGCCTTTTTAGACTACCGCACCTACCTGCGTGACTTTGTGGAAGGACGCAAGGGAGAGGGCAGCGGATTCAGCCAGAGAAGCCTGGCCCTAGCCTTAGGCATTGATGCCGGCCAACTGGTGCGGATCCTCCATGGCAAAAACCAGCTTTCGACGCGCTTTGTCCCGGCCATGGCAAAGCTTGCGGAAATGGACGACCGGGCCGCCGCCTATTTCGAGGAACTGCTGCGCTACGCTTCGGCGCGAGGCGACGAGGAATCGGCGCGCAGTCTGGAACGCCTGTTGGCACTGCGCGGCGTCATGACTCACCCCTTGGCGGGAAGTCAGGCGCAATACTATTCCTCCTGGAAGCATGCTGTCGTCTGTGCCCTGATCGGGATCGCTCCCTGGCGCGGCAGCGCGACCGCCCTGGGAGCCATGGTAAAGCCGCCACTCTCCCGCAAAGAGGTGGAAGAATCCCTTTTGCTGTTAGAATCGCTACGGCTGGTGCGGCACGGAGAGGACGGCAGCTGGGTGCGGGTCGACGCCCACCTTTCTCCGGGGGCCGACGTGCCAACGGCAGCCTTGCGCGACTATCATGTCCAGGTCATGGAGAACGCCTGCGCAGCTTTAGAAGCCATTCCCCCTTCAGAACGCGATTTCAGTGCTGTGACGCTGTCCTTGGATAGCGAAGGCATGGAGCGGCTACGGGAACTTTCGCGCGCCCTGCGCCAGCGCATCCAAAGTCTCTCTGATCGTTCCCTAAATGCCGATCACATTTTTCAGATCAACATCCAAGCTTTTCCGGTAGCCCAAGGTTCCGAGGCGGCAGCATGAAGCCAAACCTCGTGATCTTGGCCCTATGCCTTTGCTTGTGGGGATGCGGTGAGACCAGCGATTCCTTGGCGGGCGGCAGTTCATCCGAGGTTCCCAACGCCGTCGTCGTCGGCACGGTGACCGATTCCCTGGGTTGGCCGATTCGCGGCAGTCGCATCATCGTGCTCCCCGCAGACTACGTACCGGGACTTTCCTCCGATATCGCGGCGGATTCCGCTCTTACCGATGAAAACGGTCAGTGGAGTCTCTCGCTGCCCCCAGGCGCCTGGATGGCCAGCATGGTATCGGGCGACTCCACGACGATCAAACGAGGCTGGATCACTCCCTTGGCGATCACAACGCCCACGACCAGCTATCGGCACGACACCCTGCACGCTCTCGGTTGGATTCGCGGCAGCATCTCCGACAGCAACGATTCCAGCGCCCGTATCTGGGTCTCGGGCACCAAGATCACGGCCCGCAGCAATGTCAAAGGCAACTTCCTACTGGGGCCGCTCCCCCCTTCGCAAATGCGCATCTATGCTCGGCGAGATTCCTCCGGCACCCTCCTCACTCGCCTCTTGGAACTGACTCCCAAGAGCAACGACACTCTTGATGTGGGAACCCTCTACGGAGACCGCTGGCAAGGCGAAAACTACGCCTTGTGGCCCTCTTCGCGCACCGGCATCGTCGATCTCACAACCCAAGGAGGAGCCGCCACCGGAGACCACGCTCGCTTCCCAGTGCTCGTGCGACTGGATAGCATCCTGGATCCAGCCAAGGTCGGGCGCGACGAACTTCGCTTCGACGACGGAGCTGGACTGCATCTGCCTTTCGAAATTGAGACCTGGGACAGCTCCAGTCATCACGCCGAGGTGTGGGTTCAGTTGGACACCGCCAACGGCAGCAGCAGCAAGCATTTCCTGCGAGCCTTTTGGGGGCGCAACCAGCACTTGAATCTGGCGCCCGAGGTCTTTTCCCAAGCAGCCCACTTCGTCGGCAGTTGGCACCCGAGTCCGTCGCCCGGATCCCCAAGGCTCACGTGGAGCGGGGCCACCTCCACCGCCGGCATCGTCGGAACCGCCAAGCATTTCTCGGGAAACGGTTCTCTAAGTCTCGACTCGCTTGGGCCTCTCTCCCAATGGACCATCGGCTTTTGGATTCGTCCCACGGCCAAGCCTTCGGGGGAGATTCAGCTGCTGGGCGTCGATAGCGGAGATGCCAAATACCGTTGGGGCATTTCGGTGCGAGACGACCTCTACGTGCGGGTGTGGTCCGGCGCTTCTGCCGACAAGGAACTGGTCAGTTCGGCTCCACTTGCCTTGAATACCTGGACCTGGATCTCGGCGAGCTTCGACGGCGCCTCCTCGCGGCTTTCTCTAGTCGTGGACACCGTTGCCCTGCCGCGCCTTTCCGTGGTCTTCCCCACCCACTCCTCGTATCCTGTCCATGGCTTCGAGCAGTTCCAAGGCGATGTGGACGAGATCCGCCTCTCGGATACGGCTCGTACGCGTCAGTGGCAACAATTGGAACACCAGACAGTTCGTCCCGGTGTTCCCTGGATTCACTGGCTATGACCAAGGAAGCCGCAACCAAGGCCCCGCGCCTTCCCAACGTCCTGGACTACGAGGACTACCGCGCCTTCCTGCACGACCACTACTTGGCGCGCAAAGCCGCCAAACGGCAGTTTTCCTACCGCTTCATGTCGGCGCGACTGGATGTCGACCCAGGACAGCTGGCTTGGATCCTCAAAGGACGTCTGCAACTCCCCGTGCACGCCACCAGTGCCGCCATCCACCTCTGCCATCTGGAAGGGCGCGAAGCCGCCTACTTCGAGGAATTGGTCCGCCTGGCCCATGCCCGCTCCGCTGGCGAAAAGGCCCGTTCTCGCGAGCGTCTGACAGCCCTGCGCGGTGTCGAGGCACAGGAACTGAAAACGGAACAGGCCTCGTACTACGCAGAATTTCATCACAGCGTACTGCGCGCCCTGGCCCCGCTGGAACCAAAACTCGACGCCGAGGCCTTAGGGAAATTGTGCCTTCCGGCCCTTTCGACAGAAATTGCCCAACGATCCATGGAACTCTTAGAGCATCTGGGGTTATTGGAACAACGTCAGGAAGGCTGGGCGCTTTCGTCTCCGCACATCACGGCAGGCAGCGACATTGCCCCGGCCACCTTGAGGAACTTCCACCTCCAAGCCATTCGGCAAGCGCAGTCGGCCTTGCGGGAGATTTCCCCGTCGTCCCGCGACATTTCCACCCTGACAGCCTCCCTAGAGGCCGAGGACTTCGAAACCGTGCGCGGCTGGATCTCGGAGCTGCGGCATCAGGTGCAGTCCATGGCCCAAGAGACCAAAACGCCCGACCGCGTGGTGCAGTTCAACGTGCAGCTCTTTCCCGTCGCCGTGCGACCGCGCAACCCTGGCGGTTAAAGCTCAGGCATCGCCTGCAACAAAGGATCCAGCACTTCCCTGAGACGAGCGCGCGAAAGGGGTTTGGAGAGAAAGCCATTCATGCCCACCTTGCGGCACTGCTCCCGATGCTCCTCAAAAACGTTGGCTGTGACGGCAACCACAAGCGGTGGCGTTCGACCATCTTTCCGAGCCCGCTCCAGGATGCGCTGCGCTGCCTCCAAGCCATCCAAGACGGGCATTTGCAAATCCATGAAGACCACGCGCGGATCTTCCGAAAGCCAATGTTCAAAGGCCTCCTGGCCATTTTCTGCAATAATGCACTCAAATCCCAATCCCTTTAGCAGGCGCACCAGAATGACTCGGTTGGTCGGGATATCGTCCGCCACCAGCGCCAGCCCCCGAAAAAGAGTCCTATCGGCTTGAGCCATTAAGAGAACCATGATATCAATTTTTCCGCCATTTCCAACCAAAGTGCCGCCGCACATTTCTGCGCAGAAAGGAATTTGAAGCCTAAATTGAGACGGTGATCGGTGTCTTCGATTCTGGATTTGGCGGCCTAACAGTCCTGGAAAGTCTCCTGGAGCGCCTGCCCGGCTACGATTATGCGTTCTTAGCCGACAATGCCCGTGCGCCCTATGGTGCTCGTAGCTTTGACGTGATTCACGACTTCACTCGCGAAGCGGTCGACCACCTCTTTCGCCTGGGCTGCCCGGTGGTAATCCTCGCCTGCAATACGGCTTCAGCTCGAGCGCTGCGCACGCTGCAACGCAAATGGCTTCCCACCGCCTGGCCTGACCGCCGTCTCTTGGGAGTTGTTCGCCCATCTGCCGAGGCCTTGGCCGCACTTCCTCCCGGAAGCATCCCTGGCGCCACCGCACCCTCCCAGGCTACCGGCAAAGTCGCCGTGGTGGCGACCGCCGGAACCGTGGCTTCCAACTCGTTCCAGATCGAGCTTTCCAAATTTGCTCCCCACCTAGAACTGGTGCAGCAAGCCTGCCCCATGTGGGTGCCACTGGTAGAAAACGGCGAACTGGAAGGTCCTGGGGTCGAATTTTTCGTTCACAAGTACCTCGACCCGATCTTCCAAGCAGAACAGCCTCCCACTCGTCTGCTCTTGGGTTGCACCCATTATCCGCTCCTGTTGCCGCGCATCCGCGAAGCCGTGCCCGAAGGTACCGAAATCCTGCCGCAAGGAGCCCTGGTGGCCGAACGGCTGGGAGATTGGCTCAGGCGTCACCCTGAATTTGAGGCGCGCCTGACACAGGGCGGCACGCGCACCTACCTCACGACCGACGACCCTCAGTGGTTCTGCGCCCAAGCCAAACACTTGGTGCATCGCGTCATCGAAGCCCACCAAGTCCGTTTGTCTCGCGTCGAAAACGTCGAATAGAGCCCGCAAGACGCCGATAGAAGACGTTTTGATCCGCTGCCAAAGGGCACTGTACTATCTTTTGTCTACTCCACAAAACCCAACCACACGGGGAACTTCATGAGTGCCACCATCGCCAAGAAGACTGTTGATCATTCGGCTTGGGCCGCCAAGCGTCTCCATTCGTTCGTCGGCATTGTACCGCTGGGCGTGTATCTCGTCCTCCACTTGAGCCGCAACGTCACGACCCTGTTTGGGCCGGAGGCTTTCGACGCCGCCGTGGCCGCCACCTGGCAGAAGCCCATCAACTACCTCTGGACCGTTCTTTTGGTCTACCTCCCGCTGATCTACCACGCCTGCTACGGCCTTTACCTGGTCTTCACCGGCGAGAAGAAGAGCTTTCCGCGCTACATGAACCTGCAGAGCTGGCGCTTCATCCTGCAGCGCGTCTCGGCTCTGGGTGTTCTGGGCTTCCTCTGCGCCCACGTGTTCCTGACTCGCGTCCACTCCATGATGAACTGGGTCGAGGGCGGCAAGATCACCTACGGTCATTTTGCTGAGCACATGTGGCACAATCCGCTGACGGCTCCCGTCTACCTGCTGGGCATTCTGGGCGTGGCCTATCACCTGGGCAACGGCTTTGCCACCTTCTGCATCTCCTGGGGCATCACCACCGGCCAGCGCGGCATCGCCATCGCCGAGAAGATCGGCCTGGCCTTCGGCATCCTGCTTCTGATCCTCGGTTACGCCACCGTTACCGGCTTCTTCCTCTACGACTTCACGCCGGCCAAGATCCTCGGCGGCCCGTTGCTGCTCCTGCAGCACTAAGCCTTTCGACATTTGTCTCTCGAAGCCTCGTCCCAGCAGGGATGGGGCTTTTTTCATGGCTATTGGCTGGAGGCGGCCACAGCTTGTACATGAAAAGCATGCGCGAAAGAGAGACCATGCTATTTCTAGGAGACTCCCTCTGCGAGGGCGCCTGGAAGCGCGACCCGGAGGGCATCGGCACCGCCTGGCCGGGAGCGGCCAAGCGCCTTTGCCGTAAGCTGGGAGGGCCAGAGCTTATCTGGATCAACCGCGCCCAGGGCGGCGCCCGCTCGACGGAGGTGCTGGAGCAGTGGACCGCGTGGAAGGAGGCGCCTCCCGAAGCGCTGACGGTGCTGGTGGGCGCCAACGACCTGTGGCGGCGCTTTGTCCCGTGGCTCGACCACGCCCCAATTTCCCCCGAGGACTACGGACGGAATTTGGCAAAACTGCTCTACGCGGCACGCGAACGAGGGGTGGCGAAGCTCTTCGTCTGCACCCCCACCGCCCTTTCCGAGACGCCCGACCACCCTTGGAACGGCCTGCTGGAAGACTACCGCGGCTGGTGCCGCGAGATTGCCGACGCCTGCGGCGCGATCCTTGTCCCCACCGGAGAGGAATGGCTGGCGGCGGTGCGAGCCCACCCCGAGGTTCGCTGGAGCTACGACGGAGTCCACCCAAGGCCCATCGGCCATGCACGACTCGCGCGCACCTGGCTTCATCACGCCCTGGGCCTTGCCCCCCTACCCGTCACGGAACTTCCAGACCTAAGCTAGAAGGGCCGAGCGACGACCTGCACCAGGATGCGAAAGCGGTCCTGGGCGGCATTGGGAGTCTCGACGGCATCGTCGGAGAAGAGGTTCAGGGCCGCGAAGGAAAAGGTCAGACGGCCTTGGAAGTAATCCTGGTCGATCCAGAGGCTCGCGTCGGGACCACCGGGAACGGTCCAGTCCGTCGGGCTCCGGTGGCGCAGGGTGGCGTCGGAGCGCCACAGGAGAAGTGGCCGCACCGAAAGTCCGGAACGGTGCTGGAAGCGCGCACCCAGGGAGGTTCCCCACAGCGGAGCGACAAGATCTGTCCGCGACTGCGGACCGCCCAGGACCGGATCGAGCTGGGCCGAAGCATCCACGGAAAGCCCCGGCACCAGCGCGCGCTCCGCGGCGATCTTGGTCTTCCAGCCCCACAGCACACCGGGAAGGGCGACTTCATCGCCAGAGCGCAGGATCCACGGAGCATCGTCGCCCGTACCCAGGGTATCGTAGTGGGAGGCAGCGAAGGCGCGCGGGTGGATCACCCACCA
>DAIPHW010000109.1:0-8060 GCA_036771135.1 Fibrobacterota bacterium | reverse complement strand
GCCACGACTCCGCAGGCGCAGCCGCGAGCCCGGAACAGCAACTGTGCCACCTGGGCATCGTTGTCGATGACGGGCTTGGTGTGCGGATCGGGCGCCACCAGCACGTAGCCGCCGCGGGCGGCGGAAAGGAGACCGGAAGCGACGGTCTCGGATTGTTCGTAGCCGGGCTCGCCGAACCACGGTGCGAGGTCGACAAATCCCGGCAGCAGGAGTTCAGACATGAGTGTTCTTTCCGGCCAAGAGGTGCAGGGCAGCCATGCGGATGGCCACGCCGTTCCTCACCTGTTCCAGGATCACCGACTGGGCGCCGTCGGCCACTTGGCTCGAGACTTCTACGCCGCGGTTGATGGGGCCTGGATGAAGCACCAGAGCGCCCGGATTGGCGCGCTGGAGCCGCAGTTCGTCGATGCCGAAGGCGTCGCGGTATTCGCGCAGCGAGGGGAGCAGTCCGGCGGACTGCCGCTCGTGCTGGATGCGCAGGAGCATCACCGCGTCCACCCCTTCCAGAGCCTCGTCCAGCGACTTGGCCACGCTCACCCACGGGCCGAAGGCCGAAGGGTCGCGGGGAAGCAGCGTGGTGGGGCCGTAGAGCCGCACCTTGACGCCCAGGGTTCCCAGGCACCAGATGTCAGAGCGGGCCACCCGCGAGTGGCGGATGTCGCCGATGATGGCGACGCTGCGACCGGCCAAATCGCCCAAGTGACGCATCATGGTGAAGGCGTTCAGGAGCCCTTGGGTCGGATGCTCGTGGGCGCCGTCGCCGGCGTTGAGCACGATGGCGTCGGTCTCGCGGGTCAGAAACCCGGGAACGCCTGCCGAGGCGTGGCGAACCACCGTGACGGTGGGGCCCAGGGCCTGGATGTTGCGGGCGGTGTCGCGCAGCGTCTCGCCCTTGGCGGTGGAGGAAACAGCCGCGGAGAAGTTGAGGATCGAGGCTCCGATGCCGCGCTCGGCCGTCTCGAAGGAGAGGCGGGTGCGGGTGGAGTTCTCGAAGAACATGTTCACCACAGTGGTTCCGGCCAGGGACTTGGGGATTTCGTGCACGCGGTCGAGACGCTCGCGCAGCCATGCGGCTGTGGCGAAGATGCGTTCGAGGTCCTCGCGGGGCACGCCTTCCAGTCCCACCAGGTGGCGGATGCTCAGGCACCCGCTTTCATGTAGGAAAGCTTCAGACATGGCGGCCCATGATAGAAAAATGGACCTCACCCCAGTGACGCAAAAACCCCGCCTCCTTGCGAAAGCGGGGTTCGTAGCTCTACTGGTATGGAGCCGGTCTTAGCCCTTGTCCATGGCGTTCAGGGCCGATCCGGCCTTGAACCAGCCGATCTGCTGGGCGTTGTAGGTGTGGTTCACGGCAAACGATTCGCTGGAGCCGTCCTTGTGATGCAGCACCACCGTCAGCGGCTTGCCGGGAGCGAAGCTGGAAAGTCCCGTCACGTCCAGGGTGTCGTCTTCCTGGATCTTCTCCCAGTCAGCCGGGTCGGCGAAGGTCAGCCCCAGCATGCCCTGCTTCTTGAGGTTGGTCTCGTGGATGCGGGCAAAGCTTTTTACCAGCACCGCCTTGACGCCCAGGAAGCGCGGCTCCATGGCGGCGTGCTCGCGCGAGGAGCCCTCGCCGTAGTTGCCGTCGCCCACGATGATCGATCCCGTGCCCGCATCGCGGTAAGCCTTGGCGGCCTCGGGGACCGGCCCGTAGGCGCCGGTGAGCTGGTTCTTGACTTCGTTGGCCTTGCCGTTGACCGAGTTGATGGCGCCAATCAAGAGGTTCCCCGAAATGTTCTCCAGGTGGCCACGGAAACGCAGCCATTTGCCGGCCTCCGAGATGTGGTCAGTCGTGCACTTGCCCTTGACCTTGATGAGCAGCAGCGCCCCCAGGATGTCGCTGCCGTTCCAAGCCGGGAAGGGCGAGAGCTTTTGGAGCCGCTGCGAGGCGGGGTCGATCACCACCTCCACCGAGGCGTCCGGCGCGGAACTGAGAAGGCCCGGATCCTCTACGGCAAAGCCCTTGGTGGGAAGCTCGTCGCCAGTGGGCACCGGAAGCTTCACCTCTTCGCCCTGGGCGTTCTTGAGGGTGTCGCGAGTGGGGTCGAAGAGGAGCGAGCCGGAAAGAGCGGCCAAAACCACCGTCTCGGGCGAAGCCACGAAGGCGTGGGTGTTGGGGTTGCCGTCGGCGCGCTTGGCGAAGTTGCGGTTGAAGGAGTGGACGATGGTGTTCTTCTCCTTCTTCTCGGCGCCCATGCGGTTCCACATACCAATACAGGGACCGCAGGCGTTGGTCATCACCACCGCGCCGGCTTCCTTGAAGATGTCCAAGAGCCCGTCGCGCTCGGCGGTGTAGCGCACCTGCTCCGAGCCCGGATTGATGAGCAGCGGCACCTTAGGGGAGATGCCTTTGGCTTTGGCGGCCGAAAGAAGGCTTGCGGCGCGGGCCAGGTCCTCGTAGGAGGAGTTGGTGCAGGAGCCGATCAGGGCGGCGCTCACTTCGGCGGGGGAGCCGAACTCGGCAATGGAAGTGTCCATCTTGCCAACTTCAAAAGCGCGATCGGGCGAGAAGGGGCCGTTGATGTAGGGACGCAGGGTGGTGAGGTCGATCTCGACCACCTGATCGAAGAACTTGGCGGGATTTGCCTCTACCTCGGGATCGGCAGCGAGGTCGCTCGCGACGGCCTGGGCCAAGGCGGCCACTTCGGCACGGCCAGTGGCCTCCAGGTAGCGCTTCATGGCGGCGTCGAAGGGGAAGGTGGAGCAGGTAGCCCCGATCTCAGCGCCCATGTTGGCGATGGTTCCCTTGCCGGTGGCCGAAAGGCTGCGCGCGCCTTCGCCGAAATACTCCACGATGGCGCCGGTGCCGCCCTTGACGGTGAGGATGCCGGCGAGCTTCAGGATTACGTCCTTGGGACTGGCAAAACCCTGGAGCTTGCCGGTGAGCTTGACGCCGATGAGCTTGGGCCACTTGAGCTCCCAGGGAAGTCCCACCATGGCGTCCACGGCATCGGCACCGCCCACGCCCACGGCCACCATACCCAGGCCTCCGGCGTTCACGGTGTGGCTGTCGGTGCCGATCATCATGCCGCCCGGAAAGGCGTAGTTCTCCAGCACCACCTGGTGGATGATGCCTGCGCCCGGCTTCCAGAAGTCGATACCGTACTTGCGGCACACCGACTGCAGGAAGGCGTAGACCTCGGCGTTTTCTGTCTTGGCCGCAGGAAGGTCCGTTGCTGACCCCACCTTGGCGGTGATCAGATGGTCGCAATGGACCGAGGAGGGCACGGCGGTGCGGCTCTTTCCGGCGGTAGTGAACTGAAGCAGCGCCATCTGGGCGGTGGCATCCTGCATGGCCACGCGGTCGGGACGGAAGAGATTGTAGCTCTGGCCACGGGCAGGCAGCCCCGAATCCTCGGCATGGCGGTGAGCCCAGAGGATCTTCTCGGCCAGGGTGACGGGGCGCCCCAGGGAGCTGCGCGCCTCTTGGGCTGCCTTGGGCAGCTTGGCATAGAGTTCCTGGGCGATCTGGACGATGGGATTCTTGCTCATAGGTTTTATCCGTCCTCGAGAAAAGAAGTGTTGTGATAACCTCGGCCAAGATATCAAAAGCCGACCTGGCTGGTGCTAGATTGGCCGTGCATGCGTTCACGTCTTCCGTATCTGGTGCTAGCCCTGCTTTGGGCGGGTCTTATTGTATTCCTTTCTAGCCGTCCTGGCTCGGCCACCCCGCCGATGCCGCATCCGGTGGATTGGGTGGTCCACTGCGGGGCGTTTTTCGGCCTCGGATTCCTCATCAGCCTTGCCATCGGATTGCCGCGGCGGGCCTGGATGGCGGTGGCGCTGGTCTCTTGCTTTGGCATGTGCGACGAGTTCCATCAGTATTTCACGCCCGGTCGCGACTGCTCGGTGGGCGACTGGTTGGCCGACACCACCGGTGCCACGGCCGCTGCCATCGCCTGGTTCCTAGCTTGGCGGCAGGGAAAAGCCGTTTTGTGCCAGGACAACGCGCATCCCGGTGCTTGACTGCGCCGGCGCGTCAATGTATTGTCAAGGCATGAAGCCGATGGCCATCCGATGCCCTCATTGTTCGGGGCGCTGCGAATGCGCTGTGGACGAAGATGTCCACGTGCTCCTTCTTCGCTGCCCGTCTTGCCGGCAACCGCTCTTGCAGTACTACGGTCAGGCCTTTCCCATTGAAGAACGCGAACTTCTGCACATGGAACGGCGCGGCCACGTGCGCGCCACCGAAACGTCTATCCGCCTCTTGGCTCAAGAGGCCGGCAGTCATGCGGTCGGCGAAGCGGTGCTGGATCGCCCTATCGTGGCCGAAGACATTGTGAATTTGCGCATCGACCTTGAGCGGGCGCAGGATGTCAACGAATTCCTGTCGCTTCTGTGAACCGCTACGCCGAGCACCATTACCGCTTTCAGCTTCCCTGGTCTCCTCTCCATCGCGCTCGCCCCGAAATGATCGTCGATGCGCCGTCGCTAGTGGCGGCCGGACGCGAAATTCCTCTGTGGCTGGTGGTTCACGACGCTCATCGCTTCCCGCGACGTCTGCGCGAGGTGCGGGTGGTGGTGCGGGCTGGCGGGGAGCTACGCCGTCTGGAGAAGAGCTTCGATCTGGAGCTCTCGCAGCCCTTCCACTTCGTGCCGCTGCCCTTTCCTGAAGCAACCGCACCTGGCGAGACCTTGGTGGATGTGATCTTCCGGGTCGAGGATCGGGCCGGCAACATTGAGACCTTCCGCAACCACTCGCTGCCGGGGCTTCCTCCGACGCCGCTCAAGATCCTGCGCTTAACTACAGAATTTCCCTTTCCCAAAGGCTGGGTGAGCGGCGATCTCCATTGCCACACCCATTGGAGCCAGGATCCAGTGGAGTTCGGAGCTGACCCAGCGGTGCTGCGCGATGCCGCCGCGGCCATGGGGATGGACTTCTTCGCCGCTTCTGACCACAGCTACGACTTTGCCTGGGATTCTCCCGACTACATGGTTCCGACCGATCCCGATGCGGCTTTCGCCCGCTTCCGCGCGAGCCTTCCCGCTGATGCTCCCGGCCTTCCGACGGTGCTCCCCGCCGAGGAGGTGAGCTGCGGCAATTCCCGTGGCCAGAACGTGCATCTGCTGGTGATCGATCATCCTGAATATTTGCCTGGCCAGGGCGACGGCGGGCGTCGCTGGTTCCGCAACCGTCCCGACCTCTCGCTAAGGCAGGTGCTGGAGCGCACCGCCGCTTCCGGGGCGCCGACCTTCGCGGCCCATCCGCGTCCCGGCATCGGCTGGCTGGAACGCCTGGTCTTCCGCCGCGGCGAGTTCCGCGACGAGGACATGCTCCCCGGCCTCACCGGTCTCCAGTTCTGGAACGGCCACACCGGACGAGACTTCCGGGAGGGGCGCGAGCTTTGGCTGCGACAAAATCTGTCAGGAATGCGTCTGCGTCCGGCGGCCGGCAACGACGCCCACGGCGACCTGAATCGCTCCACCGGCGTGCGCCTGCCGCTCTTCAAGCTCTCGGCCAGTCGCAAGCACCGCTTCGGCCATGCTCGCACCTGGCTCTTCCTGGGCGAGGACGCCGCCACCGATCGGGCCGCGCTGCGGGAGGCCTTGAAGGCCGCTCCCTGCCTGCTTTCCGACGGCCCTTTCCTCTGGATCGATTCCCAGGCGCGGCTTTCGGCGCGTTCGCTTCCCGATTTCGGCGGCTGGTCAGAAATTGTCGTGTGGGCCCAGATAGGGAATGCTGAGGTGGAGGTGCTACGCGAGACCTCCACGGCCCTGGAGCTTCATCGTCGCCTGGAGGTGCCCGCAGGCGCCCTGTGGCTGCGCGCCGAGGGACGCACGGTGCTTGGACGCACCGCCATGACCGAGATGGTGGCCTTGGAATGACCGGGCGCTTCCGGATTCCCGGGTGGTACCGGATCCTGGGAGCGCTGCTGGCGAGACCGCTTGCGTGGCGAGATTCGCCGCGGCTCGGGCCGTGGCATCCGCTAGATGGCAGGCGGGTCTGGATTCACGGCGCCTCGCTTGGCGAGTGCAAGGCGGTCCTCTCGGTGGCGAAGGCGCTTCCGGCGGGGACCCAGGCGGTGCTCACCAGCACCACCGCCGCCGGAGTGGAGCGGTTGCGCGCCGACGGTCGCTTTCCCGCTTACCTCGCTCCCTTCGACACGCTGGCGGTGGCCGAAGCGTTCGCGCTTGCCATGGGCGTCACGCGGCTTCTCTTGGTGGAGGCCGAGCTGTGGCCGGCCTGGATCGCCACGGCAAGCCGCCTGGGCATTCCCGTGGCCGTCGTAAGCGTGCGCGTGGCGGGAAAGTCCAAGAACCGTTGGCGCCGCCTTTGGCGGCTGTTCCCGGGGCTTCCCCAGGCGCTCGACCGGGTCTGGAGCAGCGCCGGGGAGCTGGCCCGGGCGCGCGAGGCGGGCTTCGTGCAAGCGCAGCCTGGGGCCGGGCTCAAGTGGGCCGGCGTCGAGCCAATTTCTGTCAATCCCATTCCCAGTCGCTTCGCGGCGCTTTCGCTGCATCGGCGCGACGCCGCAGCGCTTTCGCGGACGGTGCAGGAATGGGGGGGCGGGTGGCTCTTGTTCCCGCGCCGCCTTCGCGACGTGCCGTTCTGGAAAGCCAAGGCCAAGAGCTGGGGACTGCGGTCCGTCGCCACTTCCCAGGAGGCGATTCCTGGAACTGCCTGGGTGGCTGAGGAATTCGGGCTGGTGCGACAGAATCTGCCCGGGTGCGCCAGCGCCTGGGTGAGTCCGGGGCACGACGCCTGGGAACCTCTCTACCTGGGCGTTTCCGAGGTGGCGCCCGCCGGCTACGATCGCAAGCGTCTGGACGATCACCGGCGCCGGGCCGACACCTGCCTGGCCGAGGTGGTCGACTGGCTGGGCATTCCTTAGGTCAGTTCTTGTCGCTCTTCAGGATCTCGGTGGCGGTCAGCTCGTGGACCTTGCCGTAGCGCGAGAGCGGGGCGGCTCCGTCGGCGGGATTCGAGAGCATCTGCTCCTTGGGGCCGGCCACCACCACGCGCAGTTCGCCGGGGACGAAGTAGCGGCGGAAGGTGGAGAGCACGACGGAATCTGGAATGGTGTCCAAGGCCCGCTGGAAGACGCGGAAATGGTCGTCGCGGCGTCCCCAGGCGGCGCTTTCCAGGAACATCCCGGCGGTGGCCTCGGGCGAATCGAAGTAGGTGGGCAGGGCGGCGCGGATGCCCTTGCGGGCCTTTTCCAGCTCGCCGGGACGGAATCCGTCGCGGCGCAGCTTCTCGATCTCCTCGAACACCAGGCCAATCGCCTTCTGGGCCGAGATGCTCTTGGTCTGCAGCTCCACGCCCAGAGTGGCTTCGCGATCGTAGTCGGATCCCGCAAAGGCGCCGACATGGTAGGCCAGCCCCTCGTCAGAGCGGATGCGGTCCACCAGGCGGGTGCCGAAGCCCGATCCCAGCACCTGGCAGGCGAGCATCAGGGGGTAGAAGTCGGGATTATCGCGTCGCACGAAGCGCGTGCCGATGCGCACGAAGGCCTGGCTCGCCTCCACCGGGGCGATCCACACGCCGGTCTCGTGGAGGGCGGGAAGGGCAGGGCGGACTCGCAGGCTATCGGGAGCCGTTCTCGGGAGCCGCTCGAAGAAGGCCGACAGTTTCCGTCGCAGCTGGGCCTTGTCAAAGCGGCCAGCCACCGCCACGTAGGCTCCCTTGGCGGCCAGGCGCCCTTGCAGGGCCTGCCGCAGTCGTGCTTGGGTCACGGCGCTCACCTGGGCCGTGTCGGAGAAGCGGGTCCAGGCTGAGGGGCCGTACTGCACCTGGCTCCAGGCTGCCTCCAGCACTTGGGCCGGGGCGTCCAGGCGGTGCTCGATGTCCTGACGCTCTTCGGTCTTCACGATCTCGAGGCGCGAGGTATCTAGTCGCGGATGGTGCACCATGGTGTCCAGGAGATCTAGCAGGAAAGGGATGTCGCGCGTAAAGCCCTGGAGGCTTGCCTGCGAACGTAGGCTCCCAAAGTTGATGGAGAGCTCGGCTCCCAGTTCTTCCAGGGTGTCGTCCACGGCGCGCGGGTCGAGTTGCCCGGCACCGCCTTCGCGCAGCATGG
>DAIPHW010000108.1:0-8068 GCA_036771135.1 Fibrobacterota bacterium | reverse complement strand
TGCCCAGACCGGCGGCGGCATCAAACTGCACATGCACATCAAGCCCAAAGGAAGCGCCCCGACGGTCGGACAGAATCCGTCCGCCGCCGGGATCGGCCTGGACGCCATGTGCGACTTCCAGTGGGAGATCTCGCTGGGCGGAAACGACATCGGCCTGGATGAATTCCGACGCTTGGTCAAGCTCAAGATCCCGGTGGTCGAGCACCGCGGCCAGTGGGTGGTCTTCGACCCAGAAGCCGCCTCCAAGACGCTTGAGTTCCTGGAGAGCCCGGGCGCCCAAGGGCAAGCAAGCCTCGGCAGTCTGATGCGCAACTCGCTAGGACTGGAGCCCGCCGGCCTTCCCGGACTGGGCGAAGAGCAAGATGCCAAGCCCGTGGCCATCGTGGGAGAAACCCGCGCCGAGGACTGGCTCAAGGACGTGTTCGAGCGCCTGCAGTCCCAAGGCGTGGCCGGGCGCTGCGAGACCGGCAAGTTCTTTGTGGGCAAGCTCCGCCCTTATCAGAACCAGGGCTTGGCCTGGTTGCGCTTCCTGGACGGCTTCGGTCTGGGCGGATGCCTAGCCGACGACATGGGCCTGGGCAAGACGGTCCAGGTGCTGGCACTCTTGGCCGGCGACATCGAGGCCGCCCGCGCCGGCGAATCGGTCGCCCCGACACTGCTCATCTGCCCCACCTCAGTGATGGGCAACTGGCAGCGCGAAGCACGCCGCTTTGTGCCCGAACTGCGGGTACGCCTGCGCCACGGCCCCCAGCGACTACACGGCGACTCCTTCGTGCGCGATGCCGAGCGTATGCAATTGGTGATCGTCTCCTATGGCCTGGCCGACCGTGACCGCGAGGAGCTGCAGAAGGTGAAGTGGCGCCGCGTCATTTTGGACGAGGCCCAGAACATCAAGAATCCAACCACCAAGCAGCACCAGGCAGTCAAGACCTTCCCCGCTCAGACGCGCTACGCCCTCACTGGTACCCCAGTGGAGAATCGCCTCTCAGAGCTTTGGTCAATTTTTGACTTTCTCATCCCAGGCCACCTCGGTACCTCCCAGTCCTTCTCTAAGCGTTTTGGCAAGCCCATCCAGCAGGAACATGATCCTGAGGCTGCGGAACTGCTCCGCAAGCTCACCGGTCCCTTCTTGCTACGCCGTGTCAAAACCGACCCCAAGGTCGCCGACGACCTTCCCGAGAAGCTCGAGAGCAAGGTCTATTGCAGTCTCACCCGCGAACAGGCTACGCTCTACCAGGCAGTGGTCCAGCAGATGACGCAAAGCCTTGCGGTTCCCAGCGAATCGGGCAAAGGCATGGTGCTCAATACCCTGCTTCGTCTCAAGCAGATTTGCGACCACCCAGCGCTCTACATGGGCGACAAGTCGGAAGCCTCGCTGGGGCGCTCCGGCAAACTCCAGCGCCTCACAGAAATGCTCGAAGAGATCGTCGAGGAAGGCGCCAAGGCACTGGTCTTCACGCAGTTCAAGGAGATGGGCGATATCCTGGTCAAACACCTGAAATCGCACCTCAAGGTGGAAGTCCCCTTCCTGCACGGCGGCGTGGACCGCGTGGCTCGCGACGCCATGGTCGACCACTTCCAGACCGGAGGCGCCAAAGGACCGCCAGTGCTGGTGCTCTCGCTCAAGGCCGGCGGCACTGGACTCAACCTCACCACCGCCAGCCATGTCTTCCATTTCGACCGCTGGTGGAATCCGGCCGTGGAAGACCAGGCCACCGACCGCGCCTTCCGCATCGGGCAGACCAAGAACGTGTTGGTCCACAAGTTCGTGTGTCAGGGAACTGTGGAAGAGCTGATCGACACCATGATCGCCTCCAAGAAGGACTTGGCCGAACGCATCGTGGGATCGGGAGAAGACTGGATCGCCGCGCTCTCGGTAGATGAATTGAAGGACGCCTTCTCGCTCCGTGAAGACGCTGTAGACGACGACGATTGACCGTGGAAGAAACGATGGCAGAATCCCAGGAACCCAAGAAGAAACCCGGTTGCCCTCGCAAGAGCGCCGCCGTTCCAGTGACCAGTACCGAAGAGCTGCAGCCGGTTACGCCTGCCGTTCCTGCGGTCAAGACACCGGTACATCGCAAGCCAAAGCCTAAGGTGCACGTCAAGGAAGAAGCTATCCCAGAAGTGGAAGCCCTTCTCGAAGCCGAACCCAAAAAGGCACCGGTTCGCCATCGTCGCCCCAAGAAGGAAGCGCCCGTTGCCGCTGAGATCCCAGCAGAACCGGTAGCGGCAGCACTCCCGCCTTTGGAGCTGTTCCAACCTGAGGCGCAACCGGAACAGCTTCCCAAAGCGGCCGCCGAACTCCCGCCCACCGTTCAGGATCAGCAGCCGGCGCCACCGCAACGCCGCTCCTCGCGCAAGCGCAAACGCAGACCGGCCTCTCCCGAACCTGCGCCCACCGAAATCAAGGTGGCTACTGCTGCAGAAACCTTCGACGACGACTCTGCTGTCGATGTGGGTCTGGATGATTCCGCCGACTCTTCTGCCGAGGAAATTGGCGAGGGCGTATCAAATCCTTCTGCAGCTCCGGAATCGCGCGGCCGCCGTCGACGCGGCAGAGCCGGAAACGGACGTCGCAGCGAAATCAGCGATACGGCCAGCAACTGGTGCTCCCGCAGATGGCTGGAGCAGCTGGAAAAGTACAGCCACGGCCACGATGCTCGCCAGCGTTGGATGCGCGGCAAGGTCTACGCCCGGCGCGGCCAGGTGCTTGAAATCGAGGTCGGCCCCAACGGCCTTTTAGCTAAGGTCCAGGGCAGTCGTCCTAAGCCCTACCAAGTCCGCATGGAGCTCAACAAGCTGCGGCGAGAAGCTTGGGGACGCGTTTTGATCGCGGTGGCCGGAAAGGCCCAGTACACGGCGCGACTTCTGGCTGGCGAATTGCCTCCTGAGATCGAGTCGGTCTTCTCAAGTGCTGGAGCTCGACTTTTCCCGGCCGGTGAAAGTGACTTTCGCACCAAGTGCTCCTGCCCCGATCCCCTCTCGCCCTGCAAACATGTGGCGGCCGTCTACCACGCCATGGCTGCGGCTTTGGAACAGGATCCCTTCCTGCTCTTCTCGCTGCGCGGCAAATCCAAGGCGCAATTTCTCCAAGACCTGCGCGACATGCGCTTCCGGGCCCAGAAGGGTTCCAAGCAGCCCGACTACACCCAGGAAGAGATCTCCCAGATTGCCAATTTCTGGCGCATGGGCCGGCTCAATGAGTCGGCCTTCGTCCGAGACACTTATGAGCCAGGAGATCCAGCTCGCCTCTTACACACCCTGGGAGACCCTCCGATCGCGGTGGTGCGCGCCGGCATGGCCATGCCTGTTTTCGAGTCGACCTACCGCCAAGTCTCTGAGGCGGTGCAACGCCTCCCCAAGGACAATTGAACTGGCACTAGGGGCTTGACAAACCGAGGTGATGACCTCATATTTTGAAACCTCGACTGGGGTATCGTCCAATGGCAGGACTTCGGATTCTGGTTCCGACTATCGAGGTTCGAATCCTTGTACCCCAACTGAAGCTCCCATCGGCAAACGCCGGCGGGAGCTTTTCTTTTGGCCGATCGGTGTTTTCCAGTTCCACGACGGCCAGCGCAATGGCGGAGAAGCTCGGCCATTGCTGGCGTTTTTTGAGCTAGATTTGCATGCCTATGCGACGCACACACACCTGTGGGGAGCTGCGTGCTTCCCACGTCGGACAGACCGTTACCCTCTCCGGATGGGTCCAGAACTACCGCGATCACGGCGGCATCCTCTTCATCGACCTTCGCGACCGCGAAGGCCTGACCCAGATCGTCTTCGATCCCGATATCTGCGGAGTCGATACGGCCGCCTTGGCCGACAAGTTCCGCCACGAATGGGTGGTGGAGGCATCGGGCGAAGTGCGCGTGCGCGGCGGCGGCGCCAACCCCAAGCTTCCCACCGGCGAGATCGAGGTCTTCATCAAGACCGCGACCGTGCTCAATAAATCTGAGACGCCTCCCTTCGAGATCTCGGAGCACGTCAAGGTCAACGACGAACTGCGCCTGCAGTACCGCTATTTGGACCTGCGGCGTCCGAGCGTTCAGAAGCAGATCATCACCCGTCACCGCGTGACCAAGGTCGCCCGCGACTACTTCGACGAGAAGGGCTTCCTCGACATTGAGACCCCCATCTTGGGCAAGTCCACCCCCGAAGGCGCTCGCGACTACCTGGTGCCAAGCCGCATCTATCCCGGCGAGTACTACGCCCTGCCGCAGTCCCCGCAGCTTTTCAAGCAGCTTCTGATGGTGGCCGGCTACGACCGCTACATGCAGATCGCCAAGTGCTTCCGCGACGAGGATCTGCGCGCTGACCGTCAGCCGGAATTCACCCAGATCGACGTCGAGATGTCCTTCATCGGCATGGAAGACATTATGGACGTGGCCGAAGGCTGCGTGCGCCGCGTCTGGAAGGACGTGCGCGGCATTGAGCTTCCCACGAACATCCGCCGCATGGAATTCTCGGAAGCCATGCTCAAGTACGGCTCCGACAAGCCCGACCTGCGCTACGGCCTGGAAATCGTTGATGTCACCGAATGGGCCAAGACTTGCGGCTTCGTGGTGTTCCAGAACCCCGCCACCTCGGGCGGCGTGGTGCGCGCCATCAACGCCAAGAATTCCTGCGACAAGATCACCCGCAACGACCTCGACAAGCTCACCGACTTTGCCAGGAAGCTCGGCGCCAAGGGCCTGGCGTGGATCAAGGTCCAGAAGGGCGAGTGGAACGGCCCGGCGGCCAAGAACATCGCTCCCGAGATCCGTGCGGAACTCGCCAAGCTTCTCTCGGTGGAAGACGGCGACGTGCTCTTCTTCGGAGCCGACAAGAAGAAGAATGTGGAATCGGTGCTCGGCGCTCTGCGCGTCAAGCTCGGCACCGAGACCTTGAAGCTTACGCACCCGGGTCAGTGGGAATGCCTGTGGGTCCACTCGGCCCCCATGTTCGAGTGGGATGATGAGACGGCCCGCTACTACGCGGTCCACCACCCCTTCACCATGCCCTACGCCGAGGAAGTCGACAAGATCGAGTCCGACCCGGGCAATGTGCGCACCCAGAGCTACGACTTTGTGCTCAATGGCGTGGAGATGGGCGGCGGCTCCATTCGCATCCACTCCCCCGAGGTGCAGGCGCGCGTCCTGAAGGCCATGAACATGAGCGACGAGGAAGCCAGCGCCAAGTTTGGCTTCTTGTTGGACGCTTTGAAATTCGGCGCCCCGCCGCACGGAGGCCTTGCCTTCGGTCTAGATCGCATGGTCATGCTGCTTTTGGAGATCGACACCATCCGCGACATCATCGCCTTCCCCAAGACCGCCTCGGCCTCGGACCTGATGACGGATGCTCCCTCCACAGTGGCCCCAGAGCAACTGCAAGAGCTGTTCATCAAGAACGTGCTGCCCCCCAAGGCCCAGCCTGCGGTCTGATCTTCGCGGATTCGCACTTTGCTCTTTGCGCCAGAAAATGACACAATCGTAGTTCGTGCGCCAGGAATCTTACTACTGCAAGCATTGCGGGAAACCGATCCCGCCCGAAGGGGTCTACTGCAAGCATTGTGGACTTCCTTTGGGCTCGTCGTTCCGTGACGAAACGGGCGAACGCCGCCGCGGACGAGACGCTCGACTGCTGTCGGGACCAGGCCGCTATCAGGTAGAAGAAGAACTCAGTCGCACCGACCGCATGATCGTGCAAAAGGCGCGCGATTTGCGTCTCGGGCGGCAGGTGCTTATTCGGCGCGGTGGTAAGGAGCTGCTCGCCAGTCCCGACGGACTTTCGGTGTTCCTGCGCAACCTGCGTTTGGGTGCGCGCCTGCGCCATCCTGGCATCGCCGCCCTCTTTGAGGAAGGTTCTGACAAGTACGGCCCCTTCTCCATTGGCGAGTTCATCGAAGGCGAGACATTGGAAGCTCGCCTGCATCGCGGTCGGCGCTTAGGGCTGCGCGCGTGTCTTCATATCGGTGTGGAACTTTCCGACGCTCTCCAGTACGCCCACGAGCAGGGTGTGGTGCATGGCAGTCTTACACCTCGCCGCATTCTTTTGGAAGCCAGCACGGGTCGCGCCCGCATTCTTTCCTTCGGTCGCGTGGAACTTCCGGAACTTCCCAGCCACGGCACCGATTATGACGCTCCCGACCTTCCCATCCTGAGCCCGCGCCCCATCGACGACGTCTATTCTGTGGGCATGGTGCTGCGCGCCGGCTTGCTCGGTTCTCCGGGCGGGCTTGATGATGCGGCCATTCCGCTTTCGTTGCGGGAGACGCTCGCTCGCTGTCTGAATCCCGACGGTGGTAAGCGCTGGCGCAGCATGGCCGACCTGCGCGATGCCCTTTCCTCAGTGGGCGGACGCCGACTGAAGGCGCGCGATGGCCGCTGCCCCGAATGTGGAGCGCTGGACTTTTCTGATAACCCCTTCTGCGGACAATGCGGCTGCGATCTGCAGGACATGTTCCGCACTTGCGACGTGTGCGGCAATCGGCAACACCAGCGACACGCCATCTGCGGCACCTGCGGATCCAACCTCGACCAGCAAGGGAAGCTCGCACTGGAGCAGTGCTTCCTGGCTTTGCTGGCCGGCGCCTGGGACTCGGTGGCCCGTGAACTCGAGCGCATGCGCAAGCTCGGCGCCGAATTCGAGCCCATGGATGCCGAGCACGGTGCCGGGGTGTTGGTGCAGGTTTCGCGCAGCTTGGAGCAGGACTGGAAAGAAGCCCGCTGGGAACCGTTGCAGGTGGCTTTGCCCTTGGTTGCTGAGGCTTCGCGCACTTTAGGATTGCCGCTTCCGGAGGCACTGCGCTCCATCTCTGAAAATTTGGGCATTTGCACCCGCCGCGTCGCCGAAGCCGAAGACTCGTTGCGCGAGAAGAAGCTCTCGGAAGCGTGGAAGTCTCTGCGCGACTGCGCTCGTCGCGCTCCCAAGCTTCCCGAACGGGTCGCCCAGCTGAACGAATGGAACGACGCCATGATCCAGTGGGTCTCGGAACGCCTGGATGACGCCCAGAGGTCCGTCGAAGAGGGACGCTTCGCCGATGCCCAAGCGCAACTCGACGCCGCCATGGAACACTTGCACCGGGAAGATCCGCTGGCCCTGCATGCCCTGCGCGTGCTGGCTTCGCCCTCCTCCCATGGAGCCTCGCGATGAAGATGGTCTGCCCCTACTGCCAGCGCCGCATCGACGGCGATTCCACCTTCTGCATGTTCTGCGGCGAAAAGATCGCCGGCAGCCTCCAGGTGTTGGCTGGCGCCATGCCTCAGACATCGGAGCTGCCACCCGTCCCCCCGCGTCCGCGCAACGCCGAGCGCTACAAGGATATGGTGGTGGTCGGCAAAGGTGGCATGGGCGAAGTCTACTCGGCCCGCGACACCCGGCTCAACCGCAAGGTGGCCATCAAGCGCATCCTCCCGAAGTACATGAGGAGCACCACGGTGTTCCACCGCTTCCTGCGCGAAGCGCGTTCCATCGCCCAGCTTTCGCACTACAACATCGCCCAGCTCTACGAATTGGAGCAGGACGACAACGGTCTCTACATCGTGATGGAATACGTGGAAGGAAGCTCCGTACTGGAGCGCCTCCGCACCCGCGGCGCCTGGAGCACCACCGAAACCATTTCTGTGCTGGTGCAGATGTGCGAAGCGCTGGAGCTGGCCCACAGCCGCGGCATCATCCACCGCGACGTGAAGCCGGCCAATATCTTGCTCACCTTAGGGGGCGTTCCCAAGCTGGTGGATTTCGGCCTGGCGCACGAACCCGAAAGCGACAGCACGGCGGTGGGTTCGGTGCTCGGCACGGTGGACTTCATGGCTCCCGAGCAGCGCGTCTCGGCCACCCATGTGGATGGCCGCGCCGACGTTTTTGGATTGGCCGCCACCGCTTACCAAATGCTCACCGGCGAGCGACCTCGTCACATCTATCCCGACAAGATTCCGGTAGAGCTCCGCAGCCTTTTGCTCTCGGCCCTGGAAGAGCATCCCGACAAGCGTCTGCCCTCCATGACCGAATTCAAGCGCCGTCTGCAGCTCACTGATCCGAGCGAGAACGTGCCCCAAGGCCAGACCATTTGTCCGCACTGCGG
>DAIPHW010000107.1:0-8162 GCA_036771135.1 Fibrobacterota bacterium | reverse complement strand
GCGGGTGGTTTCGCCCTGGTCCCAGCCGTGTTCCATGATGAGCCAGCCGCCGGGTTTTAGGCAGGCGGCCTGTGCCACCAAGGTCCGCAAGGCCGCCAAACCGTCGGGGCCACCGTCCAGGGCAAGCTCTGGGTCGTGCTGCACCTCCACAGAAAGTCCGGCAAGCTCGCGGGTGGCGATGTAGGGCGGGTTTGAAATCAAGAGATCGAGCGTCTCGGGAACGATGGCCTGAGCCAGGTCGCCTTGGAAGAGCGGGAACCAGATGCCCAAGGCCTGAGCGTTCTCGGAACAGAGCGACAGCGCCGCCGGAGACAGATCTGACCCGCTCACCCGCGCCGCCGGACATTCTCGCTTGATTGAGAGGCCAATGGCGCCGGTGCCTACGCCCACCTCGTGGACGCGGGGCGAGGCCATGCCTGAGAGACGCGCCAGGGCCAGATCCACGATTAGTTCCGTCTCGGGGCGGGGCACCAGGGCGCGTCCGTCCACCTTGAGTTCCAGGTGGCGGAAGGCCCATATGCCCAGCACATGTTGCAGCGGCTCTCCCTGGCCGCGACGGGCCACCAGGGCGCGCAGCTTCACAAGCTCCGGCTCGGCCATGGGGCGGTCCATCTGCAAGAGCACCTGCAGCGGAGCAATCCCCAAGCCGTGGGCCAAGAGCCGCCGGGCGTCTCCCTTGGCGTTTTCGATCCCCTTGCGAGCAAGGAACTCCTCGCTTTTCTTGAGGATCTCCCCGAGGGTCATGTCGCGCTTCCGGCCGCGGCCAGCTTCTCCATAGCGTCGGCCATCGTCAGAGCGTCCAGGACCTCGCCGAGGTCTCCCTGGATCACGCTGTCCAGCTTGTAGAGCGTCAGGCCGATGCGGTGGTCGGTGAGGCGGTTCTGCGGGAAGTTGTAGGTGCGGATCTTGGCCGAGCGGTCGCCGGTGCCCACGGCGCCGCGGCGCACCGAGGCGTCGCGCTCCTGCCGCTCGCGCAGCTCCTTGTCGTAGAGCTTGACCCGCAGCATGTGCATGGCCGTCTCGCGGTTCTGCATCTGGCTGCGCTCGCTCTGGCAGGCCGCCACCAGGCCGGTGGGAATGTGGGTGATGCGCACGGCAGATTCTGTCTTATTCACGTGCTGGCCACCGGCGCCCTGGGCGCGGTAGGTATCGGTGCGCAGGTCGTCGGGGTTGATCTTGATCTCGATGTCGCCCTCGGACTCGGGCATCACCACCACCGAGGCGGCCGAGGTGTGGACGCGTCCCTGGGCCTCGGTGTCGGGCACCCGCTGCACGCGGTGGACGCCGCTCTCGTATTTGAGCCGCCCGTAGACGCCGTCGCCGTCGATCTGCAGGACGGCCTCCTTGAAGCCGCCCGAGGCGCCTTCGCTGGCGTCCACCAGCTGCGTCTTCCAGCCCTGGTTGTCGCAGAAGCGTAGGTACATGCGCAATAGGTCGCCGGCGAAGAGCCCGGCCTCGTCACCGCCGGTGCCTTGGCGCACTTCCAGGATGCAGCCGCCGTCGTCCACCGGGTCGCGCGGCACCAGGAGCAATTGCAGCTCCTGCTCCAGCGGACCGCGCTTGGCCTCCAGTTCAGAAAGCTCGCGGCGGGCGTCCCCGGAAAGCTCCGGATCTTCCAGCATGCGGGTCCATTCCTCCTGGTCGGCGCGCAACTGAATGTAGGCCTGGGCGGCTTCGCCGGCCTTGGAGAGGCGCGCGTGGCGCCGTCCCAGCTCGCGGAAGTGCTTGCTGTCGGCCACCGTCTCGGGCAGGGCGAGCTCTTCTTCGCAGAAGCGCAGCTCCTCCAGGATCTTTCTCGACTTCTCTATCATGACCTCTCCTGCAGCTGGCCCCGCCCACGCAGGGAGAGCCAAAAAACAAATCCTGTCATCGCGAGTCCCCACAACACCAGGCGTAGCAGGAACATCACCTCGGCGCCGGCCTCGACGGGGTTTCCCAGGGCGCGCAGCGCGGCCGCGGCCACGCCCTCGCCCACGCCCAGGCCTCCGGGCGAAACGGGAATGGAATTGGAGAAGGCCACGAGCGGCATGGCGGCCCCTAAGGTGAGGTAGGAAATGCTGCGCTCCAGCGCCTGGGCGCAGGCGTAGGCGGCCCCGAAGAAGAAGACCTGGGCAAGAAGCGAGAGCGCCACCGCCTTGGCAAGCGATGCCCGCGAGGCGCCGCAGCCCTCCAGGGTCGCAAGGCCTTCGCGCAAGGGCTTGAGGAGGAGGGCAAAGCGCGAGCGCGTGCTCCAGTCAGAAAGCCAGCGCGACACCGCGGGCAGGAAGAAGAGCGCGCCCAGGAGCGCCGCCGCACCGGCAAGCGAGGCCGCCAGGAACGGTGCCAAGAGCGGCAGGCGATCGGGACGAGCGGCCAGCGATATGGAAAGACACAGGAACCAGGCGAGCAGCAGCCCTGCCATGCCGGCTAGGCGATCGGGGACCATGGTCCCCAACGCCTGCGAAAGACTCATGCGTACCGGAGTGCTCCGACGCCCGACCACCTCGGTGAAGCTGCCGTCGGCATTGCGCAGTCGCGTGCTTTCGGCCGATTTTGTCAAATCCTGTCGCGAAGCGATCCAGGCCTTCACCAGGTCGCCGGCGCCGTTTCCCGGCAGCACGGTGGAAAAGAAGTGGGACACGAAGGCAAGCTTCCCGCCCAGGCCAAAGCTCACCGGAAAGCCCGCTCTGCGGGCAATGAGGCTCCAGCGCAGGCCCAGGATGGCAAAGACCACGGCGTGACTCAAGAGCGCCAGGGCCACCCAGCCGAGGTGGTGACTGAAGGCGGCCAGCACCCGCTCGGGGGCGACGAGTCCGGTGCGCCAGAGCATCCACACCAGGAAGACGCCCAGGGCGATGCGCACCAGGGTCCAGAAGCGGCTTTGGGGGCGGCTCACGAGGGCAACCGCAAGGCCACTAGGCCCGACCAGATCTTCGGGTGGAAGTAGGTGGACTTCTGCGGCATGCGCTCGCCGGAGCGGGCCACGGCAGCGATCTCTTCCACCGAGGTGGGATTGACCAGCACGGCGAACTGGTTCTCGGGCGTGCGATCCAGAAGCTCGGGCACCAGGTGCGATTCGTGCACCGGAATCACATGGGTGCCGGCTGGATAGGTGGCTGGGTCAATGCCCAGCATTTCCTCTTGGAACACCTGCTGCAGCACCGCGAGATCGAGAGTCGACCAAGGCGCGCCGTGCCCAGGGAAGTCCCCGAAACTCCCGCGCGGGGCCTTGAAGAAGAGCGCCTCGTCGGAATCCTTCCAGCGCAGCAGGAAAGCGTGGTGGGTGGCCTTTTCGGCGGCCAGCCAGCTTTCGGCGGCGTCGACCCCGGCCCAAGGAAAGACCTCCACCGAAAAGCGCTTGGCCAGGGTCTCGCGCAGGCCTTCCTGGGTGATGCCGTCGATGCCGCGGTAGATGCGGTGGATGGGTTGGACCAGAAGCCCCGGATCGCAGCGGTTCACGAGCGTGGCGAGGGTCCCATGGTGGGCCTTGCTCTCGGGGTCCAGTGTCTTCCAGACGCGCAGCGAGGTCTCGTAGCGGTGGTGGCCGTCGGCGATCAGACACTTTTTGTCCTGGAACATGGCCTCGATGCGGGTGATGGCCGCCGGGTCGGTAAGTTCCCAAAGGATGTGCTCCACCGAGTCGTCGTCGAGGAAGCGGGCCAGCGGGGCGCTTGCTAGCGCCGCGGCGGCTTGGGCCTCCACCACGTGCTCGGGGTCGTCGTAGAGGAAGAAGACCTGCCCGAGCTGGGCGCGCGTGGCCATGGTCAGGCGAAAGCGATCTTCCTTGGGCTCGGCCAAGGTGCGCTCGTGCGGCAAGATGCGTCCGCCGAAGTCCTCGGCGTGGACGCTGGCCACGAGTCCCAGGCGGGAAAAGCGGGCGTCCACCCCACCTACGGTGGCGGCGAAGCTCTGGCGGTACAGGTAGAAGCGCGGGGTATCGTCTTCTTTCACGACGCCGCTTGTGAGCCAAGCCTGCCAGAGTGCGGCGGCGCGGGTGTAGATGTCTTCCTGGCCGGGAACGTCGTCCGCCTCAGGGAGGCCGAAGTCGACATGAATGAAATTGTCGGGATGCCGCTCGTGGAGGACGCGCTGGCGAGCTGGCGACACGATGTCGTAGGGAGGACAGGCCAACTGTCCCAGGTCCGTCCCCGCCTTGGAGAGGTCGTAACGAACGCCTCGAAACGCCTTCACGATCGCCATACTTCCCGACTCCTTTGCAATGCGGCAAAGGTATTATAGCACCCCTGCATCGAAGTGAGGTACCTCACCCCGCCAGTAGCCAGCTGGGCAAGTGGACGTGGCGGATGCCGTCGCGGGAAAGGTCAATTTCGTCCATGCTGAGGACGGTTTTGGGAAAATTGTCTGCGATGGCCGCTAGGCTGCGAAATTCGCGCTCGACCGTGGATGGATCGGATAGCAGGTAGCTTACCTGGTAGTATTCGGTACGTTCCTCGCGCCGGGCGACGAAGTCGACTTCAAGGTCTCCGATCTTGCCGACGCTCACCTCATAGCCTCGGCGTACTAGCTCCAGGAAGACCACGTTCTCTAGCAGTGCTCCGATGTCTTCCGTACCCCGTCGCAACAGCGCATTGCGCAGCCCGGTGTCGGTGGCGTAGATCTTGTCCTGAAATTCCAGGTGCCGTTTCCCTCGCAAGTCGTAGCGCTGAATGTGGTGGTAGGCGCAAGCGCCTTCCAAGTGCCGCAGGTAGGTCTGCACGGTGTCCACCCCGATCTTGACGTGCTGCGATTTGAAGAAATCGGAGATTCGCTTGGCGCTGACCAGATTGCCGATCTGGTCGCAGTAGAATTTCTCGATCTTTTCCAGGAGAGCCACGTTGCGGATTTCGTGGCGAGCGATCACGTCGCGCAAGAGGACCGTACTGTGGATGGCTTCCAGAGCCTGAGCATAGAGCTGCGGATCGTCGGCCATGTGATGGAGTACGGGAAGTCCGCCAAAGCGCAGCCAGCGCTGAAATTCTTCGGGGCTGTGGGCTGCTTTTCCGCGAATGCCCAAGTGCTCGGCATAGCTGAAGGGAAGGATCGAGATGCCGACCCAGCGCCCGCTCAGGAGGGTCGAAAGGTCGGTGGCCAAGAGCCGCGCATTGGAGCCGGTGAGGACAATGTCGACATCGCCGCGCTTGTGAACGGCGTTCACCACCTTTTCCCAGCCGTCGATAAGCTGCACCTCGTCGATCAGGAGATGCTTGGCCCCTTTGGTCCGTTCGAGCCAAGGAACCACCTTGTCCCGCAAGTCTTGCCACGAATCCATGCCGGCGTATTCGAGGCTGTCGCGCTCGATGAAGAGAATTTGCGAGGTTGGAACCTTGTGCCGCTGGCGCAGGCGTTCTTTCCACTGCGACAGGAGAACGCTCTTGCCCACGCGGCGCATGCCCGTGAGCACCTTGATCAAAGGCGCTCCCTGCCAGCGTTCCAGCGTGCACAGGTAGCTTTCACGAACTCGAAAAATTTCTTCCATAGGTGAAGTTTACAATGGATTTAAGAAAATTTCAGTTATGGAGGAAGAAATTTGCAACCAGCAAGGAAACGCAGGTAAGCGATCGGAAAGCTCGCGCCAGGGATGCCGGCCGCAAGGCCCAGGAGCCCCGCCACCACCGGCGTAGAGGCGAGGCACAGGTGAGCGCAGCCGAATCATGCCCGATCCTGAAACCGGATTTGGGGTGAGGAGGCCCGCTAGGCAGCTACTTTTCCCGTATGCTTCCCCCGGAATTTTTCGCAAAAGGCTTCTGTGGTGCGCTTGTCGCCTTTGTCCTCTTGGGTGCGTCGTTTCCGGTGCAAGCGCAGGAGGGGGCTCCAACCCTTCACCAAGGACTGCTTATAGATCTGGGCGGAGCCATGGGGTTTGGTGACCGTAGCGCCTTTGATGTGATGCTCGGAGCGGCGTGGCAGGGGGAAAATCTGCGATTTGGCGTTCAGGCCGGTGGGGGTGTGGGCGTACAGAAAGGGGACGACACCACCGACATCAGCGGTCCGGTCTACGGGGGCGGGTACTATGCTGTTCAAGAGGATGCGAGCATCGACGTCTTTCATAGGTTCTACATGCTTCCGCGCGCTGATATCGTCATGCCGCTTGGGACTCTCGTGGATCTCACCATAGGAGGTGGAGTCGGGCCTGTGTGGCTTTCGAAAGTAAACAGCCGTCTGGTTGGGGGTGGACTGCCCATAGAGGATAATCCAGGGTTACTTGTTCGCGCTAATCTGGGACTTGACATATTGCGCAACAATGTCGGGATTCGCATTGAAATGGGCCTCGAAAACCATTCCTACACCATCGCTTGCAACGGTGTTTCCAAAGAATTTTCGGATCCGAAGTTCCTAATGACAATTTCCAGTGAGCGCCTCTTCTCTTTTGGAAAGAGAACCTATCCGAAGACGACGCCAAAGCCCGCCTTTTCGCCTGCCTGGAAGATCCCCACCGATCCGGCGGCCAAACCGCAAGACACTGCCGCCGGCAGTCGCAGTCCTGAGTCCATCCTGAAAGTGATCCGCGCCAACATTGGGGATTTTCAACACATCTACGAGCGGCACCTGAAGGAAAATCCCGGTATTGGCGGCAAGATCTCGTTCAAGTTCACCATCGCACCTTCCGGAGACATTATTGCCATCTCGGTGGTCAGCTCCAACACCGGCGACTCCGATCTAGACGACGAGATCAAGGACAAGGCGCGTCGCATGAAGTTTGACCCGATCGAAAAAGGCAACGTTACCGTGACCTACGCCTTCGTGCTGGAAAACCAATAAGGCTGGTTCAATGCGCCAGGGATGCCGGCGATAGCCCGGGACACCGCCGCCCGCCGTTGTCGTAGGGGCGAGGCGTGCCTCGCCCCTAACCAAATGGCACAACGGACGGCCGTGGCCCGGCAGGCAGCCCGGTGCCGCCGCAATCCCGCGTAGGGGCGATTCGTGAATCGCCCTCAACGCAATCGACGGCGGCAGGCGCCTTTTAATCTCCTCCGCCCATGTCCAGGACCGCCAAGAAGGCTTCCTGCGGCACTTCCACGGTGCCGATGGACTTCATGCGCTTCTTGCCTTCCTTCTGCTTCTCCAGGAGCTTGCGCTTGCGGGAGATGTCGCCGCCGTAGCACTTGGCTGTCACGTCCTTGCGCACCGCTTTCACGGTGGTGCGGGCGATGATCTTGCCGCCCAGGGCCGCTTGGATGGCCACGTCGTACTGCTGGCGGGGAATCAGTTCCTTGAGCTTTTCGCACAGGGCGTTGCCGTGCGAGAAGGCCTTGTCGCGGTGGATGATCACCGAGAAGGCGTCCACCGGATCACCGTTTAAGAGGATGTCCAGGCGGTTCAGGTCGCCTTCGCGGTAGCCGATCTGCTCGTAATCAAAGGAGGCGTAGCCCTTGGTGGCGCTCTTCAGACGGTCGAAGAAGTCGAACATCACCTCGCCCATGGGCAGCTCGAATTCCAGCGTGACCTGGCCTTCCGAGACGTAGGAGGTGTTGAGGTAGACGCCGCGCTTTTCCTGGCAAAGCTTGTGGACGTTGCCGATGTAGTCCGAGGGCGTGAAGATCTGGGCCTTGATCCAGGGCTCGGAAATGCTTTCCAAGGCATTGGGAGGCGGCAGCTGCGAGGGGTTGTCGACAATCAGCATCTCGCCGTCGGTCCTCTCGACATGGTACTCCACGCCCGGGGCGGTGGTGATGATCTCCATGTCGAACTCGCGGTCCAGCCGCTCCTGCACCACTTCCATGTGGAGCAGGCCTAGGAAGCCGCAGCGAAAGCCAAATCCCAGAGCGCCCGAACTTTCGGGCACGAAGTGGATGGCCGAGTCGTTTAACTGCAGCTTTTCCAGCGACTCGCGCAGGCCCGAGTAGTCGTCGGGATTGATGGGGTAAAGCCCGGCAAAGACCATGGGCTTCACTTCGCGGTAGCCTTCCAGCGGCTCGGCGGCGGGCTTTCCAATGCAGGTCAGGGTGTCGCCGGTCTTGATGTCGGCGAGGTGGCGCACGTTGCCCACCATGTAGCCGACTTCGCCGGCCGAAAGCTCTTCGCAAGGCACGCGGGTGCGACCCATGGTGCCGATCTCCACCGCTTCGTATTCGCCGCCGGTGCGCATGTAGCGCAGTCGGTCGCCCTTCTTGAGGGTGCCTTCGACCACGCGCACGTAGGCGATGCCGCCGCGGTAGCTGTCGTAGACCGAGTCGAACACGAAG
>DAIPHW010000106.1:0-8248 GCA_036771135.1 Fibrobacterota bacterium | reverse complement strand
CGTTCCTTCAGGGCCACTTCACGGACATGGTCCATGTCGATGCGGCCGGTGGCCTTGTCGACGGTGTACTGGGTGAAGTTGTAGAGAATGCCCGAAGCATTGACGGGATGGCCGTGAGAAAGGTGGCCGCCGTGATCCAGCGCCAGACCCAGCACCTTGTCGCCGGGATTGAGCAGGGCGAAGAAAGTGGCCAGATTGGCCGGCGAGCCCGAAAGGGGCTGCACGTTGGCGTACTTGGCGCCGAAAAGTTCCTTGGCGCGCTCAATGGCGAGATTTTCCACCACGTCGACGAATTCCTGGCCACCGTAGTAGCGCTTGCCGGGATAACCTTCGGAATACTTGTTCGTGAAGACCGAGCTCATGGCCTCCAGAACGGCCGGCGAGACGTAGTTCTCGCTAGCGATCAGCTCCATGCCCGAGAGCTGGCGCAGCTCCTCGTGAAGCGTTGCCAAATGCAGCGCCGGATCTTGGGATTGAAGAATCGATGACATGGTGGGTGGGCCTCCCGAAAAGGTGTAGGACGATGGTCCGCCAAAAGTACCAAAATGAGTCCAGAAGAATGGTCAGAACCACTAGCAATCCTGCAGAAGGATCTGTTCTATATTGGCAAGGCGTGTACAACTACAGCAGTAGTTGGCATTCGCCAGACTTGTAGAAATCAAGGGTTCGGCAAGAACAACCACTTCACCAACAACAGAAGTTTCATGCCCCACCACAGACAAGTGCAAGCAAAGTGGCAATTATTATTAACAGTTCACCTTTCCCCAGCGGAGAAATGATGTGCGTTGATCCGATTCTGAGCATATGGACACGTTTCTTACTTGCTATCGCCCCCCACCAAGAAAATTCTGCATGGAGATGGAAATGGGATCGCTGGTGGAATCGATTAACCATCCGTGGAGGCTATGCTCGCATTTCACTTCATGGAACAAGTGCGATTATCAACGCAGGCAACAGTTACCCGTATTACGCACGCATCTTTCCTGATTGGAATGAACCATTACTGCAATGTTTGCGTATGGTCGCAAAAAAATCGCGAGCGAACCTTATTGATGTTGGAGCAGCCATCGGAGATACAATTCTAATGTTGCAAGCCAACGCACCCTCCCAGTTGGGTGCCATTCTCGCCGTAGAAGGTGATCACGGTTTCGCAGAATGCTTGCGGCACAACACGAAGCACATCAAGGAATGCTTTGTCGTAGAGTCAGTATTATCTTCTACCGATGGTGCAAATATAGCGTCCCTTGAGCGGCATCATCCTGGATCAGCGACCGCATCTGGAAAAGAGCAGACATCTTCATGCTCTCTTGATTCTATTGTCATGAGCTCTGGATTTTCCAAAATACACTTATTGAAAATTGATGTTGACGGATTCGATGGTGAAGTCCTCGCTGGAGCCTTAGGGATTCTAACCAGATCTAAGCCCGCTGTAATCTTCGAGTGGCATCCGCCACTTTGTCGCCAGGCAGGAAATGATCCGAGTCGAGCTTTTGAAGTCCTATCAAGTCAAGGCTACGATACGTTTCTTTGGTTTGATAAATTTGGGCACTTTCAACAAGTAGATCACGGCTGGTCACAAGATTCTCTCATTACGCGAGAACAGCTATGCGGACGTAAGGACGCTCCTGACGTTCATTGGGACGTTATTGCACTGCCGACAGGTTCCAATCTTGATTGGCCAGGGCTTGCTTGCGGGCGTTTCAAAATCCATCGAGCGTCAAGATGGTAATGCGTATCGGTGCTTGGCATAACCTGCCTAGTGGCGGAGGAATGCGACAATTCCAAGACCATATCGAGGGGCTTCGACGCCGAGGCCATTACATCCACGTGTGGGCTCCGCAATCTGACTCTAAACAATTCATTAATTTTCACCCAAGTATCAGAATAACTACCCTACCTATAAATGCTCCAATTCCGCATGCCGATATCGGTTTTTATAGCGAGACATCTCGCTTCCTAGCAGCACTGGATAAGCACTGCCAACAAGTTGCACACGAAATGGAAGAAGACGGCTGCCAAGTACTTTTTGCGGGGGCTTGCCGTTCTACACGTACACCACCGTTGGCATGCCATACACAGATTCCATCGGCGATATATCTCGGAGAGCCATACCGCTTTCTTTACGAAGCCATGCCAAGCAACCCTTGGCAAGCCGCTGATATTTCCCCATGGCGCCACCCTAGACAATGGATAAAAGATTATTCAAAGCACCAGGCAATGAGGCTGCAGGTTGCCAAGGAAATCCGATCTGCCAAGGCATTTGATCGTATCCTTGTAAACTCTCATTTTTCACGCGAATCCGTCCTACGCGCCTATGGTCTTGACTCGACCGTATGCCTACTGGGAGTTGACACATCTCGTTTTACGCTTCCTCACACCCCGAAAGGATATGTGGTCGGGTTGGGAGCTTACGTGCCTGAAAAGAATATCGAACTTGCCATTGATGCTATAAGCCTGCTTGCAGCACCTCGACCCAATCTCGTGTGGATCGGCAACGTTGCCTCACCTTCATACCTAGAATTTTTACAGCGCAGGGCACTTGAAAGAGACGTCAATTTAATGACCAAGGTGGGAATTTCCGAAGAAGAGCTCATCGACACACTTCGCATGGCATCCTGTATGATTTACACGCCACATTTGGAACCTTTCGGATACGCGCCTCTTGAAGGTGGAGCTTGCCATCTGCCCATTGTTGCCGTACCAGAAGCTGGTGTTCGCGAAACGGTGGAACACGGGATTACAGGGCTTCTTGCGGGTGGAGGAGCCAAGGCTCTCGCAGATGCACTACAAACAATACTTTCTGATCCTGAACTAGCTCAGCGACTAGGCGAAGGAGGACATCGTGCCGTCGAAGGCAAATGGAATTTCAAGGCATCTATTGATAGAATTGAACGCAACCTTTTAGAAATATCTAAAAATGACCAAACTGATAGCTTTCCATCTACCACAATACCATCCAATTCCAGAAAATGATGAATGGTGGGGGAAAGGCTTCACAGAATGGACTAATGTTGTCCGAGCTCGCCCGTTGTTTCCTGGGCATTATCAACCACATTTGCCAACAGATCTTGGCTTTTACGATTTGCGCCTTCCAGAAGCGCGCCAGGCACAAGCAGATCTTGCACGTGCCTATGGAATTCATGCCTTTTGCTATTACCATTATTGGTTTTCGGGGCGTCGCATCCTTGAACGTCCAGTGGACGAGATCCTCTCTTCTAGAAAACCAGATTTCCCCTTTTGCTTATGCTGGGCAAATGAGAATTGGACCCGAACTTGGGACGGCGGAGATCAGGACATTCTTCTATCTCAGTCATATGATGAAAGTGATATCCAAAGGCATGCGCATTGGCTTGTAAACGCATTCACTGATAGACGCTACTTACAGCATGATGGGATGCCTGTTTTCCTTATTTATAACGTCTCATCTCTGCAAGGCGCAGAGCACTTTGCTACCGTATTACGCGAAACAGCAATTCAAGCTGGGCTAAAAGGCGTCCATTTGGTGCGTGTGGACAGTTTTTCATGTATGCCAGGAGCTCTTCCCAAGGGGTTTAATGCAAGCCTTTCTTTCCAGCCATCCCAGAGTCTGTACGGCAGGCCGCTTGCACGAAATTTTTGGCAGCGACAATTAATGAGAGCAGGACTTCTCCCTCGCGTCCATCTTGATCATGACATCCGTTCATACCCGGAACTGGTTGAGAAAGCTATTCGCACACCACTTCCTAGTTGGACACAACATCAATGTGTAACTCCTATGTGGGACAATTCTCCAAGGCGCAAAAAAGGGGCAACAATCTTCATTGATTCAAGTCCTGCACTCTTCAAAAAATGGCTAATTGCAGAAATCCGAAAATCCAAAGCACACAACGATGATATGGTCTTCATCAATGCTTGGAACGAATGGGGAGAAGGCAACCATTTGGAACCCTGTGACCGTTGGGGGCACAGTTATCTGGAAGCCGTCCAAGAGGCGCTTCAAGAGACCGAAAATGAGTAAGCAATGAATCTTCGAGATCTCGAGTACTTCGTGGCGGTAGCGGAACTGGGCCACTTCGGCAAGGCATCGGAGCGCTGCTTCTGTTCGCAGCCGACACTTTCTGGTCAATTGAAGAAGCTCGAAGAAGAGCTGGGAGCGGCTCTCTTGGAGCGCTTTCCTGGCGGCGTGCGGCTCACCCAGCTCGGCGAGCAATGCCTGCCGGTGGCGCGCGAAGCACTTTCGGCGGCGCGGCGCATTGAGGAGTTCGGGCAAGCCTTTCGCGACCCGCGCAGCGGTAACCTGCTCTTGGCGGCTATTCCCACCATTGGCCCCTACCTCTGGCCGGTGGTGCTCCCGTGGCTGCAAGAAGACTATCCTGCCCTGCAGCCGCTCTTGCGCGAGGAACAGACTCATCGACTGCTCGAATCGCTGCGCGATGGCCGTGTGGATCTTGGGGTCTTAGCACTTCCCATTGAGGCCGCGGGACTGGAAACGCTGCCGCTCTGGGACGAGCCGTTCTTGCTGGCCCTGCCGTCCGACCACCCGCTTGCCTCTCAGCCGCAAGTCCCGACCTCAGTGCTTGAAGGCATGGAACTTTTGCTGCTAGAAGAAGGCCACTGCCTGCGCGAGCAGGCGCTTGACGTATGCAAGCTGCACGGCGGTCGCGAGCGGGACGGTTTCCGCGCCACCAGTCTTGAGACGCTGCGTCAGATGGTCCGCACCGGCACCGGCTGCACACTTTTGCCGGCCTCTTCGGCCCGTCCTGAAGAAGGTCTTGCCGTCCTCCCCTTCTCTGATCCGCCTTCGCGCCAAGTGGGCCTGTGCTGGCGTCGCGTCCATCCCCGTGCCGAGTTCTTCCGCACTTTAGGGGAAGGCATGGCGCAGCACCCGCCCTTTTAAATCGCCTTCGCAGCGGCTAAGGTACGCGGTATTCCAGTTCCGACACCACCTCAAGCGGCAGCAAGAAAGGAACGCAGCGCAGGAAGGAACGCCTTGGCATCTTCGCACCCCAAGCGATGAACTTTTCTCAGTTTCTCGGGGTTTTGCTCCGTCCGGGAGATGCCGAGTGGCTGCTCCGGGCGGATCACCAACACCTCGCCAGCAGCCTCCAGGCGCGCAAGTTCGTCGAGAGCCGCGTTATAGACCTCGTATCGACGCGCTAATGCCGCAACCACAGCAGGATGCTTGCGCAGCAAGAACTTCACGAGCGGCAGGGCGGCAACCTTCTTCTTGCGATACTCTTTGGGCTGCGTGAGAACGGCGAGGTTCCGCTCATAGCCGATGCTGCGGAACCAGGTCACCGGAATGGAATCGGCAATGCCTCCATCGAGAAGTTCCCGCCCGCCGACACGGACAATCCGCGAGACGAGCGGCATGGACGCCGAAGCGCGCATCCACTGGATGTCTTCGGCATCCCCATTGCAGCAGCGGTGGTAGACCGGCTTCCCGGTAGGCACGTCGGTGCAGACGACGTAAAATTCGCACGGATTCTTGGCGAAGGCCGCAGCATCGAAAGGATCGAGGACCTCGGGAAGGGTGTGATAGCAGAACTCCTCTCCGTAGAGGTCTCCGGTCTGGAGGAGCGAACGCAAGCTGACGTAACGCGGGTCGCGGCAATAGGTCGTATTGTAGCGCAGCACCCTTCCGACTTGGTGCGACTTGTAGTTGCAGCCAAAGACGGCACCGGCCGAGACGCCGACAAGCCCGTCAAACTCAATTCCCTCCTCCATCAGGACATCAAGAACCCCTGCGGTGTAGAGTCCCCGCATGCCTCCGCCTTCCAGCACCAATCCCTTCTTCACGCGCCACCTCTCCAGACACGATGACTCCGGCATTGGCCCATGATCGCCGCGACCGGACACGGAAAATAGCAGTCGCCTCAGCTAAGCCGAGCCCCCTGTGTCGCCGACGCGCGCCCCGTGTAGATTGAGACGCATGCGCAATATGACTCTTCTCGTCATCCGTCTTGCGGCAGCGCTGCCGCTTGCGGGCTGCATCGCTAAGACGCCGTCCCAGGAGCCTCACATGGTCACCGTCCGAATTCTTGATCCTCAAGGGCGCCTTGCTCCGCCGGCTTCGCAACCGACCGTGGAGCTTCCCGAAAGCGAATGGAAGGCGCTCCTAACCCCTGAGCAGTATGGAGTGTTGCGTTCCAGCGAAACCGAACGTCCCTTTTGTGGACGTTTCCACGCCTCCCACGAGGCTGGTTGGTACCTCTGCGCCGGCTGCGGACTGCCGCTCTTCCACTCCTCAGCTAAGTTCGAATCAGGGACCGGCTGGCCGAGCTTTTTCCGCGCCGCCGCCGAGGAGAACCTGGAACAGCACGTGGACAAGAGCTGGGGCATGGCCCGCACCGAGATCCGCTGCGCCCGCTGCCACGGCCACCTGGGGCACGTTTTCGACGACGGTCCGGCACCGACGGGCAAGCGCTACTGCCTCAACTCCGAGGCGCTGAACTTCCAGCCCGATCAGCGCCCTCACCCTCGCGCCTACTTCGCGGCCGGGTGCTTCTGGGGCGTACAGGCGAGCTTTGACGCCTTCCCGGGCGTGGTGGCGACGCGCGTGGGCTACATGGGCGGCCATCTGCCGCGCCCGAGCTACCGCCAGACCTGCACCGGCACCACTGGTCATGCCGAAACCGTCGAGGTGGAATGGGATCCAACCAGAACGAGCTTCGAGGCACTCACCCGCTTCTTCTTTGAACTACACGACCCGACCACCCGCAATCGCCAGGGTCCGGACGTCGGGAGCCAGTACCGCTCGGCAGTCTTTGCGATCGATGCCGCCCAGGCTCGCGCCGCTCAGGCGGTGGTGAAGAAACTCGAAGCGCAACAAGCCTATGCCGCGCCAGTAGTGACAGAAATTGTCGCAGCCGGAGAATTCTTCCCGGCCGAGACTTATCACCAGAAGTATTACCTCTCGCACCCAGTGCACTGCCACGTGCCGGTACACCGCTAAGGCGGCCCGGCGTGATCAGCGCCGGTTGAAGACCTGCTGAGTGGACGAGGCGGAGCGGAGCCAGTAGATGCCGATCGGTAAGTTCTTCCGAACCTCGTTCCAGCCTTCCTCTTTCGACTGGAGGCCGGCGAGGGCGTAACGGGCCACAAGTGCTCCTCGCAGATCGTACACGGCGCAGTTCTGGTCCTGAGTCGGGAGATTCACGCGCGGGGCGATCGCTGTCGGAGGCGTCTGCGTCTTCAGGATGGCCAGCATGGTCTGCGCATAGCGCTTGCCCATGGTGCGGTAGGAAGGCGCGTCGAAATGGACATTCTGGCCATCCCCATTGGTGGTGGTCAGACCGGCCGACGAGACCACCTTGGCCGTAGGAATGGTTTTGGGCAAGGCGTCGATCATGGTGTTGGCCCCTTTGGAGCTGCCAGTGGGAGCGACTTCGCCAGCGAGCAGGGGCACCTTGTCGGCGGTGGTGCCCAAGTCCGAAAGGAGCTTCTGGTAGATCTTCTTGACCTCGGAGGCCCAGGTGTTGTCGCCCACGTTGGACTCGCCCTGATGGAGCAGAACACCCTTGATCACACCGCGGCTTTGGGCCTGCTTGGCGACGGCGACGAGGCGACCGTAGGGATTGCCGCCGTAGTTGGCCGCGAAGGACTGCATCCAGCTGGCCTGGCTCGCGTAGTAGGCCTGGTACTTGTCGAGGTCGAAGCCTTCGATCTTGGTACCGCCCACGGCGACCACTACCAGCCCGATGGTATCCGTGGTAGGGAGGCTATCAGCCATGGTCCGGCCAAACCAGTCCACCACAGAAATCTTGGTGTCGCAGCGGACGATGGGCGCGATGGCCGGCGTCCAGGTGCCCTGGGTCATGGAGCGGCCATTGCTGTTGCAGGTCACGGCCGGCAACTCCAGGAACCGCGGGTTCACCACCTTGTCCTGCGCCTCCGGGGTATTCACGGCCCCTTCCATGTTGGATTGGCCGAAGGCGATGTACACCTGAAAGTTCGCATTCTGGGAATGAGCCATTTCCGTCGCTCCCAGGAGAAGGAGCGGAAGAATGCTGAACTGGAAAATCTTCGATCTCATGGGGCCATCCTCGGGTTTTGGCGATCTGGCAAACGCAAACGGAGTTCATCCTGCATGGAAAAGCTTATGGCACAGGCGGTGGCAGTGACCGCCCGTGCTTTGAGAATAGGGTCCGCCGGCAGGCCAAACAGCCCGTTTGGCGCAAGATTCCTTGACATTTCTACAACGCCCTTGCCGATCGCCATTCCCCAATTTGCCGCGACGACGAAGCGAACCTAAAAGATCCGAACGCCC
>DAIPHW010000105.1:0-8300 GCA_036771135.1 Fibrobacterota bacterium | reverse complement strand
TGCAAACAATAGGCCGCAAATTCCAAGCGCCGCCTTTGGGACGACCGATCTATCCTTGGGAAATCTGCTTGCGAATGCCGAACCGCGGCGTTCGTTCCTCACCATGATCGGAACCATCAATGCCGATTCACAGATTCCTGCTGCCAGCTCTGAGCCTTTTGCTTGTCGCACAGACATGGGCCAAGCCGGCAAGTTCGCGCGCCTTTGCCAGGCAGCAGCCCGACGGAACGGTTCTGACCATCCTGCAGCGCGGCAACGAGAGCTTGCATTTTGCCCTGTCTCCCGATGGCCACTTCCTGCTTCCTGACTCCTCGGGGGTGTTCCACTACGCCAACACCCAAGGGACGATCTCCCCTTGGAAGGCACATGATCCCGCCCGCCGCACCCCGGAAGAATCCGCCTTCCTTGCGGGCCTGGACGATGCCGAGGTCTTTTCCGCCCTGAAGGCCCAGGCTCCCCGAAAACCCGCCAGCCCAAGCGCCGCACGAAGCGCTGCGGCAGCCTCCGTCAGCAACGCGCCTCACCCTTCGGTCACAAAATTCGCCTCCACTCCCAAGATGCGCGGGCTGGTCCTGCTGGTGCAATTCAGCGACTCGACCTTCACCGTCCCCAACCCCAAGGCCGAATACACCAAGTACATGAACCAGGCCGGATACTCCGGCTACGGCATGTCGGGAAGTGTTCGTGACTACTTCATCGCCACCTCCGACAGCGCCTTCCAGCCTGACTTTGACGTGTACGGCCCCGTCACGCTGAGTAAGCCGGCCGCCTACTACGGTGGCAATGCCGGAGGCGGGTCAGGTCAGGACAGCGCCATCGGCACCATGGTCACCGAAGCCTGCAAGAAACTCGACGCCTCCATCGATTTCAGCAAGTATGACAACGACGGCGACGGAAAAGTGGACTTCGTATACGTCTTCTACGCCGGATCCGGCGAAGCAGATCACGGAGCCCCCGAATCCATCTGGCCCCAGGCTGGTTATGCCGACGAGTTTACCCTCGACGGCAAGATCATCAGCCGCTATGCCGTCTCCAACGAGCGCAGCGGATCCGCCGCCGAGCAAGGCAAATTCGGTCTGGACGGCATCGGCACCTTTTGCCACGAATTTGGCCACGTCCTAGGCCTGCAGGACCTCTACTCCACAGATGGGGCAGAATCCTTCTCGCCCACCACTTGGGACCTGATGGACGTCGGCGTCTACAACTGCAGCACCAGCAGCACCTATGGCATTTCCAGTTGCACCCCGCCTTTGCTCTCGGCCTTTGAGCGGTGGTCGCTGGGATGGATTCGTCCAGATACGCTCAAGGCCAGCACCCGAGCCCAGGCCCTGCACCCGCTGTCCAGCAATCAGGCGTTCCTGCTCCCCTCCTCCCGCAACAGCGAATACTTCCTGCTGGAAAACCGCCAGCAAAAAGGCTGGGACACGGCACTCCCAGGGCACGGCCTGCTGATCTGGCACATCGACTACGACTCGGCCATCTGGTACCAGAATGCCATTGGTAACACCCCGAGCCACCAGTACGTGGACCTGGAGGAAGCCGACGGCATCCTCACCAGCGCCACCTTGAGCGGCGATGCCTTCCCTGGAACCGGGGCCATCACGTCCTTCACGAAATTCACGACCTGGGGAGGAAGCCATCTTTCGCCCTCCCTGTACGGCATCGTCGAAACAGACGGCACCATCTGCTTTTCCACCGACAGCACCCACAAAACCATCCGCTGTGCAGACACCCTTCCCGCCACGACAAGCCTGACAAAAACGGGCAAAAAGGTGCCATCGCTCTCGTTGAACCGAGGCACCCTTTCCGTCACCAATCCCGGGCACGCCGCGCTGCAACTCCAGGTGATCGCACCAAACGGCCGCCGGCTGCGGACCTTGGAGATAGCCGACGAGACCACGCGCCTCACGCTCGCCTCACTGGTTCCGCACGGCCTCTTCCTGCTGCGCCTAACCGACAAGGGAGCGCTCGTGGAGCAGAGGACGGTTGCGCTGCCATAAACGGCTCCGGGGGCTTTGGCACTTAGCCGCAGCGCCCCGAAATCGCTTTGCTTAGCGAGTGAGCGTCTTGTAGCGGATGGGCTTCGGGGTCTCGGCGTCGAGGCCGTGGCGCTTCTTGTAGTCGGCCTCGTACTCGGACCAGTTGCCCTCGAACCAGGTCACCTTGGAGTCGCCCTCGAAGGCGAGGATGTGCGTGGCGATGCGGTCCAGGAACCAGCGGTCGTGGCTGATCACCACGGCGCAGCCGGCAAACCCGAGGATCGCCTGCTCCAGGCTCTGGAGGGTCTCGATGTCGAGGTCGTTGGTCGGCTCGTCGAGGAGCAGCAGGTTGCCGGGGTTCATCAGGGTCTTGGCCATAAGCACGCGGTTTCGCATACCGCCCGAGAGCTGCGGCAAGAGCTTCTGCTGGTCGGGCCCCATGAAGTTGAAGAGGCCGCAATAGGCGCGGGCGTTCATTTTGCGCTCGCCGATCTTGATTTCTTCGGCGCCGCCGGTGATCTCCTGGAACACCGTGTTCTCGTCGTTGAGCGACTCGCGCCCCTGCTCCATGGAGATGATCTCCACCGTCTCGCCGAGCTTGAAGGTGCCGGAATCCGGCGTTTCCTGTCCGAGGATCATCTTGAAGAGAGTGGTCTTGCCGGCGCCGTTGGGGCCGATGATGCCGACGATCCCCGAACGCGGCAGCGTGAAGGAGAGGTTCTCGTAAAGACACTTTTCGCCAAAACTCTTGGAGACGCCGTTTGCCTCGATCACCACGTCGCCCAGGCGCTTGCCGTTCGCGATCTGGATCTGGGCCGCCTTCATGGTGTCCTTGCGTTCCTGCGAAAGCAGCTCCTCGTAAGCCTTGAGGCGGGCCTTGGACTTCGCCTGGCGGGCCTTGGGGTTCGATTTCACCCACTCCTGCTCCTTGGCCAGGCGCTTGGCGCGGTCAGATTCTGACTTATCGTCGTTCTTGAGGCGATCAAGCTTCTGGTCGAGCCACTGGGCGTAGTTCCCTTGCCAGGGAATACCCTTCCCGTGGTCAAGTTCCAGGATCCAGCCGGTCACGTTGTCCAGGAAGTAGCGGTCATGGGTGACCAAGATCACCGAACCCTTGTAGGCGCGCAGATGGTGCTCTAGCCAGGCGACAGATTCTGCATCCAAGTGGTTCGTCGGCTCGTCCAAGAGCAGCAGATCCGGCTCTTCCAGAAGCAGGCGGCAGAGGGCCACGCGGCGTTTTTCGCCACCCGAAAGGTTGGTAACAGCCCAGTCGCCCGGCGGGCAGCGCAGGGCGTCCATGGCGATCTCGACCTTGCGATCGAGGCTCCAGAGATCCTGGGCATCGATCACGTCCTGGAGGCGCGCCTGCTCGTCCAGAAGCTTATTCATCTTCTCTTCGGGCATTTCCTCGGCAAAGGCCTCGTTGATCGCATTGTAGCGATCCATCACGGCTTGGCTCCCCGCCACCGCCTGCATGACGTTTTCCTTCACCGTGAGCGCGGGGTCAAGCACCGGCTCCTGCGGCAGGTAGCCCGCAGTGCGGCCCGATTCGATCCAGGCCTCGCCAGTGAAGTCCTTGTCGATCCCGGCCATGATGCGCAGAAGCGTCGACTTGCCCGAACCGTTGGAGCCGATGATACCGATCTTGGCACCGTAATAGAACGAAAGCGAGATATCCTTAAGCACCGTCTTATTGGGCGGATACTGCTTGCTCATGCGGTCCATATAGAACACGAATTTCTGCGCTGTCGTCTCGGCCATAATTTCCTCACAGGTGACCAGCGCCAACATCGCGACGCTTTGCGACTAATTCTAGAAATCGCCTTCGCCAAGCCTTGCGACAAGAATTGTCTGGGCGCCTGCCGCCATGGGCGGCACCGGGCTGCCTGCCGGGCCCCCGCCTTCCATTTTGGGATCGGGCATGCCCGATCCCTACGGGGCGGGTGTCCCGGGCGAAGCCGGCATCCCTGGCGCAAGAATGCACGTCGAAATCGGCGCGTATTGTCAGCGATATCAAACCCGGAAATCGCCATCCGGTTCTATTTTTATTGAAAATCCTTCCGAAAGCCATAGACATGATTCGAATTCAATCTCTCGTTTCCCTCCCTGTCTTTGTCGCGGCGGGACTTCTCGCCTCGGCGACAACGCAAGCTCAGTCGGCCGCGGGTACCGTCCGCAGTTCCAAGGATGCTTCCGTCCTCCAGGGCGTGAGCGTTTCCGTGGTCGGCGGCACAGCCACCGCAACCACCGATGGCAACGGAGCCTTCACCATCCAGCTTCCCACCACCTCCTTGGCTCCGCGGCATTCCTCTCAGGAACTGGGGCTGGAGCTTTCCAGCGGACGCCTCCTCGTCTCGGCCACCTCGGACCTTCCGGTCTCGGCACGGCTCTTGACCCCGTCGGGAAGTGTGCTCTGGAGCGGTCACGCCGTCCCTGCCAACGGGCAGGCGTCCTTCCAGCCACGCCCCGTCGCGGCCTTCCACGGAATCGTCCTGCTCCAGGTGTCCCAAGGCAGCGCACACACCGCGATGCGGCTTCCTCTCGAAGGCACCAGTTTCTCAGGAGATGCCGAGACGCAGCTTATCGCTGCCCGTTCCGCAGCCTATTCGGTCCTTTCCTTCAAGAAGACCGGCTATCATGACACTACGTATTCCATGACGGCAGCCAGCCAGCAGGGAATTCAAGTGAGCATGCGCGACACGACGACGGCAAAGAATCCGACCTCAACCGCTTGCACGCTTCCCAACGGGCCGTCCTCGGGAGCCGGCTCCTTCACAAACTACTGGTTCGGCCAAGGATCCTGGCAAGAGAACGGCCACTACGCCTTAGCTTGTGGCTATCACGGCCAAGAGCCGAGCGGACAGAGTTCGGACGTCATCACAAACATCGCCAACCCGAGCTACTTCGTGGCAATTCCCGGAAAAACCAGCGATGACTTCGACAACCGCATGATGTGCGGTGCCTGTGTCGAGCTTTCCGGTCAGAATGGCACCAAGATCATCGCCACGGTGACCGACGAATGCCCCGAAAACAGCAATCAGCCCTGCATGAACAATCCCACTGGCCACCTGGACGTCAGCTACCCGGCCTTCTCGAAACTGGGCTTCTCGGTCGGCAACCCGTCAGGAACCACCTGGAAGTACGTAGCGTGCCCCATCACCGGCAACGTGGTAGTGCGCATCAAGCCGAGCAACCTCAATCAACTCTATGTGGAGAACACCATCCTCCCGATCAAGGACGTGCTGGTCAACGGCACCTCTTCCACCAAGCTCTCCTACGGTGCTTGGCAGCTTCCTAGAGGGGCCAGAGGTGCCACGGTGATCATCAAGGACTATTCCGACCGCACCATCACCTACACCATTCCCAGCTCTCTCGCTGTCGACACGGACCAGAACACCGGCCTCCAGTTCCCGACCTGCAAGTGACCTCAGGCCTTTAGGACTGTCGCACACCGGTCGCGCGTTGCAAGAGCGCGCGACCGGTTAGCTGTCAGCAGCCCTTGAGCAGCATGTTGATGAGCCAATGGATGCCGAAGCGGTCGGTGAGGCTCCCGAAAAGGCCACCCCAGAACTCTTCGGAAAGAGGCTTCTCCACCGTGCCTTTGTCGGAAAGGGCAGCGAAGATCCGCTCGGCCTCTTCGCGAGTGTCGGGAGCCAGGCTGATGTGGACGTTGTTGCCCTGGGTCAGTGAAAAGCCCATCTGCGGCGGAGCATCGGAGCCCATCAGCTCATGTCCTCCCAGGATGGGCAGGAAGGCGAAGAGCACCAGGCTCTCGGTGCCCGGCGGAGGAGGAGGAGCGCCTGGAGAAGGCGGCACCTCGCCGAAACGGCGCAGTTCCCGGATCTCGCTGCCAAAGACCTCGGCGTAGAAGCGGAAGGCTTCCTCAGTGCGGTTCGTGAAGTTCAGAAAGGTGGCGACAGATGCCATGTGGTCTCCTTTGGAAAGGTTTCAGGAAAGCGTTTTGGGGCAGTAGTCTTTAGCCGGGTTCGTTGCGCGGCTTCAAGACGGCGAGAAACGTCGTGCGGTAGTTCCAGGCAAGCAACAGCTCCAGCGCGGTGAAGAGCGCCGCCATGGGAAGACCTGTGCGCTCCAGCACCAGATGGAAGAGCAGGCTGTTCACCCAGAAGGGGGCCAGCAGCAGGAGCGCCAGCGGTACCAAGCGGTTGACGACGAGGAGAACCCCTGCGACCAAGAGGAGCCCGCCGATCATTGGCATCATGTAGCCGCTGCTCGCCAAGGCCGCCGAGAAAGCACGGGCTCCCTCCGGCATTCCCGGAGGCGGCGTCATGGGATGGAAAAGATCCAGGAGCCCAAAGGCAATCAGAGGGATTCCCAGCAGGAATCGCAGCACGACGGTGACAAGATTCTTCTTTCCAGACATGGCGACCTCCCTTGTGCGCAGTTGGCGAGACGCGATTGTCCCGCCATTGCCACTACGATACAACGTCTCAAATTCCATGTCCACTGAAGCCGGCCTGAGCCAAAATCGCTGAGGAGATTCTTTGTTTCCATCGCCGAATTTGTTGAGATTGGCATCGATGCGCTTCCGATCCCTCTTGCTTCCCTTCTTGCTGCTTGCCGCATGCCTTGCGCGTGCTCAGGCTTTCGGGAAAATCTCAACGGTTCGGGTGGTGCAAGCCTCGGAGGTGAGGCTCGGGAATCTGCAGGACGCGCGCGACGGGCGGCGCTATGCCACCACCACTATCGGGACCCAGACTTGGCTCTCCGAAGATCTCGCCTATCCGCTCGACGGCTCGCGCTGCTACGGCGATCTTGCCGAAAATTGTCAAATTCGAGGACGCCTCTACGACTGGCCCTCGGCCCTGCACGCCTGCCCGGAAGGGTGGCACTTGCCCTCGGACTCCGACTGGTCGGTGCTGGAAGCCGCGGCAGGTGGCCGCGATCGGGCCGGCAAGGCCTTGAGAACCACCGACGGCTGGTCCCTGGAGGGCAGCCCCGACCTTTCAGGCGACGACGCCTATGGCTTCCGCGGCGTGGCGACCGGATACTTCCAGGCCACGAAACGAGAATTCCTATCCGATTCTGTGGGAGCCTACTTCTGGAGCGCCACCGAAGCTCTGCAGGACAGCGCCCACGTGCGCGTGCTGGGCTTTCGCAACAGCGTATTCATGCAGGGAAAGAGGGATCGGAAGGACGGCCTGGCCGTCCGCTGCCTCAAGAACTGAAGCCCATCGGCCCGTGCAGATCTAAGGGGGCGGGCTATTCCATCAGCGAGGAGCGCAAAGAAGAATCTTCGTATGTTCCAACCAGTCACGCCTGCACCGTCAAGTACGGCGCACGGACCGGGATCAGCGCGCAATGCGGAGGTGTCGATGCGAATCCTTCTAACCGGAGCCAACGGCTATATCGGAAAGCGCCTGCTTCCGATCCTGACGGAACAGGGCCACGAGGTCGTGTGCTGCGTGCGCGACCGCAAGCGCTTTGCCGCCGTGGCAGCAAGGACCGCAGGGAAAGTGCGGGTTCTAGAGATGGACTTCCTGGAATCTCCTGCGGAAGAGGAATTCCCAGAGGAGATGGACGCCGCCTACTACCTGGTCCACTCGATGTCGGATGCGGCCGAGGACTTTGAGGCGCGCGAGGAAAGGTCGGCCCGGAACTTCCTTAACTTGGCCGCGCGGTGCGGGGCCAAGAGGATCATCTACCTGGGCGGAATCACCAACGGACAGAATCTGTCGCGGCACCTGGAATCACGGCGGCGCGTGGAGGACGTGCTGCGCGAAGGAAGCATTCCCGTGACCGCACTGCGGGCCGGCATCGTGGTGGGATCCGGAAGCGCTTCGTTCGAGATCATCCGCGATCTGGTCGAGAAGCTTCCCGTGATGATCACGCCCCGCTGGCTGGAGACCCGCACCCAGCCGATCGCCGTGCGCAACGTGCTCCAATACCTGGAAGGCGTACTCAGGGACCCGGAGTCGGTAGGACAAGGCTACGACATCGGCGGCCCCGAGGTGCTCACCTACAAGGAGATGCTGCTGCAGTTCGCGGCCGTGCGGGGCTTGCGACGCCGGATCTGGACGCTGCCGGTGCTGACGCCAAAGATCTCCTCCTACTGGCTCTACTTCGTGACCTCCACCTCCTTCAAGCTGGCGGCCCGACTTGTCAACAGCATGAAGGTGGAAGTGGTGGCCCGCCCCAACGACTTGGCTCGCCGCCTGGGCATCGAACTCCTGACCTATCGGCAAGCGGTGGAGACCGCCTTCGAGCGCATCGGGCACGACGAGGTGGCATCGAGCTGGAAAGATTCGCTGGCTCTGTTGCAAAGATTGGCGGCAGTCAGAGGTAGGCTGTCGCTCTGCGCCG
>DAIPHW010000104.1:0-8408 GCA_036771135.1 Fibrobacterota bacterium | reverse complement strand
TTCCCGCTGCTCCAAAAGTTGGCGTCGTTCCTGAACGGCATCCGTTAGCTGCTGGCGCAAGGAGAGCATTTCTTGTTGCTTGGATTCCAAAGCACGAATGCGCTGTGCCAACAGCTTTTTGGACTCTTCCTCAGCATGGCGTCGCAGCTTCAGGGCTGTTTCCAGGCGAAAGCGAAAGAGGGCCATCAGCGGCCACCTTGGGCCTGTGCAGCGAGCATGGCTAGTGCAGAGGCGGCTTGCTCAAAGCTGGAAGATTCGTCGCGATCCTGTTTCAAGTAGATATCCAGAGCGTCGCGTAGCCGTATGGCTAGGTCGAGGCGTGGATTGGTGCCTTTCTGATAGGCTCCTAAGGTGATCAGGTCTTCGTTTTCGCGGTATAGCGACATCAAGGCGATCAGTTCGCGTGCGGCCAATTGGTGCTCGCGCGAGATGACATCGGGCATGCAGCGGCTGATGGAGCGCAGGATGTCGATGGCGGGGAAATGCCCTCTGCTAGCAATGTCACGCGATAGGACGATATGGCCGTCCAAGATGGAACGGATGGCATCGGCAACCGGTTCTTCGTGGTCGTCGCCATCGACAAGGACTGTGTAAAGCGCCGTGATGGAGCCCTTGTCCGAGGTGCCGGCCCGCTCAAAGATGCGCGGCAGCAGAGAAAAGACCGACGGAGTGTAGCCGCGAGTGGCTGGAGGTTCGCCGATGGCAAGTCCGATTTCTCGTTGTGCCATGGCCAGGCGGGTCGATGAGTCCATCATCAAGAGGACGTCGCGACCTTCGTCGCGAAAGCCCTCGGCGATGGCTGTGGCGGCAAAGGCGGCCTTTACGCGCACGATGGCTGGCTGATCTGAGGTGGCACAAACCACCACTGAGCGCTTCATGCCTTCGGTGCCCAGGTCGCGCTCTAAAAATTCTCGCACTTCGCGTCCACGCTCACCGATCAGGCAGATCACGTTGACTTCGGCCTGACAATTCTTGGCAAACATGCCCAGAAGCACCGACTTGCCGACGCCGGAGCCGGCGAAGATGCCGAGTCGCTGGCCGCGTCCGAGGGTGAGGAAGCCATCTACGGCGCGGACGCCGGTTCCCATGGGGGAGTGGATGCGCGACCGGGTCATGGGGTTGGGCGCGCTGCCGGTGACAGGGCGACGCGGCAGGCTGGAAGGAATGGCTCCCTTGGCATCCAGCGGACGCCCCAGACCGTCGAGGACGCGCCCGACTAGTCCCATGCCGGAAGGCACTTGCAATGGGTGTCCCGTTGCTGTCACGTCGAAGCCAGGACGGATGCCTTCCATCTCGCCCAGTGGCATGAGTAGGGTGGTGCTCTCGCGAAAGCCCACGACTTCGGCATAACCAATCAGCACGTCGCCAAAGGAAATGGCGCACAATTCTCCGATGCTGGCTGCTGGCCCGCCGCTTTCCAAGAGTAGTCCAACAACCTTGGTGACGCGACCACGGGCTTCAATAGGGTCGCAGGCCGCAATACGAGAGACCCAGCGCTTTGAATCAGCAGCCAAGGCGCGCGCGCTCCTCCGCTACGGCATCCGCTAGCGCCTTTTCCACTTTGGCGGTCATGCGGGGAATGCGGGCATCGATGGAACCGGCTTCTGTCTCGACAAGCACACCACCGCGCTCGATGGTGTCGTCTTCCACCAGCTCAATGCGTCGGTTGTTGCGGCTCCAAAGTCCCTTTTCACGTTCTAAAGCGGTAAAATCTTCGGAGTGTACGCGGACCACGACGCGCGTCTCGGCGCCGAGCTTCTTCAAAGCGGCGCGGGCGACATGGGCTGCAGCGGCTCCCGGTTCTTCGCAAACTTCCCCCACAATGCGTCGGGAGATAGCCATGGCAAGTTCCAAAATGCGACCTTCCCAGTCCAGGAAGAGGGCTTCTAGAGCACATTCCACGGCGCTGATGCGATGGTTCAAGGAGGCTTCGGTTTCCCGTAGGCGCATTTCCATGGCAGCTTGGGCGATGGCTTTTCCAGAAGCTTCGCCTGCTGTGGTGCCATCTTTAAGGCCTTGCTGGTAGGCTTCCTCACGCGCTTGGGCAAGAGCGCCTTGGTGCTGTACGTCCTTGCGCTGCGCTTCTTCTTCCAGTTCCGCGATGCGATCCTGGGCGCGCTGCAACTTTTCTTCGGCGGAATCGGCCTTGCGCTGGACGATGTCTGTGGTTGGCACGCCGAAGTCGACCAGAGGAGCGGCTTTGATGGCCTCTCCGCGGATGATTCCTGTGAGTCCGAGTGGCCGATCGGAGGGGATCATACCACGATCTCGTCGCTACCGCCGCGGCCGGACAGCACCACTTCGCCGGCCTCTTCCAGGCGACGGACGGAATCCACGAGCTTCTGCTGAGCCTCTTCGATGTCGCGAAGCTTTACCGGACCCATGTACTGGATCTCTTCCGCGATCATCTCGCCGGCGCGCTGCGACATGTTGCGCAGGAATTTGTCGCGGGCGTCCTGGGTGGCGTTCTTGAGGGCCAAGGACAGAATCTTGGAATCCACTTCCTTGAGCAGGCGCTGCATGCCGCGGTCGTCCAGGAGCAGGATGTCGTCGAAGGTGAACATGAGGTTCTTGATCTCGGTGGCCAGCTCTGGATTGTCGCGTTCGAGATTTCCCATGACGTTCTTCTCGGTGGCGCGGTCGGCCAGGTTGAGAAGCTCTGCCAGGCTCTTGACGCCGCCGATCTCGGAGGTGTCGCCGCCGACCAAGTCTTTCATCTCGGTGGTGAGAACCTGTTCGATCTGCTCCAGCACGTCGGGAGTGATAGATTCCATGGTAGCGATGCGCTGGGCCACGTCGAACTGAAGGTCTTGGGGAAGAGCTCCCAGGAGCTTGGCCGCCATCTGCTTGTCCATGTGGGCGAGGATCAGCGCGATGGTCTGCGGGTGCTCCTTCTGAATGAAGTTCACCAGCTGGCTGGCGTCAATTTCTGTCAGAAGATGGAAACCGGTGGTGCGGATGGCCTTGGTGATCTTGGCCAGGATCTCGGCGGCGCGGATGGGGCCGTAGGTCTTTTCCAGGAGCTCGCGGGCGTAGTCAATACCGCCCTGCGAGACGTACTGCTGCGCCAGTCCCAGAGTGTGAAACTCCTTAAGAACGGCGTCGCGCATGTCATTCGTGACGCCGTCTAGACGGGCGATTTCCTTGGTGAGCTGCTCGACTTCCTGCTCCGAGAAGTCTTTCATCAGATCTGCGGAACATTGTGGTCCAAGAGCCACCATCACGATAGCGGCCTTCTTCGGTCCGGGAATGTCGAATGCGCCTCCCTTTTTGGGATCGTCGGCGTCTTGGTAGAAGCTCTTGGCCATAGGGCTATTTCTTCTTTTCCTTGCTTCCGTCGTCCACCAGCCAATTGCGCAGCAGGCGTGCGAAGCTCATGGGATCCTGTTTGGTGGCGGCCTCAACGCGCGCGAGCATTTCGTTGACCTTCATGGGCTGCTGCGCGGAGCCCTCTTCTCCCACGGGTTCGGGAGGGTATTCTACCCGAACGTTGGCGTATTCCGGCGGCGGCGGATTGGCCGCTTCAGATGCGAGCTTCAAGAGGCCGCGCAGGAACAGAAGTGCCGCTAGGAGCGCCAAGGCGGCTACGCCGTAACGTGCGAAATCCTTCCAGGGAACTTCCTTTTTCTTGTTGAGTTCCTCCATCTGGGCCTCGACCGCGGGGTTGTCAAAGCGCACGTTGGTTACGTAGACATTGTCGGTCCCGGGGGTGGCTCCTACGGCACTTTTGACAAGTTCTGTCAATTGGCCCATTTCCTCGGCCGAGCGCGGCTTCCACACAGCGGAGTCTCCCTTGGGGGACTTTTCTAGGTGACCATCCACTGCCACCGAGACCGAGACGCGCTTGCGGCTGGAACCAGGAGCCGAGATCTGCTTCATCACGGTTTTGTCGATCTCGAAGTTGGAGGTGCGCGACTCGCGCGTGACGTTGCCGTCGGCCGGGCTGTTGGTCTTGGTCTCCTCTTCGCTCTGTTCGGAACGGGTCACCTTGGATTCGGGGTTGTAGGATTCGATGGTCTTCTCGACCTGGTCGAAGTCCATTTCTACTTCCACCTGAACTCGGTGCGATCCGGGGCCCACTACACCGTCGAGCATGTCCTCGACCTTCTGCCGCAGGTAGCCTTCCACCTGGGTGCGGACCTCGTTGTTGGCGTCGGAAATTTCGGCGGCAGGATTGTCGCCACCGCGGTTGAGCACTTTGCCATCCTGGTCGAGGATGGTCACCGCCGAGGCTTTGAGCCCTTCCACAGACGATGCGACAAGCTGTGCCACGCCCTTCACTGTCTTGCGGTCGAGCTCTGCAGCGGGCTTCAGCTTGATCACGACCGAGGCCGTGGGCGGCATCTCTTTGTCAGAGAAGAGCGTGGGCTTGGGGAGATTCAGGTGGACTCGGGCGTTTTCCACTTCGGTGAGGGAGCCGATGGTACGGGCGATCTCACCCTCTAAGGCGCGGCGGTAGTTGATATTTTGGACAAAATCTGTCACACCGAGATTGGTCTTGTCGAAGATCTCGTAGCCTACGCCTCCGGTGCGTGGCAAACCTTGGGCTGCAAAGGTCATGCGCTGCTCGTAGACCTTGTCGCGCGGCACGTAGATGTCGCGGCCTTCGCTTTCCAGCTTGTAGGGGATCTTGGCGGTCTTAAGCCCCTGCACGATGGTGTTGCCCTCAGCGGGATCCACGTTGCGGAACAGGATAGCCCACTTGGAGGAATCCGACGAAGCGCCGGCAGGCGTCTTTGAAGGCCAGGAGACGAGAAGAATAGATCCGACTAGCGCTAACGTCGCCGAGGCGCCAAGGACGAACTTCTGGCCACTAGTGAGGCGATTCCAGCCCTGCGCAAGGCGGGCTAGGAGGACTTTCAGGAACTCCGGCATGGCTCAAGCATAACCATTCCAAGTGCCCTTCGCCAAAGGAGTTGCAAAGATTTTGCAGGTTTGCTTTGCGCCCGCGTTGGTCGGCGCGCCGCAAGCGGGAATCAGGCTGGAGGCGTGCCGGTCTGCACGGCGACGACGGCGCGGTGGCAAGGCGGTATATTGCCTAGGAGATATGTTCGATCGGTTTCGGAAAGACCCGCTGCTCTGGCGCTTCAGTCTCTATGGCTTCCTCAAGAACCAGCAGTATTACGAGCCCTTCTTCTTCCTCGTGCTGCAAGGCAAGGGACTGAGCTTCTTCCTGATCGGGCTGCTGTTTTCCTTTCGGGAGATCTGCGTGAACGTGATGGGGATCCCCGCGGGATTTCTGGCCGATCTCTACGGGCGTCGGCGTGCCCTGGTGCTGTGCTTTGGTGCATACATCCTGGCCTTTCTGGGATTTGCCCTGACGCGCGGGCTTCCCTGCCTGTTCCTTTCGATGTTCGCCTTCGCAGTCGGGGAGTCGTTTCGCTCCGGAACCCACAAGGCCATGATCTTCCATCATCTGCGGCTCACTGGGCGCGAGGCGGAGAAGGCGATCGTCTACGGGATCACTCGTTCGTGGTCCAAGACGGGGTCGGCGGTGTCGTCGCTGCTGTCGGGGTTGCTGGTCTTCTTCACCGGGAATTTTGGCCAGATCTTCCTGTGGGCCATCCCGCCTTATCTGCTCGATATGGTCAATGTGGGCACGTATCCGCGTCGACTGGAAGGCGAATTCACGGGGCTGCGGCCAGCATTTTCTCTGCGCACGAGTCTTGGCACCATGGCGAGGGAGACCTTCCGCTGCCTGCGGAATCCGGAATTGCGCGGCTTGTTTATTCAGTCGGCCGCGATACAGACCGCGGCGAAGACCGTCAAGGACTACCTGCAGCCTCTGGTGGTTGTCTCGTTTGCTGGGCTTGCGATTGCCGGGCGCCTGACGACGTCTTTGGATGCGACTCGCCGTTCGGCCTGTCTGCTGGGAGTCCTCTACTTCGGCCTGAACGTCCTGGCCGCCCTCGCCAGCCGAAATGCGAACCGATTCATGCGGCTGGAGAAATGTCGCATTCCCTACCTTTGGATTGCCGTGGCGCTGGTCGGCGGGCTCATTTCCTTGGGAAGCGCGCTGCGGGGAAAGATGGCAGGGGCAATCGGGGTCGCCATACTGGGCTTTGTGCTGCTGACGCTGCTTGAAAACGTCTGGCGCCCGCTCTTCATGGACCGCTTGGACGACGTCTCTGACTCGTCCTATGGGTCTGCGGTCCTTTCCGTGGAGGCGCAGTTCCAATCCTTGGGTATCATGGTTTGCGCGCCTCTGGTCGGAAAGGTGGCCGATCGCTGGGGCCTCCCCGGAGTGGGACTTTTCGTGATCGCCTTGGCGACCGTGGTCGGCAGCCATGCCGTGCTGGGCTCAAGGCGCTCCAAGATGCCTGAAGCGCCTTGACCCATTGCCTAACGGGCGAAGACGATCATTCTTCCAGATAGGTGTAGCCGTAGAGGCCGGAACGGTAGATGTTGAGGAACTCCTTGCCCTCCTGAAGCGAGATTCTGCCGTCCTTGACAGAGCTTGTCACCCAGGTTTCCATGTCGCGCACCAGCTTCTTGTCGTCGAACTGGACGTACTCCAGCACGTCTGCCACCGACTCTCCGTCGATGATCTGCTCGATGCGCCACTTGTCGCCATCGCTCACGATGTGGACGGCGTTGGTGTCGCCAAAGAGGTTGTGCAGATCCCCAAGAATTTCCTGATAGGCCCCTACCAGGTAGACGCCGATGTAGTACTTCTCCTCGGGCTTGATCTGGTGCAGAGGTAGGTCGCGGCCGATCTCGTTGCCATGCACGAAGAAGTCGATCTTGCCGTCGGAGTCGCAAGTGATGTCCTGGAGGGTAGCGTGGACCGTGGGCTCCTCGTCTAGCCGTTGGATCGGCATGATGGGGAATACCTGGTCGATGGCCCAGGAGTCGGGCAGCGACTGGAAAAGGCTGAAGTTGCAGAAGTACTTGTCAGCTAAGAGCTTCTCGAGGCTTGCCAGTTCATAGGGGGGATGCTTCATCTGATCGGCCACGCGGGCCGTCTTCTGGGCAATGCTCCAGAACAGGCGCTCGGCCTTGGCGCGAGTGGGAAGATCCACCAGCCCTAGGCTGAACTGGTCCAGCACATCCTCGTGCATCTGGAGCGCGTCGTGCCAGCTTTCCAGAAGGTTCGAGTTGCCGATCCCCTTGAGGATCTGGAAGAGGTCCTTCAAGAGCTCTGGGTCTTCTGGAAGGACGGTGTGGAGGTCTTCATCCCAATAGGCTTGGCCGGCCGTCTCCAGCACGTTGAAGACTAGCACGGAATGGTGAGCCGTGAGGGCGCGTCCCGATTCGGCGATGACATTGGGGTGGGGGAGCCCCTGCTTGTCGGTGGCCTCGACGATGGTGTAGAGCACGTCGTTGGCGTATTCCTGCATGGAATAGTTCACCGAACTTGCGGAGATGGAGCGCGAGCCGTCATAGTCCACCCCGAGGCCTCCGCCCACGTCCACGAACTCGATGGGGACGTTCATCTTGCGCAGTTGGCAGTAGAACTGCGCCACTTCGCGAAGGCCCCCTTTGATCTTGCGGATGTTGGTGATCTGGCTTCCCAGGTGGAAATGGATGAGCTTGACGCAATCCAACAAGCCTTCGCGGCGGGCGTACTCGATGGCCTCGATAAGGTCGGAGGGATTCAAGCCGAACTTGCTCTGGACGCCGCCCGACTCCTCCCACTTGCCGCTTCCCGAGCTGGAAAGCTTGATGCGCAGTCCAATGTTGGGGCGCACGTTGAGGCTGCGCGAAAGCTTGGCGATGAGGGCGAGCTCATTCAACTTTTCTACCACCAGGAAGATCTTCTTGCCCATCTTCTGGGCCAAGAGGGCGAGCTCGATGAAGTCCTCGTCCTTGTAGCCGTTGCAGACGATCAGCGAGTTGGGATTGTCCTGGATGGCGAGCACCGCATGGAGCTCGGGTTTGGAGCCAGCCTCCAGGCCAATGTTGAACTTCTTGCCGTGCCGGACGATTTCTTCGAGCACTGGCCGCTGCTGGTTCACCTTGATGGGGTAGACGTTGTAGTGCTGCCCCTTGTAGCCGTATTCCTCGGCCGCCTTGGTGAAGCATTGGCTGATCTGCTCGATGCGGTGATCGAGGATGTCGGGAAAGCGCAAGAGTACCGGTGTGGCCAAGTCGCGCAGTTCCAGATCGCACATGACTTCGGCCAGGTCAATCTCGGGACCGTTGTCCTTGAGAGGACGCACGATGGCGTGCCCCTTGTCATTGATGTCGAAATAACGGATGCCCCATCCGCCGACATTGTAGAGTTCCCGAGAATCCTCGATCTTCCATTTTCGCATGACCACTCTCCGCGCCTCTGGGAGATGAATGCCGGGTCGTGCACCTCGCACGCCCTTTTCTTCGCGATGCCAGGTTGACGGCGAAGAGGGCAGCGAATCTAGAAAGCTCTTAAGGAAACTGTGTTGCTAATGGGTTGCGTTACAAGAAAA
>DAIPHW010000103.1:0-8412 GCA_036771135.1 Fibrobacterota bacterium | reverse complement strand
TTTCCAAGCTGCTCAATGGCCTCGACGAACTCCCCCTTGAGAAGGCCCAAAGGCGTGTCCGACTGCAGGGAAAGCGGAGCTTCTCCGACCTTCACCCAGGTTCCCGAGAGGTCCTCGTAGAGGCAGAGGCTCCCCGGTTCGAAGTAGTCAACGATCTCGCCGCTCGTCCCAACGTAGGCCGCGATCAGCATGTCTCCACCTCCATCACCTCGAAGTCCTCTTCCTCGGCGGCATCGCAGGTGTGGCAGTCGGGCTTCACGAAGACGCCGCGCTCGGGATTGCCCGGCACCGGCACCGCAAAGGCGGGCTTGCGCGCCACCATGCGGCGCAACTGCTCGACGTAGCGGATGGGAAGCCCTTGCTTGCCGGCTCCGCCGACCACGAGATCCAGGTACGGCACGCTCGGCAGGCGGGCTTCCCCCTGGTAGTTCTTCTTGTAGAAGCGGACAGAATGTGTCTTTCCAGAAAGGTCGCTCACCTCGGCCGGATAGTGGAAGTACATGCCCGCGCCGTCCATGCGGGCGTCCATCCAGGCGTCCAAGTTGTCCCAGTCCCAGGGACGCAGACGGTAGACCACCCCCCAGACCTCGCCGCCGGGATCGGGCACCAGTGTTTCTAGACCGCTGTCCCAGGTCTCGGCGTAGCCGAAGAAGGCAAGCTTGTAGTCAGAAAGTCGCGCCACCGCCACCGCCTCGGGGCGTCCGCCCCGCGCACGCAGCACCTCCGGGTCCATGTCCGGGCCGTAGGCGAAATAGAGATCTTCGATCTCGTCCGCTTCCGTCATGCCTGCCTCCTATTTGTCAAAAAATGTCGCAGCCTTGAAGCCGGGGGCAAAAGCCCCCCAGCCGGGAACTACCACATGGCAAGGCTCCACTCGCGCTCGCCCTTGTACTCCATGTCGGTGAAGAGGGCGTTGGCCATCTCCTCGGCGAGATAGATGGCTCCCTCGTAGCCCACCACCGGATGGCGGAAGATGCCGGCCCGGTCGAAGGTGGGGAAGCCCACCCGCACCATCGGGATCTTGTGGTCCATGGCGATGAAGCGCCCCTTGGAGTGGCCCAGGATGAGGTCGAGTTCCAGCCCCCGGTTCTTGAGACGGTCGTCCAGCTCCCACAGGTCGGCGTTGGTGATGATCTCCATATCCCAGTCGACGTTGGCCTGGAGCTCGAGGATACGCGGGTCGGTCGCGTAGCTCGAATTGTCGTCGCCCAGGAGAAGAAGCGTGGGCTTCATCTCGAGGTCGATGCAGAACTGCGCCAACGCGATCACCAGGTCGGGGTTGCCGTAGATGGCGACCTTCTTCTCGGCGAGGAACATGTGGGTGAGGTCGGTGAGAGCGTCGATGGCCACGCCGCGCTCTTTCACCAGCTTCTGGGGGATGGCCTTGCCGGTGATATCCTTCAGAGTCTTCAGGAAGGCATCGGTGTTACGAATGCCGATCGGGGTGGGCCCGATGGTCGCCGGCACGCCGAACTTCTTCTCCAGGAGCTGGGCGGCCTTGCCTCCTTCGTAGCGGTTGAGGGCAATGGAGGCCTTGGCGTGCCCCGTCTCCTTGAGATCCTCGATCGTCGTCTCGCCGTGCGAGACGTGCTGGCCGTCGGGCATCAGCGGCGAGTCGAACTCCTCGATGTCGAAGAGCACGTTGGCCTCAATGTCCATCTCCTTGAAGAGGTGCTTGAGGGCCGTCACGTCGCCCGGGTTCACCCAGCCGGTGAAGACGTTGAGCTTCTCGGTCGTCTCGCCCTTCTCGGCGAAGTAGCCGACGATGTCCTTGACGGCGAGGTCGTAGCCGGTGATCATGCTGCCGACAAAACTTGGCGAATGGATGGGCACCAAGTAGACTTCGCGGCCCGGGTACTTGTCCTTGAGCAGCCCCTCGTTCAGCTTCGTCACTAGGCCGTCGATGTCGTCGCCGATCACCTCGGTGGAGCAGGTGGTGATGATGGGGACCACCTTCACGTGGGGGTAGCGCTCCAGGAGCACGTCCACGCCCTGCTCGACGCGCTTCAGGGCGCCGAACACCGCCGCTTCCTCGTGCACCGAGGACGAGGCGAGCTCGAAGCTCTCCTTGAAGTGCTGCGAGAAGATGAGGCGCACGAACATGACGCAGCCCTGGCCGCCGTGCACGATGCCGATGCAGTCCTTGATGCCGATGCTCGCGAATTGGGCGCCGGCGGGCTGGCAGGTGAAGATGGGATTGATGATTCCGGCGCGGTCGCGTTCCTTGACTTCGCAGGCCATGAGGATCTCCTTCAGTACTGGTGGTCGGTCAGCTCTTTGTTGAGCGAGCCGGTGATGGTGAGATAATCGAGGCGCTCGTGGACGGCGTCCACCAGCTCGGAGGTGTCGACGGCGTCGAGCTCCGAGAGCCAGCGGCAGCGCTTCTTCCAGGCGCGGGCCAGCACCACGCCGTCCACCCAGTGACAGCGGTCAAGCCGCTCGGCCGGAGCCTCGTCGGCCTCTCCCAGAAGGCTCTTCTTGGCCCAGCCCAGGATCTCCCGATTCTGGCGCTCGCGATCCCAGGAGCGGGAGTGGAATTCCCACAGGCACTTCTTCATGATGTGGTCGATGAGCACTTCCACGCGCTCGTGCTTGAGAGCTTCTTCCATGGTTCTTCCTTTCAGGCCGCGCAGGCTGCGACGCTGGGCGCGTCCTGCAGGTAGGGATAGTCCTCGCGCGTCTTGGCCCGGAGCTTCGGGACGACGTCGTGATCGCCTGTGTACTGGCGCAGGGTCGGGTCGTTCTTGATCTCGTCGGGGAGATCCTTGTCCGAGAGCATGCGCCGAGTGACAAAACCGTGCGAGGTGTCGATCTCGTCCTTGGAGATGTCCACCAGCGCCAGTTCGTGGATGGGCGAGAAGATGGCGTTGTAGATGTCGCGAGCAAAGCGCACCCAGCCCTCCCATCCTTTCCAAGGGCCGTTGTGGTAGGCGTGGGCGTTGAGGTAGGGCACGCGCACTTTTTTGGCAAATTCGCCGGGGCGCTTTCCCGTGAAGATGCAGTCGGGCTTCAGCTTGTACATGGCTTCCAGCGACTCAAGCTCGTTGGGATCGTCAATGGCCAAGGCGCCTTCCTGGGCGCGGGCGATGCCCTTCTCCATGTCGCCCTGGTGGCCGAACTTGGTGTAGACCGACACCACGTCCACTCCCATTTCTTCGTGAATGGCGTTGGCCCAGTGCCAGAGCTTGGAGCCGCCCGGCCACAAGCAGACCTTCTTGTGCATGAGGCGCGCCTTGTACCATTCGAGTTCGGGCTTCCAGCGTGCCGTCTCCTCCTGGATGATCTTCTCGGCGCGGTCCTCGATCCCGAAGAAAAGGCCCACCTTGCGCAACGATCCCGAAAGCGGCTCAAAGCCGAAGCCGTCGATGTCGAGGCGGGGAATGCCGTACTTGACGCGCAGCTCGTTGCAGAGGTACTCCGAGGAACGGGCGCATTCCAGCACGTTCAGATGGGCGCGGTGCATGCCGCGCAGGTCGTCGTAGTGGCCGTTTCCCGTGAAGGTGGAAAGGACCTGGATGCCCATGCGCTTGAAGAAGTCCTGCATGACCTCCTGATCGCCCTGGATGTTGTATTCGCCCACGTAGTTGATCACGTAATCGCTGGTTATCTCGGGTTCCACCGTCCCCACCTTGTCCTTGAACCAGGCGATGCAGATGGTGTGGTGGCCGCCCGACTGGCTGGGGCCGCGGAAGCCCGGGGAGTTGCACACGAAGATGTCGACGTCGGGCATCTCGTCCATGACCTCCTGGGCCACGGCCTCGATGTCGTCGCCGATCAGGGCCGAGGCGCAGGTCTGGTAGATGCTCATGCGCTTAATGTTCGGGAAGGCCTTGAAGGCCTCCAGGATGTTCTGCTTGAGGAGCTTCTCGGCTCCGAACACCACATGCTTCTCCTTCATGTCGGAGGCGAAGGTGTATTTGAGCTGGAAGTTGCCGTCGTCGCTGATGTAGCGCTTGGTCTGCCAGGTGTCGTAGGTGCATCCGACCGGGCCGTGGCTCAGGTGGATGACGTCCTTCATGGGCGTGCCGATCACGTGCTTGGCGCCGCAGTAGGCGCAGCCGCGCTCGGAGAGCGTCCCGGGAATGGTGGGCAGATACCCAAGCGGCAGGGCGTCGGCGATGGTGGCGCCGGGCGTCTTGTCCACGGCGTGCATCTTCCGCTCGGGGATGGTCTTGCTGACTTCAAATTCGTGATAGGGCATTGGGGCGTTCCTCCCTTAGAGGTTCTTGTGACGGAATCTGTCGTTAAGAGGCGCGACTCAGTCGCCGATGCCGTACTTCACGACCATAGCTTCCAGCTGATCCATGGTCAGGGGCTTCGGGATCACGAAGTTCTGGTTCTCGATGATCTTGCGGGCCAGCTCGCGGTACTCCTGGGCCTGGTTCTCGTTCTCGTCGTACTCGGTGACGGTCTTCTTGTTGAACTCGGCCTTCTGCACGATGTTGTCGCGCGGCACGAAGTGGATCATGTGGGTGCCGATGGAGGCCGTGAACTCCTCCAGGAACTCGCGTTCGCGGTCGACCTTGCGGGAGTTGCAGATGATCCCTCCCAGGCGAACGCCCGACTGCTTGGCGTACTTCATCACGCCCTTGCAGATGTTGTTGGCGGCGTAGATGGCCATCATCTCGCCAGAGGCCACGATGTAGATCTCCTGGGCCTTGCCTTCGCGCATGGGCATGGCAAAGCCGCCGCACACCACGTCGCCCAGGACGTCGAAGAACAGGAAATCGAGATCGTCGGTATAGGCGCCGTTCTCTTCCATCAGGTTGATGGCGGTGATGATGCCGCGTCCGGCGCAGCCTACGCCCGGCTCCGGGCCGCCGGACTCGACGCACTGGATGCCCTCGTAGCCCAGCTTGATCACCTTGTCGTTGGTGACCTTTTCGGCGCCCTGCTCGCGCAGCACGTCCATCACCGATTCCTGCGGCTTGCCGCCGAGGATCAGGCGGGTGGAGTCGGCCTTGGGGTCGCAGCCGTGGATGAAGATCTTCTTGTGGTGGAAGTGGGCAAGCGCCGCCGCCGTGTTCTGGGTGGTGGTGCTCTTCCCGATGCCGCCCTTGCCGTAGATGGCGATCTTTCTCATCTGGTTCTCTCCTGGTTGAAGTGCGTTGCAGCCTTGTGGACTGTCTCGTCTTCTATTCAACCAGCGTGCCAAGAGGTCAATGGAATCGCAATCTCGTTCTATTCGTGATGGATCGGATCTTCCAATCCATCATTCTGTTCCGTACGGAACATCTTTGGCGCGAATGGACCGTCTGGAACGCGCACAGCCCTTGGCGGCTGCGCGTGCAAGGCCGTCAGGGGCGCGGAGAAAGATCCGACAAGCTCGGCCCGTGGAAGACGATGCTGTCCAGTTGCACCGAGGCCGTGTCATTGACGACGAAGCCGAAACTGCGCACCTGCTTGGAGGCCGTCGCCCAGCCAATGCCTTGTTGCGCCGAACGCGATCCTGATGGAGCTGAAATCTCGTCCTTGCGGATAACCATTCGCGTCCAGTTCGAAGGAAACGTACGATCGGCGCCAAACCAGCCCACTTGGTCGGTAGTCGGCTCAAGGCTGCAGCGAGTCACAAAAACGGTGCGGACAGTTCCTGTCCCCTTGGCCAAGAAAGTGACCGAGTCAAGCCCTGAGAGATCCGTCCAGTAACCGGTGTCAGCAAGCGTCACTCCAAGGACGCCGTAGGGAGTGGCACCGTGAGGATTGACCCGAAACTGCAAGGAAAGGCTGGTGCCAGAATAGGCGTCCGTAGTGGTGTAGGCGTTGTGCGCTGAGGTCTTTGCCCCGGCCGGAAGGACGCTCGATTGACTGTCGATCACCACGAACCACCAGCCAGATCCGATGGCATTTCCCAAAACAGATCGAGTGTCACTGCCTTCAAAATCATCCAGCAGCACCGAAGGATGGTCGGGCAGGATCAGCAGAGAATCACTGAAGGGTGGCAAACGAACATCACGCACGCTACCGTCGGAAAGTTCCACCGTGGCCCATTCCTCGCCACTCCCGGTGCGCGCCAGGGTAAACCATCCCTGCGCATCACTCTGGACAGATTTTGTGGTCCCAACAATGCGCAGAGTGGCGGAGGCAACCGAAACTCCTCCCATGCGCATCCGCGCCGTCCACGCAACGGGCTGCGGAGCCTCCAGCCGCAAAGCAGTGTCCTTGCCATCAACCTGCAGCAATCCCAGGGCGGTGTCGCCAGCACGCACTTCCAGAAATCCGGACACGTTCCGGGAAATGTTCAGCCGAAACGCACCCTGCACATCGGTCGCAGTCTTTTGCGTGACATCGCAGGTGCATAGCGGAGTATATGACACCACGGCTCCAGCAAGCGCCCGCCCGTCATGCGTCACCCGTCCCGCCAGCGCTACGGTCTCGCCCTCAAAGCCACCGCCACCGGCGGTGCTGTCGGCTCCGCAGCCGACTAAGAGCGGGCAGGCAAGTCCCCAGAGAGCACCGAGCCACCTCATGCCGAAGCTTCCGGAAGCAGCCGCTGCGACAGCGGATGCAGCATGAGGGTGAGCTGATGAACGCGGGTGGGATGCGAATCGCGGGCGGCAATTTCTAGCGCGCGAGCGCGGAAGCTTCGCAGTTCGGTGAGAATCTCCTCGCGAGCCTTGTCGGAAATGGAAAGCGTCACCCAGGACAAATTTCGTTCCTCGACGGGAAAATTTTCCAAAGCCTGCACACCCAATGCATGAAGCTGCCGAAAGAATCGGCTGGTCGCCTCTTGCGGAAAGCGCTTGCCAGCCGAGAGCGAGGCCTCGCGGCGCACGATTCCTCCAGCGGTGCGAGCAGCCAGCCCTAAGGCCAGCAGCAGTTCCACCGAATCATGCGCTTCGTCGGGAGTCACCGGCGGAACCAGGCTCCTGGCCAGGGCCGCGTAATCTCCCTGGAAAGGCTTAATCCCCAGCGCTTCGCGGATGGCGACATGCCGCCAGGATTCCATAAAGCGCTCCTGCTCTTTGCCCAGATCGTGGATGCGGAACTCGCGGAACTTCTCAAGCTTGGCCTGGGCACGTTGTCGCGACGTCTCGTCCTTAGCTTGGTTCCAGACGACCAAGGTCAAGAAGTACTCCCGGGCGCGCCCCTTGAGACCGGCCAAGTCGGCAAAGCCGTCCGCGATGTTCAGGCTGAGATTGGCCTTCCCCTGAAGAATCTGAGTGAAGAATCCGGGCGAGGCGTAGCCCAGACGCTGGGCGACCCAGCGGTAGCTCACGCTGCGATTGGCGGCCTTGGCTTCCTGGTACCAGGCCCGCAAAAAGGCGCGGTAGTCGAAATGATCAAAGACAGATGCCATGTAACTCTTCAGTGTACCACCGCGCCGGGGCCGAGAGCCGCACAATCGGAGATCTTGCCGTTTAGTCCCACTGAACGTTTCAACTCAGAATTGCGTCGCCCTTTGCCGCGACGCGCCTCATATCGCGTCCGATGCCAACAAAGCTTTCTCAGCGACAAAAAAAGGCACTGAGAAAGCTTCCCAGTGCCTTGCCATCAGATTCTTAAAAGAAGGCTACTTGACGATCACCTTCTGAAGAGCGTTCACATTGGCGCCCTTGGCGCGGACCACATAGACGCCCTGATTGACGTTCTTCATGGCTAGCGAGTGCGTACCGGCGGTCAGATTGCCGTTGTAGAGGCTCGCGGCACGGTGGCCCTGGAGGTCGAAAAGGTCAACTGAAACGCTACCTGATTGCGCGAGAGTCAGCAGAACGCTATTGCCCTGGAGGCTGATGCGGTTTCCAGAGACACCCGGCGCGGCAGAGATCCCAGAACTCTTGCCGCCGCCAATGATCTCAGCGGTCTCCAGGTTCTGTGCCGACTGGTAGTTGATGGTCGTTTTCGTATTGAAGTTGTTGAGGACAGTCGAGCCATTGAGAACGACATTGTCGAAGTAGATGCTGCCCGAATAGTTGGGAGTGGAGATTTCGATAAACACCTTGGAGATGTTCTTCATGAAGTTGCTGTAGGCGGTATCGGTGAGGACCGTGGTGCCTTTGGCCGTGGTGGCGAGATCAATGCTGCAGAGCGTCGAATCGCCAGCATTCACCCAGCAGCCGGTGGGCTGCGCCCATGCGTATTTGTTATTGGCATTGCCCAAGAAGGCCACCGTGAACCAAATTCCCGACAGGCTGTTCGCATTGAAGGCCTTCATGGTGAGGGTTTTGGCGGACGCAAAGCCTGCGACAGTTCCCGTACTGGAAGTGGTCGAATCGATGATGATATTCCCCCTGGCGGTATCCCCCGAGGCGGTGTTGAATTTGACCTTGAGCCAACCATTGGTGGCCGTGTCGCCAGGCACCTTTTCAACGATGTTTCTCGCGGTGTCGAGGTCACCCAGCGTGTAATTGTCCGTGCAGGCAGCGACCTTGGTCGTGGAGAGGGTGTAGCTGCTCCAGCCCGGCATCTTGTCCA
>DAIPHW010000102.1:5449-8423 GCA_036771135.1 Fibrobacterota bacterium | reverse complement strand
AGCGCGGTGTGGCGATCCGCGAAGCCTTCAACCAGGTGCATCGCTACAGCAAGGAGAGCTTCAACAGCGAACGTTCCCTGTTCAAGTTCCTGCAGTTGTTCGTGATCTCGAACGGCACCGATACGCGCTACTTCGCGAACACCACCAAACGCGACAAAAACAGCTTCGACTTCACTATGAACTGGGCGAAGGCTGACAACAGCCTGCTCAAGGACTTGAAGGACTTCACCGCCACCTTCTTCCAGAAGGACACCCTGCTCAAGGTGCTGCTGCACTATTCAGTGTTCGACGTGGCCGACACACTCTTGGTGATGCGCCCCTACCAGATCGCGGCCACCGAGCGTATCCTCTGGAAAATCAATAGTGCCTATCAGGCCAAGAAGTGGAGTTCCACTGAGGGCGGCGGCTACATCTGGCACACCACAGGCTCCGGCAAGACCCTGACCAGCTTCAAAGCTGCGCGCATGGCCACCGAGCTGGAGTTCATCGACAAGGTGCTCTTCGTGGTCGACCGCAAGGATCTGGACTACCAGACCATGCGGGAGTACCAGCGTTTTTCGCCCGACAGCGTCAACGGCTCCGACAACACGGCAGGACTCAGGCGCAACCTAGAGAAGGACGACAACAAGATTGTCGTTACCACCATCCAGAAGCTGAATAACCTGATGAAGAGCGAAGGCGACTTGGCCATCTACGGCAAGCAGGTGGTCTTCATCTTCGACGAGTGCCACCGCAGCCAATTTGGCGAAGCCCAGAAGAACCTCAAGAAGAAGTTCAAGAAGTTCTACCAGTTCGGTTTCACCGGCACGCCCATATTTGCTGGGCACAATGCATTAGGCGCAGAGGATACGGCAAGTGTGTTCGGGCGGGAGCTGCACTCCTACGTGATCACCGATGCTATCCGTGATGAGAAGGTCCTGAAGTTCAAGGTGGACTACAACGACGTACGTCCGCAGTTCAAGGCCATTGAAACTGAGCTGGATGAGAAGAAGCTTAGCGCAGCAGAGAACCGGCAGGCGCTTTTGCACCCCGACCGCATCCGAGAGATCTCGCGGTATATTCTAGACAAATTTCGTCAAAAGACCCATCGTCTACACTCCGACGCCAAGGGCTTCAACGCCATGTTCGCCGTGAGCAGCGTGGATGCCGCCAAACTCTACTACGAGTCGTTCAAGGAGCTGCAAAAGGAGAGCGACAAGCCGCTGAAGGTGGCAACCATCTTCTCGTTTGCGGCCAACGAGGAGCAGGAGTCCGTCGGCGAGATCCTGGACGAGAGCTTCGATGTTTCGGCGATGAACTTGAGCGCCAAGGAGTTCCTGGACGCAGCCATCGCCGATTACAACGCACTGTTCAAGACCAACTTCAGCGTGGACAGCAACGGCTTCCAGAACTACTACCGCGACCTCGCCAAGCAGGTGAAGGCCAAGGAGATCGACCTTCTCATCGTGGTGGGCATGTTCCTCACGGGTTTTGATGCTCCCACGCTGAACACCTTGTTTGTGGACAAGAACCTGCGCTACCACGGCTTGATGCAGGCCTATTCGCGCACCAACCGCATCTACGACGCCACCAAGACCTTCGGCAACATCGTCACCTTCCGTGACCTGGAGAAGGCGACGATCGACGCCATCACTTTGTTCGGCGACAATAACACCCGCAACGTGGTGCTGGAGAAGAGCTACAAGGAGTATATGGAAGGCTTCACCGATGTGGTCACCGGTGAAGCGCGGCGCGGTTACATAGAGGTCGTTAAGGAGCTGGAGCAACGCTTCCCGGATCCTTCGATCATCGAGAAGGAGTCCGACAAGAAGGCCTTCGCGAAGCTGTTCGGCGAGTACCTGCGTGTCGAGAACGTGCTGCAGAACTACGACGAATTCGCCAACCTCAGAGCCTTGCAGACGATCGACAGGAACGATCCCGTTGCGCTTGAGGAGTTCAAGGCCAAAAACCACTTGAGCGATGAGGATCTATCCGCCTTGCAATCCATCCAGATGCCGGCGGAACGGAAGATCCAGGACTATCGATCGACCTACAACGATGTTCGCGATTGGCTGCGCCGGGAGAGGACTGCCGCCGAGAAAGAAGAATCTACGGTCGACTGGGACGATGTCGTCTTCGAAGTGGACCTCTTGAAGTCGCAGGAGATCAACTTGGATTATATCCTAGGCCTGATCTTTGAAAACAACAAGAGGGTTAAGGACAAATCAGCATTGGTCGAGGACGTGCGCCGCTTGATTCGCGCCAGCGTGGGCAATCGCGCGAAGGAAAGTCTGCTGGTCGATTATATCAATCAAACTGATCTAGATAGCATCAAGGACAAGGCAAACATCATTGATTCATTTTTTGCTTTCGCGCAAAAAGAACAACAGCAAGAATTTGAAGAATTGATTTCTTCAGAAAATCTGAATAGGGAAGCTGCGAAGCGTTACATCACCTCATCGCTTAAACGGGAATATGCAAGCGAAAACGGAACAGAATTAAATGAAGTACTGCCGAAAATGAGCCCGCTTAACCCGCTCTATTTGTCAAAAAAACAAAGTGTGTTCCAGAAGGTTGCAGATTTTGTAGACAAGTTTAAAGGCGTTGGAGGGCAGATCTAGCCTGCAATTATGAGCGCAGAAAAGGAAGCGGCAAGAATAATTATAGCAAGCTGACTTTATCATTCCTAACTCGCCCGTTTCACCTTAATTTGGCTTTGTTAAACTCCTTGAACAGGCAGCGTAAGCCACGCCCCTCCAATCCAGCCATTCCCCACACCATTTAATATGCCCTTATTCCTTATCTATTGAAATCTCAGCGATTCTCCGCTCTCAAAAAGGCATCCATGGAACCCGCAACATCTCCAATCGAGCCCGTGCACATTCTTAGCGAAATCGCTCCCAAGCTGAATTTCGCCGCGCACCAGAGCGCCTTTGCCTTTCTCCGATCGCTTCAGATCGAAAATTCCGGCACCGAGAGCTTGAATGGGCTGGTC
>DAIPHW010000102.1:0-5349 GCA_036771135.1 Fibrobacterota bacterium | reverse complement strand
TACCGTTCCAAGAGCCGGCAGCGCGTCTGGGAGATCAGTTCGGCCATCTATGCGGCCATCGCAAACCTCGGCATCAGCTACGCCCTGCCGCCCGCAAGCTTCGAGCGTGACGGGCAGAAGATCCGGCTGCCTAGCCAGATTCTGTCCGGGCGCGTCGCGACGTGCCTGGATACGACCATGCTCTTTGCTGCCGTCCTGGAACAGGCCGGACTCAATCCCGTCGTCGTCCTGCCGCACGGACACGCTTTGGTCGGCGTCTGGCTGCAGCCCGAGGAGCTCTCGACGATCGTCGTCGAGGAGGCCGAGATCCTGAGAAAACGCATCCAGCTGAATGAACTCGTCCTGATCGAGACCACCCTCGCGACTTCCGGCTCCGTGCCGCCTTTCTCCAAGGCCATCGAGGCGGGACTGGAATCCATCCCACCGGAAAAGGACGAGACCTTCCTGGCGGCCGTCGATATCCGACGCGCCAGGGCGCACCGCATCCGCCCGCTGGGACATGCGGTGGAAACTCCTGCCCCTGCCGAAGACGAGGAGAGCGATGCCGCGCCGGCTCAGTTCTTTGAAGAAGCGCCGCAACTGCCCGACTTCGATGCCGGACTGGAGGTTGCAGACCAGAGCCGCCCCGAGACTCCGGCGGGACGATTGGAACGCTGGCAACGCAAGCTGCTGGATCTTTCGGCCCTGAACCCGCTGCTCAATCACCGCGTATCGAAGTCCAGTTTAGGACTGATCTGTCCCGATCCGGGACTTCTGGAAGACAAGCTGGCGGCGGGAGCCCGCATCGCCATCCAGGCGCTGCCGAATGCCGTCGCCACCACGCAGGACGAGGAGCTGCACAAGCAGCGCACCGGCGAATGCATCTCCAAGGAATTCGCCAAGGATGCCCTGGAAAAGAACCAGGTGTTGGTGGATCTGCCTCCAGAGGAACTTGCCGGACGCGCCGTGGAGATCTACCGCAAGACCCAGACCGCACTCCAGGAGGGCGGTGCCAATACCCTCTATCTCGCCATTGGCTTTCTCTTGTGGAAGCAGAAGGAATCCGACACCCGCCGTTTCCGCGCCCCGCTGATTCTGCTTCCCATCATACTGGAACGCAAGTCCGCCAGAAGCGGCCTCTCGCTGCTCTCGCACGACGACGAGCCCCGCTTCAATACCACCTTGCTCGAGATGCTGCGCAAGGACTTTTCCATCGACATCCAAGGACTCGACGGAGCCTTGCCCACGGACCAGAGCGGCATCGACGTGGCCTTGGTTTGGAACAAAGTCCGCCTTGCCGTGAAGGAGGCCGCCGGCTTCGAGGTCGTCGAAGACGTCGTCCTAGGGAACTTCTCCTTCGCCAAGTATCTGATGTGGAAAGACTTGGTGGATCGGGCCGACGATCTGAGGAAAAGCCCGGTCGTGAAGCATCTCATCGATTCCCCGAGGGAGGCCTATCGCTCCGATATCCCTTTCGTGGAGGCCGACGAGATCGACCGGAGCTATGCTCCCGCAGACCTCTTGACCCCTCTGCAAGCCGATGCCTCGCAGATGTCGGCCATCGCCACCGCCGACAAGGGCAAGGACTTCATCATCATCGGCCCTCCCGGTACCGGCAAGAGCCAGACCATCAGCAATCTCATCGCTCACATGATTGGCAAAGGCAAGACCGTCCTCTTCGTCTCCGAGAAGACCGCCGCGCTGGAGGTGGTCCACCGGCGCTTGCAGGAAATCGGCTTGGGGCGCTTCTGCCTCCAACTGCACTCGAACAAGGCAAACAAGGCCGATGTCCTGGATCAGTTGCGCAAGACCTGGGATCTGGCCACGGCCGCGCCGCTGGTCAATTGGACCAAGGAGTCGGAGCGCCTCAAGGAATTGCGCGACCGGCTCAATCAAGTCGTCGCCCGTCTGCATCTGCCGCGGAAAAATGGTCTGACCGCCTACGCCGCTATCGGCGTCAAGATCCGGGACGAGGCGCTGGCGTCTCGCGTCGCCTTCAACTGGCCCGCCTCCGAAACGCAGGACGAAAAACGCCTCGAAGCCATGCGCGAAGCCGTGCGGAAGCTGAGCATCCAATGGACCGCGCTGGGCGATGTTTCCCCCGAGTCTCTTGATCTCGTGGAAGGCGGGGAATGGTCGCCTGTCTGGGAAAATCAAATCGTGGAGGCTTCTGAAAAGCTCTCGATGTCTGCCAAAGGGGTGATGACGGCCCTGGAGGCGTTGCTGAGCACGGCAAGCCTGCGCATCGAAGGCCGCACTCTGGGGCGGCTTGAAGCCGTCGCTGGTCTGGCCGGTCTGTTGCTTGATTCCTGGAAAAAGCCGGGAGCCTTCGCCTTAGGGGCGGAAGGAAGCGAACGGATCGATGCCTTGGAAGAAGCCGTGGGGAGACTCAAGCTCTACGCGGGCCTTCAGTCGGGCCTCAGTTGCGCTTACGATCCCTTTGCCTGGAGGACGATCGACGGGGACGACATCGCTCGTCGTTGGCAAGCGGCACAGGTGGACTGGTGGCCTAAGCGTGTCTTCGCCAAGAAGGCCATCGTGAAGGAGATGATGGCAAGCGGCGCCAAAGGGATCCCGGATCCGACGCATGATGCGCCGATTCTAAAAGAACTGCGCCTTGAGGGGGAAGCCATCGATAGGATCGATCATCGTCTTTCCGGCCTGAGGACTTGGAACGGCCATGCGACGGCTCCCGAAGTCGTCATTGCCTTGAAAGAGCACGGACTCAGGGTCCGAAATGTTGTCCGCCATCTTTCCGATGAAAGTGGTGCTCTCGTTGAATTGCAAAGGCAATTGGGAGCGCTGCTGGAAGAAGGCAACGATCTCCTGGCGCCCGATGCCGCGGTCGGTCGCGCGGCCCAGGCGTTCCTGGATGCGTGGGCCGCATTCCTAGTCGCCGCAGATGCTTGCGGAACTCTCTGCGGCCAGCAGCTTCGCGAAGCGCTTGCGTCGGAAGCAGATCCGTTGGCCCTGATCCGACGTTGTTGCGAGCGCTTGGTCGCGCACCGCTCGGAGCTGCGCAACTGGTGCAGTTGGCGCAAGGCCCGTGCCGAGGCGGTGGATCTCGATCTCGAGCCGCTGGTCGTCGCGGCCGAGCAGGGCAAGATTCCCGCTCCCGAGCTGCTCCGGACCTTTGAGGCGGCCTATTGCACCTGGTGGTCCGGTGTCGTGATCACCGAGGACGAGACCTTGCGCAACTTCTCGGCCCTGGAACACGACGAGACGATCCGGAGATTCCAGGAGCTCGACGGCCGGTTCCAGGAACTGACCGCAGCCTACATTGCCGCCAAGCTGTGCGGCGGCATTCCCGACCCCACGGACCATGCGAAGAAATCCGGCTGGGGAACCTTGCGGCATGAGATTCAGAAGAAGTCGAGGCACAAGCCGGTGCGGCAGCTTTTGCAGGAGATCCCCGACGTGCTGACGACGCTGTCGCCGTGCCTGATGATGTCGCCGCTCTCGGTGGCGCAGTACCTGCCGCCCGATCAGGCGCTCTTTGATCTGGTGATCTTCGACGAGGCCTCCCAGATCACGGTGTGGGACGCCATCGGAGCGCTGGCGCGAGGACGCCAGGTCGTGATCGCGGGGGATCCGAAACAGATGCCGCCCACGAACTTCTTTGCGCGCGGCAATGGAGAGGATCCGGACGGCGAGGTCGACACGGAAGGCGATCTGGAAAGCATCCTGGACGAGATGGAAGGCGCCAGCATTCCCAAGCGGACTCTGAACCTCCACTACCGTTCGCGTCGCGAAAGCCTGATCGCCTTCTCGAACAGCCGCTACTACGAGAACTCGCTGATCACCTTCCCGGCTCCGGTGAATCCGGATCAGGGCATTCGCCTGGTTCGTCCCGAGGGCTTCTATGCTCGCGGCGAGGCGCGTCACAATGAAGGCGAGGCCAAGGCCATCGTGGCCGAGATCCTGCGCCGACTCAAGGATCCCGATCCCTCGCGCCGTTCGTCCTCCATCGGCGTGGTGACTTTCAATGCGCAGCAGCAGAAGCTCATCGAAGATCTCCTCGACTCCGCCCGATCCGATGATCCCGAGATCGAATGGGCCTTTTCCAGTGAGTCACAGACCGAGCCGGTTTTTGTCAAAAACCTGGAGACGGTGCAGGGGGACGAGCGCGACACGATTCTCTTCAGCGTCACCTACGGCCCCGATCAGGGAAACCTGATGACCATGAACTTCGGGCCGCTCAACCGAAACGGCGGCGAACGGCGCCTGAACGTGGCGCTCACGCGGGCCCGCTCCGAGATGGTGGTCTTCTCCACCTTGCCTCCGGAACGCATCGAACTGTCGCGCACCCAAGCTCGCGGCGTAGCGGACCTGAAGCATTTCTTGGAATACGCCGAGCGCGGCTCTTCCGCGCTTGCGGCCGCGATACACGGTTCGCAAGGCGATTACGAGTCTCCCTTTGAAGAAGCGGTCGCCGTAGGGCTTGCGCGCAAGGGATGGATCCTGCATACGCAGGTCGGCGTCTCCGCTTACCGGGTAGACCTAGGCGTCGTGAATCCCGATCTTCCTGGCAGCTATCTCGTCGGGGTGGAGTGCGACGGCGCCATGTACCACAGTTCCGCTTACGCCCGGGAACGCGACAAGATCCGTCAAAAAGTCCTGGAAGGGCTCGGCTGGACTCTGTTGCGCGTCTGGTCCACGGACTGGTGGAACAACCCGGGCAAATCTCTGGAAAGCCTCCACGAGGAGCTGGAGAGTCGCTTGGAGTCGGATCGGAAGAACCGTGCTGCTAAGGCGCTTGAGGAAGAGGAGCGCCGTGTCGCGAAGGTCGCAGAACTTGCGGTCAAGGCGACCGAGATTATTGAAGAGCCGATGCCGTATGCCTTGGCGGCGGCGCAGGTGGCCTTGGATGCGCCCTCCGATGCGTCGGCTTCTCGGATGCCGATGGTCGCCTACCGGGGCGTTGATCTTGAGGCGGACGGTTTCCCCTCGGATCCGGACCTCTTCTACTCGGAGGCGTACACCTCGCGCCTTTCGGCCATGATCGATCACGTCATAGAGGTGGAGGGCCCTGTTCATGAGGATGTCCTTGTGCGCCGCATCGCTCGGCATCACGGCTTCTTGCGGGCGGGCACCCAGATCCGCAACCTCGTCACCGGAATCGCGAAGAATCGGCAATGCGCAACCGAAGAGGATGTCGGGGTGTTCTACTGGGCATCAAGCGATGCCGCAAGGCTGCCGGTTCCGGCCCGCAGCCAGGGGCGCGACGAAGAGATGCGCAATGTCGAGTACATCTGTCGCGAAGAGCTTCTGGCGATCAAGGAGGCCACGGGACTTGGGGATGATCCGGTTGAAGTGGCGCGCGCCTTGGGCATTTCCCGCCTGACCAAGAATACGCGCAAGCGCCTATGT
>DAIPHW010000101.1:0-8487 GCA_036771135.1 Fibrobacterota bacterium | reverse complement strand
GCCGCCCGCTACGGCAGCACCCGTCTCATCGACAACAAGGCTTTCGGCCCCGTCTGGGACTAGCGCCGCGCCGGTCTTCGCCGCCGGACGATCTGGAGCAATGCATCGCCCGAGACGGTGCCGACAAGCAGTAGGCGGGCCACGTCGAAATGCCAGTCGACATCTCCGCCGGAGAACAGAAAGCCAAGCGAGGCCAGCTCGAAGCCAAAAAGTGCGAGCCCCGCTACGAACGTGGCATAGAGTAAGCCACGTCGGCGAGGCAGCATGAGCGCCAAAGATGCCGTCAAGAGCAGGCTTCCCGTGAGCGGAAGCGGAAGACGCCCCAAGGTCCAGTCGCCGCGTTCCATCAGTTCCGTCGAAGACAGCGTCAGGCGCATGATTCCCGCACTCGCAAAAGCAATGGCAGACAGAAGCCGCGCCACCCAGATCCACTCCAAGGAGAGATCTCCGGAAGACGTCTCAAGGGAGCGGTTCATGCCGGCTCCAATTGGCGTTGCATATGCTTCGCTCGCTTTCGGTAAGCCCAAATCCAACCGGAGGCAGCGATCGTGAAGAGCAGAATTCGCAGCCAAAATATTTCTACCCACAAAGAGGCGAGGCTTGCCGCAATGAGTACGGCCGCAAACAGAAGCAGGCTGCGCAAGTATTCCCACAGCCAGAGATTTCGCTCCGAAGCCCGCCATAACAGATATTGGCAAATTGCCCCTTGGACCAGTAGCGCACCTCCATACGAAAGTACGCCACCAAGCGCACCGAGTCGCGGGATCAAGAGAAGGTTGGCGCCAACGTTCACGGCAAAGCCAGTCAATTGGGCGATAGTCCAGGAGCGGCTGCGCCCAAGCCCTTGCAACATCAACCCACTGAGATCGCCGAATACATTGAGGTAAGTCATCGAGGTGACGGCCACCAAGGCCATGTAGCCATCGCGGTATTCGCTGTTCATGAAGGAAAGCAGCGTCTCCCCCCAGAAGACGACGGCCAGAAGCGCCAATCCCAGCAGATTTCCGATTGCCCATACAGCATGATTCAGACGAGCCCGGAGAGCATCAGTCAGCCCCACGGCGCCATCGCGGGAAAAGGCCGAAAGAAGAATGCCTTCAAAGGACTGCCGGATGGTCTGCAAGCTTCGACCGATCATCATCACCACGTTGTAGATCTCAACAGCGCGAATGCCGGAGAGCCCTCCTAAGAGCATCAGGTCGACGCGTCCCATCAATCCACTTAGGAGATCTGCACCCACCAGCGGCAGGCTGAAGCCTAAAAGGGGCCGACTGGGAAGATCCGTATGGACATCCGCACGGGAAAATCCGTGCAGTTTCACGAACATACCTAGGGCCACCAAGAAATTGCCAAGGGCCCCCAGCAAGAACCAGAAGGGAAGCCCCGGCCCAGAGATCCAGTGCGAAAGCAAAGCGCCTCCAAACGTCGTCAGCGGCAGCACAATATTCTTGCCCAGGATACGCGCGATCATATCGCGTTGGTTGAGATTGGCCTGATACAGCACTTCTGAGAGCGCCAAAAGTGGAATTGAGGCGGATATGGCAAGCAGATTTCGCCACGACATTTCCAAACCGCGAACATCCCCGCTACCCAGCGCCGAAGTTCCGAGCATGATCAGGATTCCAACCAGGGATGCCAAGAGAACCAACCTCAAAGAGGCAAAGAGATCATGCCGATAGCGGTCCGATTCAGATTGTCCAAACCACCAGACCAGGCCGCGATCTAGTCCCAAAAGACTCAGATGGAAAAGCAGATAGGCGAGCGATTCCGCCAGCTTGAAGGAACCCCACTGGCCACCGGCATAAAAGCTGGCGCAAGCCAAGGTCAAAAGCGGCTCGACAGGTCGCAAAAGATTGTCGAGCATGACCATTCTCATGCCCCATCGCAAATCGATCGTTTTTTTGGGATCCTCTCCCAAGACACACCCCTTCTGAAACAGCGTTTACGCCATTTAGTATACCGTCTGGACGGTCAGAAAACAAGTCTGTTCTTGAGAGGCTTCAGTTGTTTCCAACCGATCGGAGATAATCACAACGACTCTTCCAGTACGTCTTCCAGGCTTCAACGCGCCCTTCCAAGGTTCCCTGTCGCAATGTCTGCGCTTCCAGGAGATCGGAAAGCGTTGCCAGCCCGTTGCGATAGCGATCGCCTTCTTCGGCAAGGTTCACGTCCGCCTGCGCAACGGCATCCTCAGCCACTAGGCTTGCCTGATAGGAACTTTGCAGTTGGTCCCAATCCTTATCCGCCCCTAAGGCGATTTTACGTCGTGTTTCGACATCCTGGAGTTGAGCCTCCCGGACCTTGATGCGATGCCCTGCGGTGTTGTGGTATCCTGACCAAATGTCAGTGATCGGCACCTGGACAAGGCCGAAGGCCGTCAAGCTGGTGCTGGCATCGAACTGCGAGACTTTGATGCGCGACACATCAAGACCGACCAGTACGGAAGGCAGCATGGAACCCTGCTCGATGTCGGCCTGCAGTTCCTCAGCGCGCACATTCTGCGCCAAAAGTTGCGTCTCCGTCCGTCGTCCCACGGCGCCATCGCGCTGCCCGGCAAGCGGTGCAGGATCCTGCGGCACCGAAAGCGTATCGGCAAGCGCCAAGGCCGTGTCTTCCGGAAGCCCCAGATGCTGGCGCAGATCGCGCGCAGCCAACCGCAGGCCACTTTCCAGCTGCAGGCGATTGACGCGCACCTCGCCTTGCTTCAGGCGGACCTTGAGCAGGTCGTTGCGGGTAGCCAGACCATGCGTCACGGCATCCTGGGCCTGCAGAGCAAGCCGCGAAAGCATGGTGTCGTAGGCATCCAAAGTGCGGCGCTTCTCCTGCAAGGACAGCAGCGTCCAGTATTTCTCTTCGGCCTGCGCCACGGCATCGCGGCCGGCCAACGAGACCTTGTTGCGCGCCACGTCCTCGCCTAAACTAGCCAGGCGATTTCCCTTGACCACGCGGCCACCGACAAAAAGCGGCTGCACCACCGTCACCGAAGCGAGATCAGCCCAGCGCCCGGTCTTCAGGGCGATTGAAGGGACATAGGCGTATTGGCTGGCGCTAGCAAGGTTGGCGAGGTTCCCATCATAGACGGGAAGATTCATGGAAGGCGTGCTGGTGCTCAGCAGGGGATCCTTGGAGACCAGTCCCCCGGCCATGGCCGAGACCTGCGGGAAGTACTTGGTGAAGGTCGCCTTGCGGGTCTCCTGGGCGTTTTCCAGCTCCATCTTGGCGGTGCGCACGTCAGCGTTCTTTTCACGAGCCAGGCGACGGCAGTCCTCCAAGGTGTAAGGACCTTCGGCCAGCGCCAAGCCGGCGAGAAGTAGAACAGGAAGCAGCTTACGCATGTCGGGCCCCCTCGGGGATTCCGGCCATCGGCCGTTCGGTCGAACTCACCAACCAGTAAGCCACCGGCAAAACAAAAAGTGTCAAAATCATGGAGAGCACCAAACCAAAGGCGGTGACAGCCCCCAGAGGTCCCCACAAGAGCGAGCGCGAGGCAATCATGGGAATCACGCCCACGGCAGCGGCCATGGAGGTGAGGAAGATGGGCCGCATGCGGCGCTTGCCGGCGGCGATGGCGGCATCCTTCAAAGGGGCACCTTCAGCGCGCAGTTCGTCGGCATAGCCCACCAAGATGATGCCGTTGCGCACCACGATGCCCATCAGTCCGATGATGCCCACGAAGGCCGTGAGGCTAAAGGGATAGCCACACACCACCAGTCCCGCCGCCGCTCCGAAAAGCGAGAGCGGCATGGTGAGCATCACCAGGGAAGTCTTGCGGAAGCGCTTGAACTGGCAAAGAATCGTTAAGAAGACCAGGAGTAAGCTGGCGCCCAAGGCTACCACCATGGGCAAGAACGTGGTCTTCGAGTCCTCAGCCTCGCCGCCGTAACTAACCGTGACCCCATCGGGCAAGCGGGTGCGGGCCAGGATTTCCTCAATCTGCTTCTGGACATCCATGGTGAAGACGCCGCGCCGGGGATCAATGCGCACCGTGAGACAGCGCGAGCCGTTTCGGTGGGCAATGGTTCCGTCAGTCCAGTCGGGAGAGACACGCGCCACCTGCGAGAGCGGTACCGAAGCCCCCAGCGGGAAGGAAGACACCAGTTGCCCACGGAAGCCTTCCAGACTCGCGGCCCGCGTCGAATCTTCCTTCAAGACAAGACTCACCGGATGATCACCTTCCCAAAGAGTCCCTGCCGGGAAGCCTGTGGTCCCCATGGCAAGCGAGGCACCCAAAGTCGAAGGCGAGATACCGAGCCTCCCAGCCTCTTCCCAGTCCATATCCAGATGGATGCCGCGCAACGGATCTTCCCAGTCGGTGCGCACCCAATCTACCGGAAGCCGGTGTACGCTGTCCTGCACAATGGCCGCCGCTTGGCGAAGCAGCGGCAAGCTGTCACCCCACAGGCGAATCTCGATAGGCGTAGAAAAGCCTTGCATCTCGAGTTGCTTCCAGCGCACCCAGGCGTCAGGAAAGGCGCCGCGGCACTTGCGGGAATATTCCGCAACCACCTCTTCGGCCGCGTCATTGGTGGTGGTATTGACAATAAGTTGGGCGTAGCCGCGCGAAGGCAGGCGCGGCGCGTAAGTGGTGTGGAAGCGCGGCGAACTCGAACCCACAAAGCTCGTCACGTTCTGGACGCGCCGGTCGGAAAGCAGCAACCGCCCTAGGCGGCTGGCGACAGAATCCGTTGCAGCAAGCGAACGTCCCCTCTGCAACGTGATCTCCACCGCGAACTGGTTGCGCTCCAGCTTGGGAAAGATCTGCTGCGGAAGCTTCGCGAAAACCAGCGCCGCTACCACCACCGAGAGGATACCAGTCCCCACCGTCAGCACCGGATGTCGGAAGGCTACCTCAAGGAAGCGATCGTAGATCCCCTGCAGATGCTCCAGCATGCTCGTCTTGCCTTCCTTCTTGCCGTGCGCGATCCCGTGCCGAACGAAGGTGTTGTCCATGACCGGAACCAGAAAAGCGGCCACCAACATCGAGACAAACAAAGCCACCGCCACCGTGATGGGAAGGCTTTTAACGAAATCCCCAGCAATACCGGTCATGAAGTAGGCCATCGGTAGGTAGCAGAGGATGATGGCTAAAGTAGCTGTGAAGACCGGGACCATCAGTTCCTTAGCGCTCTTCCAAGCGGCATTCCAGACCACCATGCCGTGGTCGAGCTTTTCCAGGTGGTTATCGATCACAATGATGGCGTTGTCGACCACCATACCCAGCACCACAACAAGGCCGGCTAGCGACACGGTCTGGAGCTCCACTCCCATGAGATTCAGAATGCCGACGGTGATGAAGATGCAAATGGGGATGGTTAGGGCCGCCACAGCGGCCACCTTGAGCGGCAGGAAGATCATGGTGACGGCAATCACCGCCACCACAGCGATCAGGAAGTCGCGCATGAAGTGGTTGATGGAATTGCTTACCGCCTTCGGCTGGTCGGCGATACGAGCAATCTCAACGCCGGGCGGAAGCTTTGCCTTGACGCGGGCGATGGCCGCGCCCACTTCCTTGCCATAGCCGGTGATATCGTTGCCCGACGACATCTCCAGCGAAAGGATCATGGCGCGCTTGCCATTGTAGCGCACGTAGGAATCATTATCCTGGAAACCACGCTCAATGCGGGCCACATCCTTGAGGTGGACCACAGAACTTCCCACCGCCAAGAGCACCGTCTCGCCCAGTTCTTTCTCGGAATGCAGCACCGGCGAGACATGGATGGGCATCTCAATGTCGGCCTTATCCAAGCGTCCGGCAAGCGGCAGAAGTCCCGTCCCCGAAAGCGCCTGGTAGGCCGTCAGCGGACGGATGCCGTACTGGGCCAACCGGTCGCGCGAGAAGATGATGCGGATGCTTTCGTTCTGCTCTCCCGAGCGCACTAGCTTGGAGGTGGCTGGAATCTTTCGCAGTTCCGCCTCCAGCTCGCGCATGTAGAGATCCATATCTTTCCAGCCCTTGCCTTCAGCCGTGAGGGCCAGAAGCAGCGCACTAGTGTCACCGAAGTCATCGACGGCGATCAATGCCACCACTTGACTGGGAAGCTTCTGCGCCTTGAGCTCCACCAGACCGTGGCGCAAGCGTGCCCAGAAGGCGGGCGCCTCCAGGCCATTGACATTTTCCTTCAACTCCACATAGATGACCAGTTGGCCGTCCTGAGAATAGGAGTAGGTCTTAGACTTGTCCACTTCCTTGAAACTGAAGAGGTAGTCCTCGATCTTGCGGGTGACCTCCTCCTCCACTTCGCGCGAGGTGGCTCCAGGCATCACGGCTACCACCAAGCCTTCGCGGATGGTGAACTGAGGGAACTCCTGTCGCGGCATGCCCCACAGGGAATACCCACCGAAAGCCACTAGAATGAAGCAGAGGGCGGCGACGATGCGCCAGTGAACCATGGCCCATTCGATCAGGTTGCGTGTCTTCATTGGTGCCACCTCAGTTCCCGACGCGCACGTGAAGGCCATCAGAGAGCATCGGCGTCCCCGAGACCACGACCCGCTCGCCGGCCGAGAGGCCGGAATCTACAGCCACCCCCTCTTTCAGGAAGCCACAAACCCGCACCAGGCGGCGTCGAACAACGCCATCGGCCTCCACCCAGACAAAGCGATGGTCGGCAGCATCGACCAGCACCGCCGCCGCTGGAACAAGTACGGCCGGGCGGCTGCCAGGCACGTGCAGGCGCACCTCAGAGACCATGCCCACCCGCAGTTGTCCCTTAGAGTTAGGAATGGCGACCTTTACCTTGTAGGTGCGCGTGAGGGGATTAGCCTCGATGCCGATCTCACGGACCTTTCCGGACACGTCCTGTCCAATCGCATCGACCCGCACCCGCGCGGGCGCTCCCGATCGCAAGCAAGCCACGTCCTTCTCGGCCACCGGAACGGTCGCAAGCATGGTCCCCGTCTGCACGATAGTGAAGGCGGGAAGCCCTACCGGCGCCTGCTCGCCCGGTTCCACCGAGCGCTTGGCCACGATGCCCGAAAGCGGCGCACGCAAGGTGACATCCTCGACGCCACGCAGGGCCGTCGAAACCATGCTGCGCGCCTGAGCCCGATCGGTCTCAACCTCCACCCACTTGATCTCCGGGACGGTGCCATTCTTGTGCATGGGCGCCAAGCGGTTCCAAGCGTCCTCAGCCTGCAACACCTTGGCCTGGGCTGAGGCCAACTGATCCTTCTGGAAGCCACCGTCTAGCACCGCCAGCACCTGCCCCTGGCGAACCGTCTGGCCTTCGCTCACGAACACCTTCTGCACCGTACCCAGAGTGCGGAAGCTCACGGCCACCGAGACGTCGGCCTCAAGTTCGCCAGAGAGAACAAGATCGCCAGCTGAATCAGAACTTGTAACCACGCTGGTCCGAACCACCGGCGACGGTTGCACAGAATCCGTGGCATCCTTTTGACACCCTGCAAGAACCAGGAGCAGAGACGTACTCACGCCTCCCAAAGCTGAGACAATTCGGTTGCGATACGCGACACGAGCCATGCGATACTCCTTCGTGCTTGTCGGCCTTCCTAAGCAAATGCGCTGGTGGCCACTTACGCTATCATGCCGCTCCGGCTAGAACGACAACAACTATTTGAACAGTATAGACTTTTAGTCGAAAATAAGCAACAACAAGATAGCACCATCACACAGGCGTCCTAGAAGGATCGGCGAATGCCGGTGCCGAATCCGATGGGCGCTACGGAATACTCAGCATTGAAGGCATGGACGAAACCAAACGCCCACCAGAACTGGCAATCCAACAGTTACGGCATCGGTCGAGCAGGAAAGACCAATTACGCCGCAATCCCGTGTTCCAGGATTCCCAGTGCGATCTGAAGATTCTCCTCGAAATGCTCATCGGCATCTTCGAGGATATAGTCGTACTCGATGCCATGGAGCGCCAAGGAAATGAAGTGCGCCATTGCCTCGATCTCCCGTGCGCCAAAAGGCCGCATGGAGCCGTCACGAACGCCTTCTTCCATGAGGGCATTGAGCAGAGGAAGATCCATCTTCATGAGTTCCTTGGACTTCTCCAGGAGAATTCCAAGCGTGTCGCGGTTCTTGGCCCGGATCTCACCGCGCAGTTGGGTGATGATCGGCAGCCGCTTTTGGATTTCCTGATGGCAGACCAAGATATAGGTCCGGATCTTGGCAAGCCCGGTTGAGTCCTTAGCCAGGGCCTTGTCTACTTCCTTCTGCATCTCCACGGTCTCAGCTTCGATGGCCGCCGCTAGAATGGCTTCCTTGTCAGAATAGTAGTAGTAGAGAAAGCTCTTCTTCTTGCCCAAGGCCCCAGCGATGTCGTCCAAGGTGAGTTTGGCGAAACCGTACCGCTCCACCAAGGCGCGCGTAGCCACAAGGATCTCGCGGCGCGTGCGCTCCTCGCGCGTCAGGCCGTCCCCGGCCTTGGTGGCTTGCTTGGGCATTACGGCAAAATATAGGGTCTTACCCGATGATGTCGTCCGAAGTCTTGACGTGGGAGTCGGGAATGAGCTTGGTGCAGA
>DAIPHW010000100.1:0-8571 GCA_036771135.1 Fibrobacterota bacterium | reverse complement strand
TGGAAGGCAAGCACGACAACCTTTCCGAGCAGGCTTTCCGCTATGTGGGAACCATCGAGGAAGCCATCGAGCGCGACCGTGAGCTGAAGAAATGAGCAATACCCTGGAACTGACTGTCATCGACCCAGAGCATGTGGCTTGGAAAGGCCGCGCCAAAGGGCTCGTCTTGGGCATCAACGACGGCCTCTATGGCATCCTTCCAGGGCACGCTGAATCCGTGATGTTGGCTTCTCCTTCCATTCTCAAGATTGAGACCGAAGAGGAAAAGACCGAATCTTTCTTCCTCAGCGGCGGCTGCGTCAAGATCACTCGCGAAAGCGTAACGGTCATTGCCAATGCCACCGAGACCAAAGACGGCATCGATGTGGAACGGGCCCGCAAATCGGCAGAAAGAGCCCGTGAACGGCTCGAGGCTATCTCGCACGAGATCGACTACGCACGCGCCAGAGCATCCCTCCAAAGGGCTCTGACACGCCTCAAGTTCGTGAACGCCACGGCAGCGTAAGCTCGAAACGTTATCCAAACTGTCCACAAGCGGCTCTCTTTATTGAGGGCCGCTTTTTTGTTGTCCCAACAAGCGCCATGTGGAAAAGTGAGTTATGCCATCTATCCACAGAACCGACAGCATTGAAAACTTGGGGATCCAAGGTTTTCAACAGCTATCTCAACAGACAAAAACTGGCAAAAAAGACCAAAATGTGGTTTTCCCTGCCAGTTCACAGGACTATGTACAAGGACAATGAATATGTCTCTAAAGACAAGGAAGAGGAGATCTCGGAAAAGTCCAGAACTCTACTCACAGACTAATAACATGACTTTTGAAAAGTCAAACCATCCCCATCTTGGAGGCAAACTGGGTCAACTCGACAACGCTTGTCACGTTGAGTTTTGAAAAAAGACGGGACTTGTAGCTCTGAACAGCGCTGTTGGTGATCCCCCAACTTAACGCAATCTCGGTAGGACTTTTCCCTTCCAAAAGTTCTTTGAGAACTTTCTTTTCCCTATCCGAAAGAATAGGCCCTTTCATGGAGCCAAGCTGCGGAAACCAAGTGTGCCCCGAAAGAACCGTATCGATGGCTGTGAGAAGCAAACGAGGACTTTCACTCTTGGACACGAACCCTTTGGCACCACGTTCCATGGCAAGCATTGCCAAGTCACCGCTGTCAAACATGGTCAAGACAAGGACGGGACAGGCTTGAGAGATTTTGGTGAGAAAATCGACACCCTTACCGTCAGGAAGATTTTGATCGAGAATGCAAAGGTTCCATGTCTTCTTCTTGATCAGGACTTCGGCTTCAGTGAAATTGCAGGCCTCACCAAAATTCGCAAAGGGATATTCCTGGCGAAGCATGGCAATGATCCCCGAACGCATCAACGGATGATCTTCGATAATCATGATGTGCAGAGGATCTTCTGAAGAGAAAGGCACGATGAATTGAGTTTAGCAATGCCATCGATGTTTATGCAAGAACGATCCTTTGAGAGAAATCAACACAGATGACCCTTTTTGCCTTACTGGTTCTGTTGCCGTCACTGGGGTTGAACCTCAAGGATTCCATCTCCGTGGAAGTGCGTGCCATAAACGTGCAAGTTCTTTCAACATCCATAAGTATTCCAGCAAATCCTTCCGATTGGAACCGCTTGCCGGATTCATCGTTCCATAATCTCCCTCAGAAGGCGCGGCTGGAATTTGGCCAGTACGGACCGCCTGCGCTGTTGCGCATGATCGTTCAATCACCACATCCAGGTCGTTGGTGGCTGGTCTCGACTCTCAGAACTCCGGGACTTCTTGGTGTGAAGTTGGGAACCCGCTTTTTTGGCTATTTCGGAAGTGCTCTTCCCTTCCGGAAACAACCGGTGGCCGTGCATAATCTTTCCATCCCTTTGGATATGAGGCAAGGTGCAGATACCCTTTACATCCAAGCCTCCGAACCCCAAGGACCATGTGCCCTGAGGCTCCACATCACGCCGGATCGCCTGTTCCCGATGGAAGTGGAGCGATCATCCATATTCGACAGTCTGGCGATCGGATATTTCCTGGCGATTTTGGTGATTGCCCTGTTTCTTTGGGGAGCCGTTCAGGAACGCGCCTTTGGATGGTACGCAGCCTATCTCGCGTTGGCCGTATTGTGGGTGCTAGTAAAGCGAGGATTGGCCTTTGCCTACCTCTGGCCGAACCACCCGTACTGGAATCCTATGGCTTCGGTCAGCCTGTCGTTTCTGGCGGTCGGCTGCTTTGCGCTCTTCATCCGGAACATCCTGTCGCTTGCAAAGAGACAGCCTTGGCTCTCGCGTACAATTTCTGTCATAGTGACAGCACAATTCCTCTTTGGGGTCGTAACGCTGTTTCCTTTGCTCACGGCGATGCCAGCGGTTCGATTTGCCGCTAAAATTTGCATGGGAAGCGTTCTCTGCCTGATGCTGGGTACTGTTGCTTTTAGGACCTGGAGACGGGACTTGTTCGCACGACAGATCCTGTTCGCGCTGTTGCCTCTTTTCTTTGCCATGGCTTTCGGATTGCTCGTGGAGTTTGGCTTTACGGCACAGGGACCGGCGATCAAGACGAACGTGATGATTTTCGCGGCTATGTTGGAAAATACCCTCACCACACTGATCCTTGTGCGCGAGGTATACCGCCGGGAACGGGAACGTGTGCATATGGAGAAAAATTTCCATCGGGAAGTGGTCGAGCGCTCCGACAAGCATCTGAACTGGATCGCGCAGGAACTTCACGATGACCTTGGACAGCAGGTCTCATCGCTTCGTATGTGGATTTTTTCGCTGCGCTCCGATTTACCAGAAAATGTCATGGAAAACTTGGACGGAAAATTTGAGTCCCTGTCCCGCGGCATCCGGAATCTTTCTCACGAACTCCATCCTTCGGTGTTGAATGACCGCGGCGTCGAGACAGCCTTGCGCGAATTTTTTCAGGATCTGAACAATCTGACCACCATGGACATCCGCTTCCGGTGCGAAGGGATCTTGCCGAACTTTACGAATTCAGTATCCACGCACATCTACCGAATCGTTCAGGAGGCCGTGGCTAACGCCATGAGACATGCCGCTCCCGAGAAAATCGAGATATCGCTGCGAGCGAAAGGAAATCTCGTTCTGATGGATATCGTTGATGACGGAAAGGGTTTTGATCCGGATTACGCGACCCATAAAAATGGCATTGGCTTGGCCGGAATCCGCTCCCGCGTGGAGACCATAGGGGGGCGTCTGGACATCGAGAGTCATATGGGAAAGGGAACGCGGCTTCGCATCGAGATCGCATGGAAAGCGTAAAATGATGTGCGAGAAGGTTGGTGGGATTTGCCTAGGATGAGAGAATTCCAGAGAACCAAGAATTCACGGAAGAGGAATTGCGTGCAAAAATTGTCAGTTTCTGTCTTGGCTTTGGCTCTACTTTCTGGGTGTGCCGAAGTGAGTAATAATGTCATGTCCAGCGGTAGCAATTCAGCCAATTGGGGAGTCGTGACCGATGCTCAAGGCAATACCGTAAGATTGACGACGACAATCCCCATCGTTTGGACTACCGGGACAAAAGTTCCATACCGGCTGGATTCCGTACCGTGGGGAAAGGCGGACGGCAAGACTTGGACGCAGACCAACACCTTTGACAGCGTCGCCACTTCGCAGTGGAGCACCTCCGCCGAATTCTGGTACAGCTGGTGGTTCCTGGATGCCATGTCCATCCATCGCTGGAATCTGAAGGACCCTCGCACGCTTTCCATTGAGGATCCTTTGCTGCTCTTCAACCGCTTCGCTAGCGATTCCTTTAGCTATTACATTCCCGCGGAATATGTTGCCGATTTTGAACAGCAATTGGCTGGTGAAAGTCCAGATTCTGTCGCTGGAATCCGTTATTCCCCCTTTATGACCGACACGCTGACGATTGGCGATCTTGCCCCAAACGGAGCCGCCAAGGCGGCGGGGCTTCGACGCAAGGACAGGATTATTGCTGTCAATGGTAGGAGCGCTTTTCCGGTCGACAGTGCCTATTCGTGGGTCTCCGACTCTTCTAAGGTGAGGTTGAGAATTTTCCGACCATCGTCGGATAGTCAGTTCGATGTAACGCTCACGCGAGCTCCAGCGCGCTTTTCGTCGGTGTGGATTGACACCCTGAGCGGAGGACGCGGCTACATCGACATCAACCAGTTTGTCAGTGACAGCGACTCCGCTTATTCTACCGGGCCGTTGGTCGTGAAGGCGGCGCAGGCGCTTTCCGGAGTGGTGGCTTCGGGAAGATGGATCATCCTGGACCTGCGCAGCAATCCGGGAGGAAGTGTGGAGAGCGTGCTGCAGTGCGCCGCCGCGCTGTTACCCAAAGGCGACAGTACCATTCGCATCCGTTCCCGAGACATCAGCGAAGCCACTTACGGAGGTGTCACGGGCGACACCACCTACATGGCAAGCGGTTCGGTGTTAAGCGGTCGCAAGTTCGCAGTGCTGGTCAATTCGGGCACCGCCAGCGCCGCCGAGATGCTGACCTCGGCGATCCGCTCCAACCTGTATGCCAGCGGAGATGCGAGGCTGGTTGGGCAAAAGACCTTTGGCAAGGGAATTGGTCAGACCACGATCGGGACCCCGGCCGGGGCCTATCTGCACATCACTTCGCTCGAAATTCTGCCGGCCGGAAAAACGTATTATCCCTCCTACGACGGCATCGGCATTACGCCAGATGTTATCAACAGTTCGGCTTTGGCGTATGCCCTCACCCTCACGGCAAGCAGCAGTGTTGCCGGCCGCGGAACCGCAAACCAAAAGTCTGCCGGTGTCGCAGAAAGGCTCCAGGCCTGGAACCGCTCCCAGACGGGATTTGTCAAGGGCGGGGCGCTCGCCTATCGCCGCTTGGTGCCGAAGAAGCTCCGCTGAGCCCGAAGCGGCCGACGGGATTACCTTTGCAGGTCCACCTGAACCTGGAGATGCCCGGTGCGAACGGCTCGTGAACAACTGGAAATCCTGAAGCGCGGCACGATCGAGATTATCGACGAGAAGGACCTTCTGGCCAAGCTCGAAAAGAGCGTGGCCACCGGCGTCCCGCTGCGGGTGAAGCTCGGCGTCGACCCGACGGCCCCTGATGTGCACCTTGGGCACACCGTAGTGATGCGCAAACTTCGCCAGTTCCAGGACCTCGGGCACCAGGCGGTGCTCATCGTGGGCGACTACACCGCCACCGTGGGCGACCCGTCGGGAAAGACCAAGGCGCGTCCTCGCCTCTCCCACGAGGAAGTGCTCAAGAACGCCGAGACCTACCAGGAGCAGTTCTTCCGGGTGGTAGATCGCAATAAGACAGAAATTGTCTACAACGGCGAGTGGTTCGGCAGCCTCTCCTTCGCCAAGACCACCGAACTGATGGCTCGCATCACGGTGGCCCAGATGCTTGAGCGGCAGGACTTTCAGAACCGCCACGCGGCGGGGAATCCCATCTCGCTGCACGAGTTCCTCTACCCGCTGATGCAGGGACTCGACTCGGTGATGATCCGCGCCGACGTGGAGCTGGGCGGCACCGACCAGAAGTTCAACGTGCTGCGCGGCCGCGAGCTGCAGCGCGACGCGGCCTTGTGCGAGATCTTCGGAAAGCCGGGCCAAGAGGCTCAGGTAGGACTCTTCCTGCCGATCCTCCTCGGGACCGACGGCCAGGAGAAGATGTCGAAGTCGCTGGGCAACTACGTGGGCCTGAACGAGCTTCCGCAGGTGATGTACCACAAGCTCTATAGCCTTCCCGACAGCCAGTGTGAGAGCTACTCCACCCTGCTTACTGATTTGCCAATTTCTGACATCGAGGCCTGGAAGAATAAGGTTCGAGAAGACGGTTCGACCGTGAACGCCTGGAAAGCTTGGCTTGCCGGCGACGTGGTGCGACAGTACTACGGCGAAGAAACGGCCAAGGAAGCCGCCGAGCGCGAGGCCGCCGTGCATCGTGGCGAGGCTTTACCTGAAGACACTCCGACAGTGGAGCTTTCGGGAGCGCAGACGATCCTGGAGGCTTTGGTGGCGGTGGCAGCCGTCGCGAGCAAGGGCGAAGGGCGCAAGCTCATCCAGAACGGCGGCGTTTCGCTGGACGGACAGAAAGTGTCTGAAGTCACCATGCCGGTCCCCGCCGGGGAGCACGTGCTCAAGGCCGGCAAGCGGCGCTTCTGGAAGATCGTACTGGGCTGATTCCCGGCCAGGGAGGTAGATTCGGCCCATGGACGAAGCGGACCTGGAAAAGATCAGTGAGATCGTGCGCCGGAACTTCCCGCAGTTCCAGGCGCTTTGGCTGTTCGGCTCCTTTGCCGAAGGGACGCAGGATTTCCAAAGTGATGTGGACCTCGCGTTGTTGCTGCCTCCGGGAGAGGCGGCTAACCTTTTCTCCAAGGTTCGCGAGGAGCTTTCCGAAGCTTTGGGACGCGATGTGGATCTGATTGACCTGAGAGCCTCCGCGACGGTTTTTCAGAACGAGATCGTCTCCCACGGACGGACCTTGTTCGTGAACGATCCGAGGGCGGTGGAGGAATTCGAGATGCTGAGTCTCTCGCTGTGGCAGAAGCTCAACCAGGAACGGGCGGAAATCCTCGAAGACATCGCCCAAAGCGGGAGAATTCTCCATGGATGACGTCATCCTCGGCAAGAAGGAGAGCCTGGAGCGTTGCCTGCGCCAGATCGAAAGCTACCGGAAGTTGCCGTCCGAACTTCCGCTGGAACAGGATTTCCTGCGGCAGGACGCCATCGCCTTGAATCTCCAGCGGGCGGCAGAACTCTGCCTCGACATGGCCAACCACGTGGTGCGCCGTCGCAAGCTTGGGCTTCCCAAGGACAGCCGCGAGAGCTTCACGCTATTAGAGACGGCAGGAATCATCACGCCGGAACTGACGCTTCGGCTGCGGGGAATGGTGGGTTTTCGCAACATCCTACTCCATGAGTACCAGCAGTTGGAGATGGAGATCTTCCGCGATGTGATTGAGCACCGCCTAGGGGATCTCCTCGACTTTTCAGTTATCCTGTCACGACTTCCGGACTGAATCCCACTAAGCCTACTTCGCGAATTCCACTGAGAGATCGTCGCAGTAGAGGGTCCCTGAGGAGTTGCCCAGGGCGCACTGCACCTTGAGGGTGTCGGCGCCGGTAGGCACGGGATAATTGCGCTCCACGTGGGTCCAGGGAAGATGTCCGCGCACTTGGCCGACGGCGGGAGGGAAGCCGCCCACGGTGTCGCCTTTGGCGGTGAGGAACTCCACCCCGAGCCGTCCGCGCTCCCAGTTTTCTTTGCCCGAGCGCAGTGAATCGGCTCGCAGCCATCCAGAGACCTTCACGGAGCGGGTGCCACTGGGAATGGTGATTTTCTGATCAAGCCCGGCCCAGACAGGTTTTGCCGAGCGCACCGCGCAACCCTTGGCGCCGCCGTGGTGAACGGAGGTGGTGTCGGCCCCCCAGTTATTCCAGCCTTGGAGACCGGCTTCGAAGCCGCCATTTAAGAGCGCATTGGCGGCGAAAGGGATGGCCGCCAAGCTAAGCGTAAGGGCGGTAAGCTTGCGAATCATGAAATCCTCCTTTGGGCTCAAAAACCTGAAAAGCATATGCAATCAAAATGCCACCGGCCAAAACGTAGATGGGTTCCTACTTTGGCGCCGTCATGATTGAAGCCAGCAAGATTCGCAACATCGCCATCATCGCTCACGTTGACCACGGTAAGACCACACTCGTGGATCAGATGCTCCGTCAGGGAGGGGCCTTCCGAGAGAATCAGGAAGTCCAGGAACGCGTGATGGATTCCAACGACCTGGAGCGTGAGCGCGGCATCACCATTCTCTCCAAGAACACCTCGATCTCTTGGAAGGGCCACTTCATCAACATCGTGGACACTCCGGGGCACGCCGACTTCGGCGGCCAGGTGGAACGTGTTCTCTCCACGGTGGACGGTGTGCTCTTGGTTGTGGACGCCTTCGACGGCCCCATGGCGCAGACCCGCTTCGTGCTGCACAAAGCACTGGAGCTCGGCCTCCAGCCCATCGTGGTCATCAATAAGATTGATCGTCCCGGTGCCAATCCTCACGGCGCTCTCGACAAGGTCTTTGATCTTTTCATCGAACTGGACGCCAACGACCAGCAGTTGGACTTCCCCCACATCTTCGCTTCGGCCCGTTCGGGTATTTGCAAGATGGAGATGGAGGATCCCGATTCCGACTTCGCGCCTCTCTTCGACCAGATCGTCGCGAAGATTCCTTCGCCCAAGGGCGATGCCACGGCTCCCCTTTCGATGCTCATCTCTTCGCTCGACTACAGCGAATTCCTCGGGCGTCTGGCCATCGGCCGCTTGAAGCAGGGCACTCTCAAGGTGAACCAGACCATCGGCCTCTCGCAGGCCGACGGCAGCATCAAGCGCACCCGCTGCACCAAGATCTACGCCTACTACGGACTGAAGCTCACCGAGGTCGAGGAAGTCGGCCCTGGGCAGATCGTTCAAGTTGCAGGTGTTCCCGACTTTGAGCTGGGCGACACCATCACCGATCCCGAAAATCCGGTGGTCCAGGAGCGCATCACCGTAGATCCGCCGACCATCAGCATGATCTTCCAGGTGAACGACTC
>DAIPHW010000099.1:0-8829 GCA_036771135.1 Fibrobacterota bacterium | reverse complement strand
GGCGGGGGCCCGGCAGGCAGCCCGGCCCGCCCGCTCGGGCGGGAGGCGCCCCAATCAATCAGGCGTGCGGTTCTACCGGCGCGCGCTTCAGGAGGCGCAGGCAGATGGCCGTGACCACGGTGCCGGCGACGATGGCGATCACGTAGTTCAGGAGACCGGCCACGGCGTGCGGGATGAAGAGCACGAAGACGCCGCCGTGAGGGACCATCAGCTGCACGCCCGACGAGAACGAGATGGCGCCGGCGACGGCGGATCCGATCACGAAGCTTGGGATGATGCGCAGAGGATCGGTGGCGGCAAAGGGAATGGCGCCCTCGGAGATGAAGGAAAGCCCCAGGATGGCCATGGCCCGGCCCTCGCCGCGCTCCTTCTTGGAGAAGCGGGAAGGAAAGAGGAGGCTAGCCAAGGCGATGCCCAGCGGGGGCGTCATGCCGCCGGCCATCACCGCGGCCATGGGGCCGTGCACGTTGGAGGCAAGCAGCCCGACGCCGAAGGTGTAGGCGGCCTTGTTGACGGGGCCGCCGAGGTCGAAGGCCATCATGGCGCCCAAGAGCAGACCAAGCACCAGGGCGCTCGACTGCTGCATGCCCGAAAGCCAGCCGGTGAGGGTGTCCAGCAAGAATTTGACCGGCGTGCCGATCACGTAGATCATGGCAAGGCCCACGATCAGGGTGGAGAGGAGCGGCAGGATCAGGATGGGCTTGAGGCTCTGCAGTGACGCAGGCAGCGGCAGCCGCTCGTTGAGGAATTTTGTCAAATAGCCAGCCAGAAAGCCCGCCGCGATGCCGCCCAGGAACCCGGCCCCTAAAGTCGCCGAAAGCATGCCGCCGACAAGGCCCGGCGCCAGGCCCGGACGGTCGGCGATAGAAAAGGCGATGAAGCCCGCGAGCACCGGCACGTAGAGCTTGAAGGCGGTGGAGCCGCCGATCTGCATCAGCGCCCATCCGAGGGTGCCGGTGGCGTCGCCCGCGTGGATGCCGCCGATGGCGAAGGCTAGCGCGATGAGAAGCCCGCCCGCCACCACCAAAGGCAGCATGTGGCTCACGCCGGTCATCAGGTGCTTGTAGGCGCCGGTGCGCTCGTGCGTTTCAGCCTTGGGGAGGGCGGCGCCCGCGGCCTGCGGGGCAGGAGCTTTCGCTTGCGACAGAGCGCGCCCGATGAGCGCCTTGGGGTCGTTGATGGCGTCGTTGGTGGAGGCGATGTAGAGCCGCACGCCGGCAAAGCGGTCGAGGTCCACATGGGTGTCGGCGGCCACGATGGCGACGTCGGCGGCGGCGATCTCTTCGTCCGTCAGGGTGTTCTGGGCCCCGACCGAACCGCGCGTCTCCACCTTGATCTGGTAGCCCAGCTCGTCGGCGCCGTTTTTCAGGGCGGCGGCGGCCATGAAGGTGTGGGCGATGCCGGTGGGGCAGCTCGTGACGGCGACGATGCGCGTGACGGCGGCGGGCTTTGCCTCCGGGGCAGCCACGCTGTTGGGCACAGAAGACGAGGAGCTGACGCCGGCGAGCTCGTCGAGCAGCGGCGCGGTCTTGAGAATGAGCTCGTTGATCTGGAAGCTCTTGTGGGGGAAGGCGGCAAAGTGCCGTTCCACCCAGGCATCGCAGCCCGAGAGCAGCACGTATTCGCCGCCTTCGGCCCGTAGCGCGGCGCTTTCTGCCTCGGTGCCGCTGGACACGATGCGGATCTCGTGCCCGGCGCGCAGGGCGGTGGCCCGCAGCGCTCCTTCGGCAAGCTTCACGTGGGCCTCGCCCAGGTGCTCTCCCAATACTGCCAGGAATTTAGCCATGGTGTCCTCCTAAGAAGCCTGCGCGGTTGCTCGCGAGGGCGGGTTGGCGAGCTTCCGGCTCGCGCGGAGTTCCTTTGTGACAATTTTTGTCTCAAGATCCAGGATGGCCTCGCGACTTACGCCGCTTTCGATGCGGGTGACGGCGTGGGTCCCGAAGGCGGTGGCCAGGCGCGCCGTCTTGGCAAGGTCGAAGCCCTGGAGCTGGGCGTAGACGAGCCCCGCCACCATGGTGTCGCCGGCGCCCACGGTGCTCTGCACCTGCACCTTGGGCGGGGTGGTGAGCAGCGCTTCGGTCTCGTTGACAAAAAGCGCCCCGTGCGAGCCCATGGAGACCACCACCAGGCCGACGCCTTTGGCCACTAGAGAGGTGGCAGCCTCGGCCACATCTTCGATGTTCCGCAGCGCTCGGCCGGTCATCTGCTCCAGTTCGCTCTGGTTGGGCTTCACGATGTCGGGCCCCTGCTCCAAGGCGTGGCGCAGCGGCTCGCCGCTGGTGTCCACGATCACGCGGGCGCCGAGCTCGCGGATCTCGCGCACCATGCGCCCGTAGATTTCTGGCGGGACTCCGGGAGGCAGGCTCCCCGAGAGCACGAACCAGGTGCCGAGCTTGGCCGCTTCCCGCAGCGTCGCGAGCAGCCGTTCGATATGGGCCGGCTCCGGCGTCAGGCCGGGATAGTTGATCTCGGTGACCTGGCGGGTGGGTTCGTCGACGATCTTGAGCCCCAGGCGGGTGGCTCCCCGCAGCCGCACGAAGCAGTCGCCGATCTTCTTGCGGGAGAAGAGATCCTCGAAGAGGAGGATGTTTTCCTTGCCGAGAAAGCCGGTGGCCAGCACCGAGAGGTTGAGGTCGGAAAGCGCCGAGGCCACGTTGACGCCTTTGCCGCCGGGGTTCTGGGTGACGCGGGCGACGCGGTTCACTTCGCCGCATTGGAAGCCCTCGATCTGCACCGTCTGGTCGATGGCCGGATTCAGCGTGACGGTGACGACTTTGGTTTGCGGATCCATCGTTTCGCTCCTCTTTTATTCAGCGCTTAGGCGTGGTTGTCCAGTGCGGCCAGCAGCGCCTTGACGGCCTCTACGTCCTCGCACGCGAGGGCGCCTTGGGCCAAGGCTTGCAGCTCGTCCTGGCGCAGGCCGCGCAGGGAACTCTTGACGCGGGCGATGTCGGGAATGGCCATGCTCAGTTCGTCGACCCCGAGTCCCGTCAGGAGCGCCGCTCCGGCGGGCTCGCCGGCCAGGCCTCCGCACACGCCCACCCAACGGCCGTGGCGATGGGCCGCCTCGACGGTGTTGGCAATCATGCGCAGCACCGCCGGATGCGTCCCCTGGGCTTCGCGGGCCAGTTGCGGATTGCCGCGGTCCATGGCCAGCACGTATTGGGTCAGGTCGTTGGTGCCAATCGAGAAGAACTCGGCTTCGCGGGCGAGCGCATCGGCAAGCAATGCGGCGGCCGGCACCTCGATCATGACGCCGATGGGCACCGCCGGCACGTCGAGCTCCTGGCGGATCTCCTCGGCGATCTTGCGGGCCTCGCGCAGTTCCCCGACGCTTGTGACCATGGGGAACATGAGGCGCAGCGGCCCTTCGAGCGAGGCGCGGTAGGCGGCGCGCAGCTGGGGCCGGAACAGTTCGGGCTGGCGCAGGCACAGGCGCAGGCCGCGCACGCCCAGGAAGGGGTTGTCTTCGTGCGGCACCTGGATGTAGGGCACGTTCTTGTCGCCGCCAATGTCCAGGGTGCGCAGCACCATGGGGAGTCCGCCCAAAGCCTTTAGCATGGCGCGATAGGCTTCGTACTGCTCCTCTTCGCTGGGAGGCTCTTCGCGGCCCAGGAAGAGAAATTCCGAGCGCAGCAGCCCGACGCCTTCGCCACCGGCCTCGACGGCTTTTTCGGCGTCCTCGGTGCGGGTGATGTTGGCCACGATCTCCATGCGGTGGCCGTCGAGGGTGATGGCCGGCTCGAAGCGCTCCTGCCAGGCCTGCTGCAGGTTGTTGTGCAAGCGCTCGCGAGCCTCCTTGGCCGCCTTCAGCTCAGACTTGCTTGGCGTCGGGTAGAGCATTCCGGCGTCGGCGTCGAGGATCACCAACTGCCCTTCCTCAAGTTTGAGGATTTCTTCGTCGGCTCCGGTGACGGCAGGAATGCCCAGCGAGCGCGCCAGCACGGCCACGTGCGAGGTGGCGCCGCCTTCGATGGTGCAGAAGCCGGCCACCCGCTCGGGGTCGAGCGCAGCCGTCTGCGAAGGGCTCAGTTCGCGCGTCACCAGGAGCACCGGCTCGCCCTCGGTGCCAAGGGCGGCAGCGTCGCTGGCTCCGAGCAGATTTCCCAGGAGTCGGCTGTCGATGTCGCGCACGTCGGCCACGCGGGCGGCGGTGATGGCGTTCTCGGAGCTTTCCAGGGAATTTGACAATTCGTGGATGGCCGTCTCCCAGGCCGCGGCGGCGCCGGCACCAGCGGCGATGTGGCGTTCCACCTCTTCGCGCAGGGCGGTGTCTTCCAGGATCTCGAGCTGAGCCAGGAAGATCTGGGCGGTGGCGGCGTTGGTGCGGGCGCTCACCTGCTCGTGGAGGCTCTGCAGCTGCTCGCGCGAGGTCGTGAGGGCGGCGGCGAAGCGGGCGCTTTCTTCTTCCGGAGTGCCTTGCATGCCGGCTGCGACCGGTTCGGCGCGGCGCAGGTCGAGGTGGTGCACCCGGGCGATGGCAAGCCCGGGCGAGGTGGCGACGCCGCTGATGACGGCGCTGTGCTCCTCGGGCTTCCAGTCGTGCTGGACGGCGACCTTGCGGGATTCCTCGACCTCGGGGCGTTCCGCCAGAGCCTTCAGTTCGGCAAGGGCCGTCTCGGCGTCCGGGCCTTTGGCCAAGATCTCGAGTTCGGCGCCGTGGGCGGCTCCCAGCCGCAGGATGGCAGCCATGCTCTTGGCGCTGGCTAGGCGTCCGCAGCACTTCAGTTGGATCTCGGCGGCAAACTTGCGGGCGCAGGCGGCCAGCGCCGTGGAGGGGCGGGCGTGCAGGCCGTGATCAGGGCCCACATGGGCGGTGGTGCGGCGGGCGCCTTCGAGCTCCACTTCGCCATTGCTTGATGGAGCCTCGGCGGTGGTGCCGGCCAGAGCCCGCACGATCTCCTGGGCGTCGCTGGTAGATGCGAGCTGTTGGACCAGCGGCCCCTGCTGCAAGAGGCCGGTGAGGCGCGCCAGGATGTCGAGGTGCTCGTCGCCGCGGGCCGCGATGCCGACCACGAGGCTGGTGCGTTTGCCTTGCTCCCAGGGAACGCCGTCGGGAAACTGCACCACGGCAAGGCCGGTGGAGTGGATCATGTGGCGGTCGCTCGGCAGGCCGTGGGGGATGGCGATGCCGCACCCGAGGTAGGTGTTGGCCTGCTCTTCGCGGGCCAGCATGCTGCCGGTGTACAACGGGTCGATGTAGCCGTTTTCAGCGAGCAGCTGAGCAACCTGCTCAATGGCCTGTTGCTTGCTTTGCGCGTGTGCGGCGAGACGGACGCTGTTGATTTTGAAGTCCAACATGGAAGCACCCCCTACGAGACCTGTTTGGAGAAATAATGTAAACGATTACATTTTCGTTCGCTACATGTTTTTCTTCTCTCCAGTGTTCTTTCTTCAGGTTCCGCCGATTCTGGTGAATTTTTGGAATTCTTCGCTGTAACGCGATGGCACTCTTTGCATGCGGTCTGGCAAACGTTTACATTTGTTCTGGATGCTAGCGCTTGTCAGCATCGCCGAACTCACAGAGAAAGGGGCACCCATTATGACCAGCATGCGCGATGTCGCCGAACGCTGTGGCGTTTCCATCGCCACCGTTTCACGGGCCCTTTCCGGCACCAATCCGGTCAGCCAGGATGTGGCGGACCGCATCCAGGAGGCGGTGCGCGAGCTGGGCTATCGTCCCAACCGGGTGGCCCGCAACCTTCGCTCCAACCAGTCCTCTACCATTGGCCTGGTGGTGGCCGACATTCAGAATCCCTTCTTCGCCGGGATCGGCCGCGCCGTCGAGGATGCCGCCATCGAGCATGGCTACGCCGTCTTCTTCTGCAACACCGACGAGAATCCCGAGAAGGAGGAGATCTACCTCTGCCACCTGGCCGACGAGAACGTCGCCGGCATCATCTTCGCCCCCACCAACAAAGCCCAGAAGAGCCTCAACAGCGGCAAGCTCACCGAGCTTACCATGCCGGTGGTGGTGATCGATCGCGCCGTGGCGCGGGACGACACCGACCTGGTACTCATCGACAACGTCGCGGCCGCACGCGAGCTCACCGAGCACCTGATCGGTCACGGGCACCGCCGCATCGCCGGGCTCTTCGGCGCCAAGAGCTCCACCGGCGCCGAGCGTCGGCATGGCTTTCAGGCGGCTCTGGAACACCACGGCATCCCCCTGGACGCCGGACTGGAGCTGATGCTCTCGCCCTTCGAGGAAGAAGGCTACCGTGCCACTCGCGAACTGCTCGACCGGGACGTTCCTCCTGAAGCCATCCTGGTGAGCAATGGTCGGTTGGCCGTCGGTGCCTACCGCGCCCTTATGGAGAGCGGCTGTCGCTGTCCCGAGGAGGTGGCTTTCGCAAGCTTTGACGAGTCCGCCTGGACCTCATTGGTTAAGCCTTCCGTGACCTTGATCGCCCAGCCCACCCGCGAGATCGGCAAGGCCGCCGTGGAGCTGCTCTTGGGGCGCATCGCCGAGCCGCATCGCCCGGTCCGCCAAGTGGTGCTGCGCCACGAGCTGCGCTTGGGCCATTCCTGCGGCTGCCCATAGCGCTTCCTGCTGGAAAGCCAAATGGTGGGGATGTTTATAGGTTGCCTTGACAGAATTTTGGGTCCGGATATAGAAAATATTTAGTGAAAGAATGCGGAATGGAAGCCCTTACGACGATTTGGAATTACAGCACATCTTGCAACAAATGGCTGCGCATCAAGGATGTGACCTTTTCCCTCTCGAATGAAAAGCTCGCCGAATTGAAATGGCAGAATCCCCACGAGCACTACAAGATCGACAGCAAACGCCCCATGAAAAAGCCCGTCTAGCCCGTTGCGCTGGGCGCCTGCCCCGCGGCGCGGGGCACCGGGCTGCCTGCCGGGCCCCCGCCCAATCCCGTTGTGGGGGCGAGGCATGCCTCGCCCCTACGTGGTTTACGGGCGGGTGTCCCGGGCTATCGCCGGCATCCCTGGCGCGTGGGGTGCCGCGTTGCTTCCCGTTCATGGTTCGACGGTGCTCACCACGAACGGGGAAAACATCCGTTCGCCCTGAGCTTGGTCGAAGGGCGGCGCTGGCGGTTTTCGCTGCTTTGTGTTTGTTGACGGTATTTGCAGGCGCTCCGCCCTGCACCCGGCCAAGGGTGCTGCCGCGCACCCTTGGAACCCGCTCGCGGGGGTATTCACCCCCTGCACCCCCAATTGCGACTCGTGGTGCCGTTGTCGGGCACTCCGATTGATGCTTAGCGGTGAAGTGGCGTCAGCCATGCCCCACGCGAGCAAGCTCGCAACATGGGGCCCCATGCACGACCGCGGAAGAAAATTTCGGCGTCGTCGTTCCATGTTGCCTCCGCCCATTGTAGGGGCGATTCATGAATCGCCCCTACGTCGGTGTGGGCGGGGTTAGGAGGCCCGGCAGGCAGCCCGACCCCGCCTGCGGGCGGGGTGGCGCCCAAAGAGGCTTACGTCCGGGCTCGCATCACGAAGGCCAGCACCTCGGCCACCGCCTGATAGAGCTCAGGGGGCACCTGATCGCCAGGTTCCACCCGGGCGTACAGCGCGCGCGCCACCGGCGGGTTTTCTACCAGCGGAACATTGGAGGCGCGGGCGATCTCGCGAATGCGAAAAGCCATGGCGTCGGCGCCCTTGGCCACCATGACGGGGGCCGGGTCCACGCCCTGCTCAAAGCGCAGCGCCACCGAGAAGTGGGTCGGGTTGGTGACCACCACTGTTGCTTTGGGAACTTCCCGCAGCGAAAAACGGCGGTGCATTTCTTGGCGCATCTTGCGACGCTTGCCCTTGACCTGCGGGTCGCCTTCTGACTGGCGCGCCTCGTCCTTCACTTCCTGCTTCGTCATCTTGAGCTTCTTGTGGGTGCTGTGGCGCTGCCAGAAAAAGTCCGCAAGGCCCATGATCAGAAGCGCCACGCCCATCTTCACGATGGCCCAGAAGGCGAGGTGTACGGTGAAGAAGACCTGCTCCAGAAAGGGCCAGGCGGCCATGGCGGCAAACTGCGGCAGACTCTGCTGCACCGCCGACCAAGCCACCCAGCCGACCACGGTGATCTTGAGGACGCCCTTGAGCAGCTCCACCAAGGCGCGCTTATTGAACATGCGCGCGAGGTTCCCGATGCTGAACAAGGCTCCAAGATCGGGCGAGAAGACCTTGGAGGCCCACAGCGGCCCGGTCATGATGAGCGAGACGATGGCGCCTGTGACGGCGATGGGCAAGAGCAGCGGCAGCAGGATCTTCATGATCTCCCACATGCCGAAAGCCAGTCCCGTGGTGAGATTTTCGTCCGAGACGTGCCAGACGGGAATGGCCTGGAAGGTGCGGATGGTCAGCTGCCGCAGGCTTTCCAGCACGGCGCTTCCCGAGGTCCACAGGGCGATGGCGCCGGCGAGCAAGGTGGCGGCCTGCAGCAGGTCGACGCTCTTGGGAACCTGTCCCTTCTCGCGCGCCTCTCCCAGGCGCTTGCTGGACGGTTCTTCGGTCTTCTCGTCTTCGTCCATTTAGCGCATCCGCGAAAGCAGGTAGAGCGAGGTGTTCACGAGGTGTTCGTGCCAGAGTCGGAAGCCTTCTAGGATCCACGGCAATGTCACACCCACCACCGCGCAGGCGATCACGATCTGCAGCGGCATGGAAAGGATCCACACGTTCATGGAGGGCATCACCCGCGAGAGCACCGCCATCACCAGGGTGAGCAGCAAGAGGGCCATCAGCACCGGACCGGCCAGTTGCAGCCCGGTGAGGAAGGCCGTCGCGCCGAGGCGCGAGATCTGGGGGACGATGGCCGAAGGGTCCAGCGAGACCTGCCCGACCGGGGCAAGCAGGAAGGAGTCGGCCAGC
>DAIPHW010000098.1:0-8832 GCA_036771135.1 Fibrobacterota bacterium | reverse complement strand
GTGGCCACCATGTTCCTGGGCGGTTACGATCTTCCCATCCTGCACACTGCCGGTATCCAGGCCCATCTGGGCATCGTGGCGGCCGTCATTCTGGCCATCTTCGGACTCTCGGCCTTTGGACTTGCGGTGCTGATGCGCCGCTGGATCGCCAACTACCAGAAGACGAACGCCAGCGACAAGGCCGACCGTCGCAAGGAATACAACTTCATGAGCGCGGGGCTGGTGGTTGCGGGAGTGTTCTGCTTCTTGTTGGCTCTGCTTGCCGCCGTCTTTGTCCATCCCGAGGCCACAACGGTTGGAGGCGAACTGGTCTATCCGCTCTGGGCTTCGGCGGGAACTGCCGCTGTGCAGTTCGGTGTGCTTTTCGTGAAGGCCTTGATCTTCTGCTGGGTGTGGGTCTGGGTGCGCTGGAGTCTGCCGCGTTTCCGCTATGACCAGGTCATGTCCCTGGGATGGAAGATCTTCCTCAACTTGGCGCTCGCGAACCTGCTCGTCACCGCGGTGATCGCCAAGATCGTGCACGGAGGCAACTGATGACCAAGGTGATCGAACGTCGTGAGATGAACGCCGTCGAGAAGATCTATGTGGTCGAAGCGGCCAAGGGCATGGCCCTGACCATGAAGCATTTCTTCCACGGCTTCTTCAAGCCGGAGACGCTTCCCACCGTCGCCTATCCAGAGCGCAAGGTCGATGTCCCGCAGGACTACCGGGCCCACCATCGTCTGATGAAGCGCCCCGACGGGGAGCCGCGCTGTGTGGCTTGCTTCATGTGCTCCACTGCCTGTCCGGCGCGCTGCATCTCGATTGAGGCCAGCGAGTCGAAGGACGGGCAGATCGAGAAGAAGCCCAAGAAGTTCGAGATCGATCTCCTGGTGTGCGTCTTCTGTGGCCTTTGTGAAGAGGCTTGCCCGGTGGATGCCATCCGCATGGACACCAAGAAGATCGCTGTCGTCGGCGATTCCCGCGAGTCGTTCGTGCGCACTAAGGAAGATCTCCTGGATTGGGATCCCAAGGATTATCCCGCCGACGACGAGCAGAGCCAGAAGGCTCCGGGCGGGCGGCTCAACGAGGAAGCCCGCCGCACCTCGGCGGAAGGAACGGGGCACTGATGGAACTTCTGCCGCAGATCTATTTCGGACTCTTTGCCGTGCTAGCCTTGGCTTGCGCTCTCACGGTGCTGGTGGCGCGTCATCCCATCAACGCTGCCATGGCCTTGATCGGAATGATGACCTCGCTTTCGGGCCTCTACGCCATTCTGCACGCGCCGTTTTTGGCGGTGCTGCAGGTGTTGGTCTATGCTGGCGCCATCGTCATGCTGCTGGTCTTCGTGATCATGGTGCTGAACGGTGCCAAGGACGATCATACGCCGCGCTTTGGCTCGCTTGGCCTCGTGCTTCTGATCGTTCCGGCGGCGCTTGCGGCGCTGCTTACGCGCACCTTCCGCGGCGAGACGATCTCCAACAACGAGGCGGCGCTGCGCGGCACCGTCGACCTTACCGGCCAACAACTCTTTGGGCCAACCGGCTACGTGTTGCTCTTTGAAGCTGTGGGCTTCGTGCTGCTTACGGCGCTGGTGGGAGCTGTGCTGCTTGCCAAGCGTGAACTGGATTCCCACAAGGAGACCAAGGCATGACCGCCATTTCCGCCCTTAACGTCCAGTTCTTGGCCCTGCTGCTCTTTTGCATCGGCCTTGCAACGACGTTGACCCGCCGCAATCTCTTCTTCATTCTCATGGGAGTGGAGATCATGTTGAATGCGGCCAACCTTTCCTTCGTGGGCTTTTCCCGCACCTTTGCCGCCGCCGCTTCCATGGAAGGACTGGTGGTGCCGGTCTTCGTGATTGCCTTGGCCGCCTCGGAAGCCTGCATTGGACTTGCCATGATCATCCTGGTGTTCCACAGCCGCGAAAGCGTGGACTCGGACGCCTATTCGCGGATGAAGGAATAGACCGTGAACCAGCTGCAAAACTACCTCTGGCTGCTGCCCGTCCTTCCTTTGGCGGGAGCTCTCCTCAACGGCATCTTGGCCCTTGCTGGCGCCGACACGGACGAAGGTCCCAGTCGCGGACTTTCCGGTTTCTTCGGAACCGTGGCGGCGGGCGGTGCTTTCGTGCTCACGCTGCTCTTGGCGCTTTCGCTCCATCCGAACGCGGTCTTTTCCCAAGCTCCTTGGACCTGGATCGACGCCGGTTCCTTCAAGGTGGCCTTCGGATTCTCCTTCGATTCGCTGACCGCCATGATGTTGCTTTTCATCACCGGCATCGGCACTCTGATCCACTTCTATTCGATCGGCTACATGGCCGAGGATCGCGGCTTTGCCCGCTTCTTCGCCTATCTCAACCTGTTCCTGGCCTCGATGATCGTGCTGGTGCTGGGATCCAACCTGCTGATGACCTTCATCGGCTGGGAAGGCGTGGGACTCTGCTCCTACCTACTCATCGGCTTCTGGCACAAGGAAGAGGCCAACAACAACGCCGCTCGCAAGGCCTTCTTGGTCAATCGCGCTGGCGACCTCGGCTTCCTCTTGGGCACCATCGCCCTGATGGCTCTCATGGGCTCGCAGGCGAGCCTTGAGTATTCGGCCATCTCCGCCTGGTTCCGCGACGCCTCGCACGCCGCTCTGTTTGCCGCCGGCACCACCGGCGCCGGGTTGCTCTTGGCTTCCACCCTGCTCATTTTCCTGGGCTGCACCGGAAAGAGCGCGCAGATTCCGCTCCTCACCTGGCTTCCCGACGCCATGGCTGGTCCGACGCCAGTCTCGGCGCTGATCCACGCCGCCACCATGGTGACCTCGGGCGTCTACCTGTTGGCGCGACTTTCTGACATGTTCGTGCGCTCGCCGCTGACGCTTTCTGTCATCGCCGGCGTCGGCATCGCCACGGCACTGTGGGCCGCAGTAGCCGGGCTCTTCCAGAACGACATCAAGAAGGTGCTTGCCTACTCGACGGTCTCGCAGCTGGGCTACATGTTCATGGCCGCGGGCGTCGGCTCTTTCGATGCCTCGCTCTTCCACGTCTTCACCCACGCCTTCTTCAAGGCCACGCTCTTCCTGGGTGCCGGTTCGGTGATTCACGCTGTGGGCGGCGAGCAGGACATGCGCAAGATGGGCGGCCTTTGGAAGAAGCTGCCGCTCACCTTCCTGGCCATGGCCGCCGGTTGGTACGCCATTTTGGGACTGCCGCTGGGTGCCGGTTTCTGGTCCAAGGACCTCATCCTGGAGCGGGCCTACGGAAGCTCTCCGCTGCTCTATGGGCTCGGACTCCTGACCGCCGTTATCACGGCTCTCTACATGACGCGCCTCATGATTCTCACCTTCTTCGGCAAAGGGCGCGACGAGAAGCTGGCTGCGCATGCTCATGAGGCTCCTTTCACCATGACGCTGCCGGTCGTCCTCCTAGGGCTTGGTGCTCTGGGCGTGGGCTTCTTCTGGGCCGGCATGATCCCGGGCCTGGACAGCTTCCATCAGATGCTTTCTCCGGTGCTTTCTCCGGCGCAGTCCTTCTGGGCGCGCGGGAACGAAGCCGAGGAAGGTTCGGCTCTGCTCTTTGCCGCCATCGGAACGCTGGCCGCTTTGGTGGGTGCCGGCGTCGCCTGGGCGATCTGGAGCAAGGCCAAGATTGAGGCGGTGGGAAGTTCGGCCCCCAAGGGCTTCGGCGCCTTCTGGACCTTCTTCTTCGACTACATCCACGGTATCTTCATCGCGGCGACCAAGGCGCTTGCCTGGATCGGCGACAAGATCGTGCAGACGGTCATCTTCAATGGCCTCTTGGCGCTTCTGATCTATGCCGTCGGGATGGTGGGGGACGCTGTCCGTTCGCTCCAGCGCTCGCGCCTGCGCGTGAACCTCGGACTCAGTCTCTGCGGCTTGGTCCTCCTGCTTGCCTTCTTCCTCCTGGGGGCCTGGTAACATGCATCTCATTCTGCTTCTGGCGGCGCCTTTCGTTGCCGCTCTGCTGCTTGCCTTTGCCTCCGGCAAGGAGGGCCAGTCCTCGGCTCGTTTAGGACTTTTCCTAGGCCTTTTGACGGCTGCCATCGCGCTGCCTCTGGTATGGTGCGGCGGCTGCGTTTCGCCTTCCTTCACCTGGTTCCAGCTTCCTGGCATCGCGACGCCAACTCGCTTTCAGTTTGGGGTGGATGGCCTTTCGGCGTGGCTTCTGCAACTGACCGCGTGGCTTGTCCCGGCGGCTCTGTGGGCCAGCCGTCGTACTGTGCGCGAGCGCATGCGCGAGTTTGCCATCTGGACCTTCCTGCTGGAAGGAACAATCTTCGGAAGCCTCATGGCGACGGATCTGGTACTCTTCTTCCTCTTCTTCGAAGCCATGCTGGTGCCTTCCTTCGTGCTCATCTCGGGCTTTGGCGGCCGTCGCCGCAAACAGGCCAGCTTGCTCTTCGTGATCTTCACGGCGCTTGGTTCGGCTCCGCTCATGATTGCGATCTACTTCCTGGCCAAGATCGGACTGGGCACTGACCTTGCCGTCTTGAGCGCGCGCTTCGGCATCCTCTCCCACCTTGGGATGTTGCCGCCTTCGCTTGCCTTGGCGCTTTTCGCGGCGGTGGCGGTGGCCTTTGTGGTCAAGACACCGCTTCTTCCCCTGCACGTCTGGCAGGCGGAGACCTATGCCGAGGCTCCGGCCGGAACGACGGCGCTTTTGTCGGGCGCCATGGCCAAGGTCGGCGTCTACGGCTTCTTGCGCTTCGTGATTCCGCTCTTCCCTGTGGAGGCGCATCGCTTCGCCCTTTGGTTCGTGCTCGCGGGCCTAGTGGCCGTCCTCTACGGCGCCTTGCTGGCTTTGACACAATCTGACGTCAAGCGGCTGATGGCCTTCTCCTCCCTTGGACACTTGGGACTCATCGTCGCCGGCGTCTTCACCTTCACTCCCGAGGGGCTCAAGGGCGCCATGGTGCTGATGGTGGCCCACGGACTTGCCGCTGGCGGCATCTTTCTGCTGCTCGGCACTCTGGAACGCTGGGCAAATTCGCGCCATCTGGATGACTTCGGAGGCTTGGCGGGGCGCTCGCCGTTCTTGGCCACGCTTCTCATGGTGCTGGTGCTGGCGGCCATCGGTCTTCCGGGAACGGCGGGCTTTGTGGGCGAGTTCCTGATCCTCAAGGGACTGTGGACGGCTTTCGGTCCGGGCATCGCGGTGCTTGCGGGCATCGGCGTGATCCTTTCGGCCGCCTATGCCTTGCGCATGATTCAGAAGTTGCTCTTTGGTAAGGCCGCGCTGCCTCTGGAAGGCGAAGCCGACTTGACCACTGGCGATGCTCTGGCGGTGCTGCCTCTGATCGCCGCTCTGATCTTCTTGGGCTTCTGGCCTTCGGCCGTGACGCGTTCTGTCGAGATGAATCTTTACCAGGGATGGAGCGCTCCCAGCTCCGGTCCCGCTTGTCCTTTCCATGCAGCCGCCCGGAAGTGCTGCCCCAAGTCCACCCAGGAGTCCGCCGATGCTGCCGGCCGCTGAACTCTTCCCGTTCGTTCTTCCGTTTCTGGCCCTGGGGCTGGGAATCGTCGCGACCCTCATTGCCGAGCCCTTCCTGGACCCGCGTCGCAAGCATCACTTCCTGCCGGTGGTCGCCGTGCTTTCGCTGGTCGGTGCCATGGCGGTGTCGGCTCTCACGCGTGCGGGCTCGTGGCATGGCTTGCTTGCCACCGACGGTCCGCGCGCCATCATGGGGCTGGTGGTCTTCATCTCCGGCATTCTTGGAATCGTCGGCCTGCAGCAGAAGCTGGGGGAAGAGGACTTCCCGGGCGGTGAGCCTTACATCCTGACGCTCCTGGCTACGGCCGGAGCGCTCCTGATGGTGGATGCGACGGCGACGCTTTCGCTCTTCGTGGGCATGGAGCTCGCGAGCCTTGCCATCTACGCTTTGGTTGGACTGCGACGCACGGATGCCCTGGGAGCCGAGGCGCTTTTCAAGTACTTCGTGATGGGTGCCGTCTTCTCGGCCGTCTTCCTGTATGGTGCCGCGCTTTCTTACGGTGCTACCGGGACCATCCGCTTCGGGGCGCTGCCGCTGCCGGGGCGTGAGCTCTTCTTCTACGTGGGCGCGGTGCTGATGAGCTTCGGCCTTCTGTTCAAGGCCGGCGTGGCCCCCTTCCACTTCTGGAGCCCCGATGCTTACGCCGGTGCCCCTTCGCCCGTGACCGGCTTCATGGCCGCAGTGGTGAAGGGCGGAAGTCTCGCTGCCATGGGTTCGCTGTGGCAGTCGTGGCTGCTCTTGCCCACTGAACTTCCTGAGCATCTCTTCCGCCTGCTGGTTCTGATGGGCCTGCTTTCGGTGGCCATCGGCACGCTTTCCGGACTAGGGCAGCGCCGGGCGCGCCGCCTGATCGCCTTCTCCTCCATCACTCACGCGGGATTCCTGGTGTTTGCCTTGATTCCCACCGGCATCGCTGCCAACAACGTGCTGCAGCTTTCCAATCTCTGGTACTATCTGGCCGCGTACGCCTTGGCCACCTCGGTGGTGATGGCAAGCCTTGCGGCCCTCACGGGCAAGAACGACGACGGCGACACGCTGCAGGCCTTGGCTGGTGCGGCGAAGGCCAATCCGCTCTTGGGAACCGCAGCCACCATCGGCCTTGCCTCGTTGGCTGGCTTTCCGCCGGCGGCAGGGTTCCTCGCCAAGTTCAACGTGCTGGCGTCCCTGGTCGTCAACGGCAAGTGGAAGCTCGCCTCAATGCTCCTGGTGCTGGCTTTGATCGGCGCCGTCTACTACGTGCGCCTGGCCGCCACCCTGTGGAGCGAGCCCGCGACGCCGCGTGCGCCGGTCGCGGTGCGCCCCCTGCTCTCCTGGGCCGCGGCGTTGGGAGCCATCCTCCTGGTGCTGGGGCTCTTCTTCCCAAGCTACCTCGGGGCGTGACCGCAATGTCGATGCGGCGGTTCCTGGCCCTAGCTGGTCTGATCCTTGCCGCCTCGGCGCTAGCGACTGACTTCCCGGAAGGACGCGTGCAGGTCTCGGACCTGCGAGGCAAGGCCAAGGTGGACGGCCTGCTGCGCTTTCACCTGCAGCCCGGCTGGCACGTCTACTGGCTGCACCCGGGCGACGCCGGATACCCTCCCTCTCTCAAGATTGGGACGGATTCCGTCAAATTGGCGTTTCCGCTGCCGCACCGCTACGACCTGGGCGCGGACGTGTGGGCCCTGGGGTATTCTGATTCCGTCGCCTTCCCTTTCCATGCCGACCGCTGGCAGGCGGGCGACAGCCTGCGCGCAAAGTTCCTGGTCTGCAAGGAAAGCTGCCTTCCCCGCGTCGTCTCCCTGGTTCCCGAAGCGGGCGACACGGCGGGGCTTGGACAGATCCTGTCGCGGCTTCCTGCGCCGGTCGGACGTCCGGTGGCGCGCCTTGCGGGTTCCGCCAAGGCCAAGGAATTGTGGGTGGGCTTTCCCGGGCATTCCCGCGACACCGGGGCGGTGCTCTACGCGGCGGTTCCCGACGACTGGCACGGCAGCCGACCCTTAGGAAGCCGGGTGACGGGCGACACGCTGTGGCTCGGGGTGGCGCTGCAGCCCTATGCGGACTCGGCGGCGCGTTCGCTGCATTTTCTGGGAGCCGCCGGCCCCTGGAAGGACGGCTCCGCTTGGCAGGACAGCGCCGTGGCAACGGCTGGCAACGCTCCGGTCGCGGCTTCCGGCAAGACCTCTGGGGCAAGTGGACTCTGGATCGCCCTCCTCATGGGGCTCTTGGGAGGACTGCTGCTCAACCTGATGCCGTGCGTGCTGCCGGTGCTGGCCTTGAAGGCGCTTTCGGTGACACGGCTTTCGCAGGAAGAGCGGCGCTTCGCGCGGCTTTCGGGAGTGGCTACGGCGTTCGGAATCCTTGTCGGACTGATGGCCCTTGCCTCCGTGGTGGTCGGCTTGCGCGCTTTCGGCGTGGGCGTCGGTTGGGGAGGGCAGTTCCAGGAGCCGCGCTACGTGGGGCTGCTTGCGGCTCTGATGGTGCTCTTTGGCGTCAACTTGCTCGGGCTCTTCGAGTTTCGTGTGCCCGGCTTCGCGGTAGCCAAGTCTCGCTCTCGGCTTTTCGGGGAGTTTCTTCAGGGACTTCTGGCGGTGGCGCTTTCTACGCCGTGCAGCGCACCTGTGTTGGGCAGCGCCATCGGCTACGGCCTCTCCCAGACGACTGCGGTGGTCTATGCCGTCTTCCTGGCCATTGGCCTTGGGCTCTCGCTTCCCTACCTCGCTCTGGCAGCATTCCCTTCGGTGGCCCGTCTCCTGCCGCGCCCGGGGGAGTGGATGGAAGTGCTGCGACGGATTTTGTCGCTGCCGATGTTTGCCACTGCGCTCTGGCTTTTGTGGGTGCTGGGCGCCCAGATGGAGCGCGGCAGTCATCTTCGCTTCCAGTTCGCGCTCCTGGCGGTGGCTGCTGTGGCCGGTTGGATTGGATGGGCCCAGCGGCGCGGCAAGTTCACCTGGGAACGGGTGCTGTGGGGACTTCTGATTGCGGCCTTCGTGGCTGGAACTTGGCTTGCGCGTCCTGCTCAAGAGGCGTCGTCTCGGGGCGCTTGGCTGGAGTTTTCGCCGGCGCGATTGGATTCCCTGCAGGCGGCTGGTATTCCGACGCTGGTGGAGGGAACCGCCGACTGGTGCCTTTCCTGCAAGGTGAACGAAAGCCACGTGCTGCGCGACGGCACCGTGGAAGACGAACTGCAGCGGCACCATGTCGCACTCTTGCGGGCCGATTGGACGCGCCGCGACAGCGCCTTCGGAAACTGGATGGCCACTCAAGGCCGCCATGCCGTGCCTTTTGCGGCGCTCTTCGTTCCGGGAGCGCCGGTCGACCTCTGGCCTGAGCTCCTCTCGCGCGGCAGCGTGCTCGAGAAGCTGCGGGCTCTTCC
>DAIPHW010000097.1:0-8844 GCA_036771135.1 Fibrobacterota bacterium | reverse complement strand
CCAAGGCCCTTACCGCATGATTCCTGAACTGACCCTTCCACCGCTCCCCATCCGCGACAAGGAGGAGGAGATCGTCGCCCTCCTGCGCAGCCGCCAGGTACTGGTGCTGGCCGGCGAGACAGGATCTGGCAAGACCACCCAGATTCCCAAACTCTGCCTCAAGGCGGGGCTTGGGGAGACGGGACGGATTGCCGTCACCCAGCCTAGGCGCGTGGCCGCCATCACGCTGGCGCGTCGCGTGGCCGAGGAGATGGAAACTGTCGGAAGCGATTACGTGGGTCACAAGGTGCGCTTCGACGACCGCACCGGCCGGGACACCAAGGTGGTCTTCGCCACCGACGGCGCGCTCCTGGCCGAACTTTCCTCCGATCCGCTACTTTCCCGCTACTCCTGCGTGGTGGTGGACGAGGCCCACGAGCGAAGCCTCAACATCGACTTCCTGATCGGGGTGTTACGACAGATTCTGTCCAAGCGCCGCGATCTTCGGGTAGTGGTGAGCTCAGCCACCATCGACACCGAGCGCTTCGCGCAGGCCTTCCATGACGAAAAGGGCCCCGCTCCGGTGGTGGTAGTGGAAGGCCGCACCTTCCCGGTGGACATCCTCTACCGCAACGAGATGGTAGATCCCGAGGAAGATGAAGAGACGCTTTCGGAGCGGGCCGCTGCCGCCTGCGCCGAGATGCTCTCGCTTTCGCCCGACGGCGATCTGCTCTGCTTTTTGCCCGGCGAGCGCGAGATCCGCGACGTCCAGCGCGAACTGGAAAAGCGCTCCGGACGCAGCATGCACGAAGTGGAAATCGTCCCCCTTTACGGGCGCCTCTCGGCCGCCGACCAAGACCGCGTCTTCCACCCTGGCGGCAAGCGCCGCGTGATCCTTTCGACAAACGTCGCCGAGACCTCGGTCACGGTGCCGCGGGTGCGCATGGTGGTAGATACAGGCCTGGTGCGCCTCTCGCGCTACGCCTCCCGCACCCGCACCAAGCGCCTGCAGGTGGAGCCGGCAAGCCAGGCCTCGGCCAAGCAGCGCACCGGTCGCTGTGGCCGTCTGGGACCAGGCATCTGCCTGCGCCTTTATAGTCGCGAAGATTTCGAGTCGCGCGAACTGCAGACCCCTCCCGAAGTGCAGCGCAGTGACCTCTCCGAGGTGATCCTGCGCATGCTGGAACTGGGTCTCGGATCCCCCGAGGCGTTCCCCTTCCTGGACCCGCCAGAACCGCAAGCCCTTTCGGACGGCTGGCGGCTGCTGCAGGAACTTGGCGCAGTGGATGAAGAGCAGCGCCTCACACCCTCGGGACGCCACATGGCGCGTCTTCCGCTCGATCCGCGCTCAGCGCGCATCCTGCTCTGTTCCGCCGAGGAGCACTGCCTTTCCGACGTCCTGGTGCTGGTGGCGGGGCTCGCCATCCCCGACCCCCGCGAACGTCCCGAGGGCAAAGAGACGCAGGCACGTCAGGCCCAGGCCGAGTGGGACGACAAGCAGAGCGACTTCTTTACCCTGCTCAACCTGTGGGACGCCTTCGAGAAGGAGACCGCTGACGGTCCCGGCAACCGCATGCGCAAGTTCTGTCAAAAGCACTACCTCTCCTACCCCCGCATGCGCGACTGGCGCGAGTCGGTGCGGCAGCTGCGGGAGATTCTGCGCGGGACCCCGGAGTTCAAGGACGCCCTCTCGGGGCACGGCGACTACGGACAGGTGCATCGCTGCCTGCTCTCGGGATTTCTCTCGAACCTCTGCCGGGTGGACGAAGAGGCCACGGCCCGCGCTCAGCGCGCCGCCGGCAAGCGCAAGGCGGCCACCATCTACCGCGCCACCCGCGGCCGCGCCCTGAAGGTGTGGCCGGGCTCGGTGCTCTCGGGCGGCCAGGCTCGCTGGCTGCTTGCCGCCGAGATCGTCGAGACCACCCAACTGTGGGCCCGCACCGCCGCCGAGGTCTCCCCCGAGTGGATTGAGGCCGTCGCCGGCGACCTGTTGCGCGCCGAATACGGCGACCCGCGCTGGGACGAAGGCGCACAGCGGGTGGTGGCCCTGCAGCGCCTCTACCTGTGGGGCCTTCCGGTGGCCTCGGGCCGCGTGGTAGCCTTCAGCAAAGTCGATCCCAAACTGTGTACGGACATTTTCTGTCGCGACGCCCTGGTACAAGGCCTCCTGCGCACCCGCCACGGCTTTTTGGAGCACAACCACGGACTGCGCGAGAAGGTGGAGTCGCTGGAGGCGCGCCTGCGCCGCCGCGTACTTTTTTGCGGCGAGGACGCTCTGCAAAACTGGTACCGCGCCCGGCTTCCCGACGGCCTCGGCTCCAGCGGCGACCTGGACGGCCAGGTAAAGGCCCGCGGCGGCGATGCTTGGCTGCGCCAGAGCCTCGACGACTTGGTGGGCGACTCCTCCCTACTTCCTTCTGAGACCGACTTCCCGACGCGCTGGCGCGCCGGGGGGCTCGACCTCCCACTGACCTACCTCTTCGACCCCGAGAGCGAGGCCGACGGCCTCACCATCCAAGTCTCCCTGGAGGAGCTGGAACTGCTGCCCGACGCGGCCCTGGAATGGCTGGTGCCGGGCCTTCTCCCCGAGCGCATCGAGGCGCTTTTGCGCGGCCTTTCGCGCGAGCTGCGCCAAAAGCTCCCCTCGCCCGCTACGGCGGGGCGCGAGGCGGCTGCGGCACTTTCTCAAGAGGCCGGACGACGCCCCTTGCGCGAAGCGCTCTCGCATTGGCTCGCGAGCAAAGGCCACCGGGTGCCGCCCTCGGCTTTCCCGCAGGAAAGCGACCTGGAGCCGTGGCTGCGGCTGCGCGTCGAAGTACTCGGGCCGCAGAAAAAAGTCCTCGCCGTCTCCCGCGATCTTGCGGCGCTGCGACAGGAACTGTCCCAAAGAATCGAGGAGGCGGTGCGCGAGCGGCTCTCGCGCTCCCGCGAGGCGCTGCTTCGCGAGGGCCTCCTGGAATGGCCCGCGGACTTATCGCTTCCCGAGAAGGAGGAGATCCCCGCCTCGCGGGGCGGGCTCCCCCTCATCGTGTTCCCGGCCCTTGCTTCTGGCGAAGGCGGCGCCCAGGCGCGGCGCTTCCCCACCGCCCCGGAGGCCTGGACGGCCCATCGCGAGGGCGTGAAACAGATTCTGTCGCATGTGGTCACGGTGCGCGACAAGACCTTCGCCTGGCTTCCCCGCGATCTGCGCCTGCCGCAGGACGTGCTGCTTCCCCTCTCGGCCTTCGCGCCCGCCCGCCTCTTCGAGGAGCGGCTCTTCGAGGCGGCTCGCGACTGGTGCTTCGAGGCCCATCTCTCGCTACCCCGAGTGCGCACTCCCGGCGAGTTCGCCGAGGCTCTGGAGGCCTGCGCCGGGCGGGTGCGCAGCGTGCGCGCCCAGAGCGAGCCCTTCGTGCGGGAACTGGTGGAGGCGCGTCGCCTCTTCGAGGCCGAGGCTGCGAAGGCCCCGCGCCTAGCCGTGCTCAGCAAGCTGATCCGCGAGCGGCTGTGGCCAGAGGACTTTCCCAAAGGCTGCTCCTGGAGCGCTTTCATCCAGTCGCCGCGCTGGTGGAAGGCTGCCGCCAAGCGGCTGCGCTCGGCCACCGAGAACCCGCCCCGCGACCAGGCCCGCGCCAAGGAATTTGTTCCTTACCTCAAGGCCGTGGAGGCCGTCCGCCGCCTGCCCGTGCCGCCTCGGCTTCCCGGCGAGATTCTCGATCCCGACGCCACCGAAAAGATCGCCGCCGCCAACTTCCTCCTGGAGGAGCTGCGGGTGCAGATCTGGGCCCAGGAACTCGGGACCGCTATCCCCGCCAGCCCCAAGCGCGTCGGCGAAGAACTGGCTAAACTGGGCTTCGTAGTACAACGCGCCTAGAAACTCATATCAACGTATCAAGATTTTTTGATACATTGACATCCGTCTGTCGAACACCAAAGGCCGCAACCCGGCAAAGGAGACACTCATGCTTGACAATATCAAGACCTTCGGGAAGGCCCCGATCCAGAACGGCAAGCCCGACTACCTCGTGCATGACCTGGAACTGGCCACCTTCGGTCGCAAGGAGATCGACCTTGCCGAGACCGAGATGCCCGGCCTCATGGCCACTCGCGAGGAGTTCAAGGCCGCCCAGCCGCTGAAGGGCGCCCGCATCGCAGGCAGCCTCCACATGACCATCCAGACGGCCGTCCTGATCGAGACCTTGAAGGAGCTCGGCGCCGACATCCGCTGGTGTTCCTGCAACATCTTCTCGACCCAGGACCACGCCGCCGCCGCCATGGCCGACCACGGCATCCCGGTGTTCGCGGTCAAGGGCGAGAGCCTCACCGAATACTGGAACTACTCCTGGAACGTGCTGCAGTGGTCCGACGGCGGCACCCCCAACATGATCCTCGACGACGGCGGCGATTTGACGCTTCTTGTCCACCTGGGCGTGCGCGCCGAGAAGGACCCCTCGTTCCTGGAAGAAGACCCCGGCAACGAAGAAGCACGCATCCTGTACGCCCTCGTGAAGCGCGCCGTCAAGGAGCGTCCGGGCTTCTTCGCTGAGGCTGCCAAGAACATCCAGGGCATCTCGGAAGAAACGACTACGGGCGTGCACCGCCTCTACCAGATGGCCGCCAAGGGCGAACTGCTCTTCCCCGCCATTAACGTGAACGACTCGGTGACGAAGTCCAAGTTCGACAACCTCTACGGCTGCCGCCATAGCCTGCCCGACGGCATCATGCGCGCCACCGACGTCATGATCTCCGGCAAGATCGTGGTCGTGGCCGGCTACGGCGACGTGGGCAAGGGCTGCGCCCAGGCCATGCGCGGCCAGGGTGCCCGCGTGATCATCACCGAGATCGACCCCATCTGCGCCCTGCAGGCGGCCATGGAAGGCTACCAGGTGCTGCCGATGGCCAAGGCGGCCAAGCTCGGCGACATCTTCGTGACCACCACCGGCAACGAGTGGGTGATCACCGAAGAGCACATGAACACCATGAAGCACCGCGCCATCGTGTGCAACATCGGCCACTTCGATTCTGAGATCGAGATCGCCAAGATCCGCAAGCACAAGTGGGTGGAGATCAAGCCCCAGGTGCATGAGGTGATCTGGCCCGACGGCAAGAGCATCCTGGTGCTGGCCGAAGGGCGCCTGGTGAACCTCGGCTGCGCCACCGGCCATCCCTCCTTCGTGATGAGTAATTCCTTCACCAACCAGACCATCGCCCAGGTGGACCTGTGGCTCGCGAGCCAGGGCAAGGCGACAATTTCTGGCATCAAGGCCTACGAAAAGGGCAAGGTCTACACCCTCCCGAAGAAGCTCGACGAGAAGGTGGCTCGCCTACACCTCGCCAAGCTCGGCGTGGAGCTCGAAGTCCTCACCAAGACCCAGGCTGAGTACCTGGGCGTCCCGGTGGAAGGCCCCTACAAGCCCGAGATGTACCGCTACTAGTCGTCATCTCCGCTAAAGGCACATTTGACAAGCCCTGTCCGGATTCGGACAGGGTTTTTGTTTGCCATATTTTGTCAAAATTTGGGCGCCTCCCGCCCCGTGGGGATCGGGCATGCCCGATCCCTACGGGGGCGGGCCGGGCTGCCTGCCGGGCCCCCGCCCTATCGTTGTGGGGGCGAGGCATGCCTCGCCCCTACGTCGGCGTATAGGCGGGTGTCCCGGGCTATCGCCGGCATCCCTGGCGCGCTGAAATCCTTCCGCGCAGAATACACCTTGCACACTTAAGCCCAGCATTGGTATCGTAGTCTCGTTCTCCTTGGGTTCGTCCGACCCATTCTCGAGCGGAGACTCGCGCACATGTCAAAACGGTTGTTCCAATGCCTTTCGGCCCGCGTTGCCGACGGTGAAGGGACGAGGCGATACCTCCTCCCATGCTTCCTCGTGATCGCCGTGATCGCGGCGATCCAACTGGAAACAAACGAGTCCCGTGAACTCGCCAACGCGGAGGTCGCCAAGCGTCTCGCCGTCCAGGTAGCGCTGCGAACCGAGATCATCAACGACAGAAACGGCCAGTTGCGCCGCGAGGTCCGTTTCCTGGCCACCATGCCCTCCCTCGATGGAGTGATCCCCAACCGCACGTCCGACAGCGGCCGTCAGAATGCCAACAAGAAACTCCTCGCAGAGGCCCTGGGTAACTTCATCCGCGTCAATCCGGAAATCCAAAGCATGCGGGTCATCGGGATCGCCGACGGAGGAAGGGAGCTGGTGCGCGTGGGGCGCAGCGGCGATAGGACCTACGCCGTCCCCCAAAGCGATCTGATCCGGCAGCAAGAGCGGGATTTCTTCCGCGAGATCATGCGACGGCCGCCGGGTTCGGTCTACATCTCTGGTCCAGACATTAGTCGCGGAAACGGTCGTCAGGATATACAGCACATTCCCGTGGTCCGCGCCGGAACCCCCCTCTTCGACAAAACAGGCAAGCTCTTCGGGATGATCGTCGTCAACCTGGATGCCCGGGCCATGCTGAACGACTTCCAGCGCGCGCTCCAGCCTCCTTACGAGGTTCTCCTCTCCGACGAACGCGGCAGGATCTTCGAGGATACCGGCACGCTTCCGCACCCATCCAACGCTCTTCACGACTGGGAAAAGCGTTTTGACCAAGAAATCCCAGCCGACAATGCCGTCCACCATATCCGAAAGAACCTTACCGGCGAGACATTTCTGGCCCAGCGCAGCGAACTCTTGGCCGATCCTCAAAATTCCGGGCATCGCCTCTTTGTCACGGCTCTCTACCCGGATGCAGCCATCGACGCACGCGTCGAACAGACCCGCAACATGCTTATGACCTTGCTGGCCGGAATCCTGCTCCTGGGGAGCCTTGCCTTCTGGTTCTACCGCAAAGGCATGAAAAGCCGCCTCGCCTCCCAGACGGAGCAGGCTCGCCTCGGAGCTATTGTCGACAATTCCCAAGACGCCATCGTGGGTACCTCTCCCTTCTGTTGACGACGGCCTACACCAAGGAAGAACTATCAGAGCACCCGTTGCGCGGCAACGTCGACGGCGTCCTTACCAAGCCTCTGACGGGGTCGAGTCTCTACGAGGCCGTGGCAGAGGCCCGCAATCGCCGCAGCGGAAAGAATCCCGAACAGCCTCCCCCCCCCATAGAAGAGCGTCTGAAGGGAATCCATGTCCTGATCGTCGACGACAACGAAACCAATCGCGACCTGATGCGGGACATTTGCGAAAACGAAGGCGCCACCCCCACTCTCCTTTCGAGCGGACAAGCAGCACTAGACTGGCTGTCGGAGCACCCTGCCGAGGCTGACATCGTACTAATGGATATCCAGATGCCTGGCATGGACGGCTACGAGACCACCCGCATGCTGCGCACCCGGCCTGTCCTTTCCGACCTTCCCGTCGTCGCCCTAAGCGCCGGCGTACTCAAGAACGAGCGGGAAGCGGCCTTTAGAGCCGGCATGGACGACTTCATCCCCAAGCCCTTCATGTTGCTCGAACTGATCCGCACCGTCCAACGATTGGCGCGCTCCCACCGGATGGCGATCATCGCCCCCGAAGAATCTCCCGCAGACGAAACCTCCCAGACAAAACTTGTCGACCTGGCGCAAGGGATCTCCCTATGGGGATCAGAAAGCTCCTATCGTAAGCGCCTGGAGAAATTCGCCACCGAGATCGGCGACACGGCGACCAGCATCGCCAGCCATATCGCCAAGCGCGAAACGACCGAGGCGAAGTTCGAGCTCCACCGCATGCGGGGTACGGCTGCCATTCTCGGATTGGGGCGCCTCGTCGAAAACGCCGCACAGGTGGAACAGAGCCTTCAGGAAGAAGCCGACGCCAGTTCAAAGCTGAGCTCCCTGACCGGCACGCTGGCAGCCACGCGCACAGCCATCGAAACCCTGTTGACGGAAGAGTCTCTGCACTAAAAGCCGGAAAACTATTGCTCTTTTGTTCAGTATGCGATAGATTCAAGCCATGTCCAGCGCAGCATCTTCAGGCGAGTCTTTCTCGCACGATCAAGCCGTCAAAAATCTTCTCAAGGAATATCCCATCGAGGCTCTGGAATTCCTGGCCGAGGATGTCGTGGCAATCCACGGAACTCCGGCATCGGTGGAATTTCTGGACACCGCAGTAACCAAGGACGACACCGCCGAACAAGGCCCAGGCATGGCAATGGATCTAGCCATTCGCTATGTCTTTGCCGATGGGCTGGGAGTCCTTTTCGTACTGGTGGAGCACTGGTCAGATGCGCGTCGGCTGGACCTGCTGCGGACCGCTAGGTATTACCTAGACCTCTGTCGCCGCTTTCCCAGCGATGAGATTCTTCCCATCGCCTTGGTGGATGACGATCGCCCCCATGCGCTGACTGACACGGTGACGCGCGGAGCCATTGGAGAGACTTTTCTCGCCTTCCACACCCGCATTGTGCAGGTGCCGACCCTGGAGATGGAGCGTTACCGCACCACGCGCAATCGCGTGGCACTCTCGTTCACTCCGAACATGCGTGGCAACTTTGACCGCGTGGAGCGGGTGATTGAGGTAGCGGTAGCCTTCCAGGGGCAAGATGATGCCAATGGCTACCGTAAGTTCTTTGCCTTTTGGGTGGTGGAGGGTAGATTGAAGGTTGAAGAACAGATCACTTTGGACAGGAGGCTCAAGGAAATGGAAATGCCGTACATCATCCAGAAATGGAAACAAGAAGGACTGGAAGAAGGCCGAGCAGAAGGGAAAGCGGAAGGTAAAACTGAAGGCTTGGAAGAAGGGCTGCGCCAAGCCCGCTGTGAAAATGCTCGTCGTATGTTGGCTAAAGGCTACGCATGGAGCGACATCACCGAGATCACTGGAATCCATCCCGAGGACTTGGCAGAAAACTGACGTTTTCGCCGCAGCGCGAGATCTTTTCTTCCGCAGAAGTCGAAACGGCCAGCACACA
>DAIPHW010000096.1:0-8846 GCA_036771135.1 Fibrobacterota bacterium | reverse complement strand
GTTCGTTTGTGATTTTGGTTGCCATGATAGTGGCAAAACAACGCATCAGGTAAGGACGTCTCTGCCGGTTAAACCCCTTTGGTGCGATGCCTGAACCTGTCGAGGGCCGCAACATGGCTCTTCCATGAAAAGCCCATCGTTGTGCCTCTTCATCGTTCCGTTTTGACTCGGAGTCATTCGGTTGTGTCTCTCCGTCATTTCGTTTTGACTCGGAGTCATTCAGTTGTGTCTCTCCGTCATTTCGTTTTGACTCGGAGTCATTCAGTTGTGTCTCTCCGTCATTTCGTTTTGACTCGGAGTCATTCAGTTCTGTCTCTCTGCCATTTCGTTTTGACTTGGAGTCATTCGGTTGTGTCTCTCTGTCATTCCGTTTTGACTCGGCATCATTCTTGGCTGGGAAACGAAAAAGGCCACGCCCTGTAGTGAAGCGTGGCCCCAAAGACGATACCTGTCGTTAAGCGACGGTCGGCTCTGCGGTGCGGTGGCGTGTGCGCTTGAAGAAAGAGCCCATGTCGGAAAGCAACACATCCATTCCGAGGATCGTGCGGCGCGAAAGCTTCATGGCGCCGTAGATTTCCAGTGAAGCGGCCATGACATCGCTGGAAAGAGCCGTCATGGTGTCGTTCACGGCGTCGGAAAGCTGGGCGATCTGCTCTTAGACGGGCTTCAAGGCGCGCAAGAGCTCCACGTCGCGGCGGAACTCCTCCTTGTCAAAAGTGCTTGGGAGGATTTCGCCGAGGGTTTCTGCCACGGAATAGGCTTTCTCCAGAAGCGGCTGGTAGCTGTTCCCGGCCTTGAAGAGGCTTTTGACCTCCTCGGGGGTGAGGTGGGCCAAGAATCCGAGTCGGGATCGGATCTCCTGGATCTTCTGAAGGATCTCGTCGCGGTCATTGGACGCAAGCGTCCCGGAGACCATGTTCTGGCTCGGCATGAGTAACCTCGATGGTGATGGGGTTAACGGATGTCGCCGGTTGGCACGGTTGAGCCCATTGTGATGCGCGGGATGCACAGCATTAATGGGATGCTGGCCAATGTATGGACGCTTTCTGTCGTATTCAAGCGTAAGTTTGCCATAACATTTACTCGCCTCTGCCCTGCACCCGGTCCACGCCCCCAAGATCCCTCTCCAGCAAGTGGCGAGGGGGAGTTGGTCAGCGCACCGTTTGATCTCCGATTAGGCGTAGCTTCACGGCGGGCAGGTGGTCAAGTACGGCTGGTGGAACTCAGGTCGGTAAGACATGGAGTGCCGGTACAATTGGGTGCCGTTGCTGGGTACTCCGATGGATGCTTAGCGGTGAAGTTTCGTCAGTGTGCCCCACGCAAGCTTCGCTTGCAACATGGGGCCCCATGCAGGGCAGTGGGGAAGTGCCGTGCCGTTTTTCTGAAGTGCCGCTTTGTCTTGCAGTCCTTCCTGTATGGCTCGGCATCTTTTCTGGTTGGAAAACAAAAAAGGCCACGCCCTGTGGTAGAGCGTGGCCTAAAAGACGAGATCTGTCGTTAAGCGACGGTCGGCTCTGCGGTGCGGTGGCGTGTGCGCTTGAAGAAAGAGCCCATGTCGGAAAGCAACACATCCATTCCGAGGATCGTGCGGCGCGAAAGCTTCATGGCGCCGTAGATTTCCAGTGAAGCGGCCATGACATCGCTGGAAAGAGCCGTCATGGTGTCGTTCACGGCGTCGGAAAGCTGGGCGATCTGCTCTTAGACGGGCTTCAAGGCGCGCAAGAGCTCCACGTCGCGGCGGAACTCCTCCTTGTCAAAAGTGCTTGGGAGGATTTCGCCGAGGGTTTCTGCCACGGAATAGGCTTTCTCCAGAAGCGGCTGGTAGCTGTTCCCGGCCTTGAAGAGGCTTTTGACCTCCTCGGGGGTGAGGTGGGCCAAGAATCCGAGTCGGGATCGGATCTCCTGGATCTTCTGAAGGATCTCGTCGCGGTCATTGGACGCAAGCGTCCCGGAGACCATGTTCTGGCTCGGCATGAGTAACCTCGATGGTGATGGGGTTAACGGATGTCGCCGGTTGGCACGGTTGAGCCCATTGTGATGCGCGGGATGCACAGCATTAATGGGATGCTGGCCAATGTATGGACGCTTTCTGTCGTATTCAAGCGTAAGTTTGCCATAACATTTACTCGCCTCTGCCCTGCACCCGGTCCACGCCCCCAAGATCCCTCTCCAGCAAGTGGCGAGGGGGAGTTGGTCAGCGCACCGTTTGATCTCCGATTAGGCGTAGCTTCACGGCGGGCAGGTGGTCAAGTACGGCTGGTGGAACTCAGGTCGGTAAGACATGGAGTGCCGGTACAATTGGGTGCCGTTGTCGGGTACTCCGATTGATGCTTAGCGGTAAAGTTTCGTCAGCGTGCCCCACGCAAGCTTCGCTTGCAATATGGGGCCCCATGCAGGGCAGTGGGGAAGCGTTTGATTGCCTTTCTCTCAGCGGGGATGTCGTTCCTTCAAGCTTTCCAAATGGAGAGCCGTCTTTTCTCGGGTGGTCGTGCCTAGTTCCTCCAAGGCGCGGCGGATGGTGTGGACCTGGGCGTTGTTGAGGCGGGCATCCTGCTGCTCACGGATAGCTTTTACCAGTGCCCTTGGATAATACACGCCCTCGGGCATGCCCTTAGGGAAGTCGGCATTGCCGGTGAAGACGACCAAGGTCACGATCGCCTCTTCCTTCACGCCGCACTTTTCTGCGAGGAATTTGCGGTGGCGAAAGTTCTGACGCAGCGGGTTCTGAAAGCGGAAGCTCTGGCGGCCCAATCGCTGGGTCCATTGCGCTTCCTGAGGCTTTCCAAAGATCTTCCCTTGGTAGTTCTTGGTCTCGATCACGAAGACCCCACGAGTAGACAGTACGATGTGGTCGATCTGTGTCGTCTCGCCATCAATCACGAAGGTGAGGTTGTTGAAGATCTCATGGCCTGGACCCAGTTGCTTGAGCAGATGGCCAACGACGAATTCTCCGACTTTGCCTTTGCCCTTCGACGATTCGAGATAAGCAATGGCAAACTTTGCCGCTAGGGCGAAGAGGATGGCAAGGATGAGCCAGGTCATAGGCGGCTTTCTTGGGAAAGGGTGGTCTGAATAAGCTAGCCTAGCTGGATGGGCTTTTCGGCCTCTTTGTGATCGCTTGGTTTGATCTGCGCTGTTTTGGACGGTATTTGCAGGCGCTCCGCCCTGCACCCGGCCTAAGGGTGCTGCCGCGCACCCTTAGGAATCCCGCTCGCGGGGGTTCCACCCCCTGCACCCCGGATTAGGCCGCGACTCCGCGACAGGCTTTCGGCCAAGTGGCCTTGTGTGTCTCAGGCAGGTAAGACATGGGGGCTGTTGCTTTGCAGCTCTTTCGCAGTGGCACTCAGGGAGGACCTCACCCCCCAGCCCCCTCTCCGACAAGCGGCGAGGGGGAGTCTGGTGCTGCGTTGTTGCTGCTGCTGCGAGCCCCTCTCCACTTGTTGGAGAGGGGTGGCCGCTTCGCGGCCGGGGTGAGGTAGGAACCGGCACCCGGTGTACTACACTTCCGTCAATGCCTGAGACAGATCGCAATGCCTCATTCCATCGTCTTGCACCCCGATTCCGCCAAAATTCGACAACTTCGGAAGAGTTGTTGTGGCAAGTGTTGCGCGATCGTCGTTGCGACGGGCTGAAATTTCGCCGTCAGCAGCCCATGGGACGCTTTGTCGTCGATTTCTATTGCGCCGAGCTCAAGCTCGTGATTGAAGTGGATGGCCCGATTCACGAAAGCCAGCGGCAACGAGATGCCGAGCGACAAGCAGTTTTAGAAGCCACAGGGCTTCGTTTTCTGCGCGTGACGTCCGATCAAGTGATCCATGATCTACCAACTGTCTTGGCGTCCATTCAGGCATTCGTCTAAACGGTCCCCGCATCGCATGGATGCTACTGTTGCTAACCCCTCTCCACTTGTTGGAGAGGGGTGGCCGGCAAAGCCGGCCGGGGTGAGGCAGGAACCGGCACCAAAGGCTGCGGCGGGGTGAGAACGTTGTTGCTGCTTCATGCCGGTGGAATGACGTGCTTCTAAAATTTCATTAAAATGAAATTTGAATGTATTTCCTATGTGCGAAGCTGGAAAAATTTGCATAGATTTCATTCTAATGAACTTTAATCCGGAATCTTTAGGGGCCATGATCCGCGAGCGGAGGCGAGTCCTTGGGCTCGGCCAAGTTGATGTCGCTCAACTTGCTGATATCAGCATCCATACCTTGGTGAATCTCGAAACCGGCAAAGGAAACCCTTCCTTACGGCTGGCAACCAAAGTCCTGGAGGTGCTAGGGATGGAGATACGCCTCCAAGTCCGCACCACCACGGAGGCGACATGAGCCTGACGACTCAAATCACCGCGCCGGTGAAACGGCAAGCGCAGGTGTTCTTGCATGGCCACGCCGTCGGGATTCTCGAAGAACTGGAGGGAGGTTTCCGCTTCACCTATCGGCCAGAGTGGCTTCGGCCCGGGAGCCGCCCGGTGAGCGCGAGCCTGCCTGTGCGAGCCGAGCCGTACTGGTCAAAACGGTTGTTCCCTTTCTTCCAAGGCCTGCTTTCGGAAGGAGAGTTGCGGCGCATCCAAGCGCGCAACGCGCGCCTCGCCGAGACGGACGACTTTGGGTTGCTGCTAGCGACTTGCACGGATGATGCCGCCGGTGCGGTGACGGTGCGTACCGAGGCCAAGGCATGACCTACCGATGCCATTCCAGCCTGGTGCCGCTTCCTGAAGAAGGTTACTCGGTACGGGCGCGTCGCCAACTCTCGAACGGAAAGGCCGTCTTCCCGTTTCGCCTGCAACTGCGGCGCGAAGACCTGAACTTGCACCGCGTCCAGGGAACGCCGCGCATGTCCATCTCGGGCGTGCAAGACAAGGTCCAGCTCAAGCTGCGCCGTGGACGCCTGGAGCTGGTGGACGCCGGCGGCGACTTCCTGCTCAAGCCAGTGCCCTCGACGCCGTTACCGAAGGTCGAGGAAATCCCAGCCAACGAGCACCTGTGCATGCAGATCGCAGGGCAGGTCTTTGGCATTGAAACGCCACCCAACGCTTTGGTGCTTCTAGCTGACGGTGAGCCGGCCTACCTGGTGCGGCGTTACGACCGCGATGCCGCGACAAGCGACGGGAAACTGCACCAGGAAGATCTGGCGCAAGCACTGGGACGATCGACGGAGCGGCAGAACTGGAAATACGAAGGTGCCTACGAAGACATGGCCCAAGCAATCCGATCGGCATGCCCGGCGGTACAAGTGGCGTTGGAACGGTTATGGCAACGAATCGTCTTCTGCTATGCTATCGGCAATGGCGACGCCCACTGGAAAAACTTCTCGCTCCTGGAAGATCCGGCCGGTGGATATCGGCTGGCGCCGGCCTATGATCTGCTTGCGACCTCCTTGCACTTTCCAAGCGAAAGCCCACTGGCACTGGACCTGCTGCATAACGGAGAAACAACGCCGTCCTTTGAGACACGAGGTTTTTGGTCGGGGAGTGATTTCCTGGAACTCGCGCGCCGTTGGCAGTTGCATCCCAAGCGATGCCGTGCGTGGCTAGGGCGCATCGAAGAGGCCGATGAAACGGTGAGGGGGCTCGTGGCGGCATCGTTTCTTGGGGAGGATATGCGGCAGGCCTTTTTGCGCTGCTGGGATGATCGACGACGCGCACTTGCTGAAGTCCAAGCCCTTGCGGTCGGCTAGAGGGTAAGCTCTTCTACCTAGATGGCAGCTATGTTTGATCGATGTCCTCCCTAATTTTGGCCCTTTGGGGGATGCTGGCCTTGCATGCGACGGCTCCCTCGCTTCCCGCCGGGGCTCCCGATACGGCGCTCTGGACGGAACTCGACTCCCTGGTCGACACCGCCTTCACCAAAGGCGGACAGTTTTCTGCTTGCGCGCTGCGGGTGCGCGACGGCGCGCTTCTGTGGGGACGCCTTCCCCAGGCGCGGCAGATGCCGGCCTCCACCGAGAAGATCTTTACCACCGAGGCCGCGCTGCGGGTGCTGGGACCCGATTTTCGTTTCGTCACGAGCCTCTACGGACGCGGCGCCCAGAGAGGGAAGGACTGGATCGGCGATCTGGTGCTGGTGGGCGGCGGTGACCCTACCCTGGGAAGCGAGTGGGGCGCGACGCTCACGCCTCTGGCCACCGCGCTTGGCAAACTCGGCATCCGCCACGTGACAGGGCGGCTCATCGCCCTCGACACCTTGGCCGGGCCAGCGCCGTGGGGCATCTGGCCGCCCGACTGGACCTTCGGCAACGCTCGCGACGCCTACGGGGCCCCCATCGCGGGACTCAATTGGAATCTTAATCGCGACGGCTGGAAGCCCACCCAGGAACCGCGCGAGCTTGCGCTCAAGGCGCTGCGACAATTTCTGTCGCGACATGGCGTCACGGTTGCCGGTTCTGATACCATCCTGGTGCGCGGCGATTCGGGAGCCGCCCTAGGGCACAAATGGGCGCTGCTCGGGCAAGTGCGCAGTCCGTCCCTGGGCGTCACCCTGCGGCCATTTTTAGCTGAGTCCATCAATCAGGTCGGCGAGGCGCTGGTGCTGCGCATGGGCGCGGGCTTCAACAAGCCGCGCGAAGAGCCGCGCGAAGCTGGCATGCGTCGGCTGCGCAGCAACTTGGTGGCGGTCGGGGTGCGGATGGCGGTACTGGACATTCACGACGGCTCGGGGCTTTCCCGCTACGATGCCGTCACCACCGGCGAGATGGCGGCGCTCTTGCGCCGTTCGTGGCTGGCTGCGGGAACAAGCCGCACGGTGGATTACCTCGCGGCCGGCGGACAGGGCACCTTGCGCAAGCGCTTTCGCCGTCTTCCCGACCCCTCCTGGGTGATCGCTAAGACCGGAACTCTTAGCCGCGTCTCGAACCTCGCTGGCATTTTGCGGGTGCCGGGACGCGACACCGTGGCCTTTGCCATCTTCTGCCAGAACTACCTGAGCGGGGCCGCCTCTATGCGGGTGCTGCAAGACAAGATCGTAAGCCTCCTGGCGGGCGTGCCCATTCGCGCCTCTATCCCAGAAGAAGAGGAGGACGACGATTCGCTGCCTGCCCGCCCTCGCGAACCGATCTGGCCGCGCCTGGAATCTGAGACTGGAATCTCGCCCTTTTCGGCGTGGCGCTGGGATCCCGTCTTTCCCTAAAGAATGCTGCCTTGTGGACGGAAGTCTAGGGAAATCAGCGACTTGCGTGAGGATTCGGCTTGATCGGGAATGTCTGGGAAACTATACTGAAGCCTCGTTCTATTCCACACTATGGCAAACGTCACGAAGAAAGAAATCGTCGAGGAAATCTCTCGTCGCACGGGCATGACCCAAGCGGAGACCAAAGCGGTCTTTGAGAGTCTCCTTGAGGCCATCGCCCAGTCCTTGCGCGCCGGTCGCAACATTGAGCTGCGCGGTTTTGGCCGTTTCAAGGTGCGCTCCCGCAAGGCACGCACCGCCCGCAATCCCCGCACCGGGGAAGTTGTCGAGGTCCCCGGCGGCCTAAAGCCAGTCTTTGAGGCCTCCAAGGAACTGCGGGAACTGCTCAACGCACCTGACCACGATCTGGAAACCCTCCAGAAGGCCATTGGGGGCTCTCTTTCGTCGGCGCTGGTGGAATCGGCCGGACCGTCCGAAGAATGAAGGAACGCCGGCTTCCCGAGATCGAAAACCGCAAGGCCCGCCATCTCTACTTCATCGAAGAGACCATGGAAGCGGGCATCATGCTTTCGGGCACCGAGGTCAAGAGCATTCGCGAGTCGCGGGTCCACATCGGCGAAAGCTATGTGGACTTCCACGCCGGCGAGGCTTGGATCTACGGCTGCCGCATCGAGGAGTTCCTGCAGGGAAACCGCTGGAACCAAGAGGTGGGGCGCCGCCGCAAACTGCTGATGCACAAGCGCGAGATCGCCAAGTGGGCCAATGCCGCCGACCGCAAGGGCTACACCATCGTGCCCCTGAAGATGTACTTCAAGGACTGTCACGTGAAGGTCGAGATCGGCATGTGCCGCGGCAAGGCCGAATACGACAAGCGCCAGACCAAGCTGGAGCAGCAGAGTAAGCGCGAAGTGGACCGGGCGCTGAAGAACGCCCAACGGCGATGATCCGCTCGCTGCTGGTGCTGGCGCTCTGCGCTGCGGGGCTCTCTCACGCCGGCATCGCCGTTTCCGACACGACCATCAACAACGCCGACTGGCTTTCGCTGCGCTCCCAGGGCAAAGGGAAACCGCGCCTCACCATTGCTTCTGGCAAGGCCACCTTAGAGCTTGCTGGCGGGCAGCGGGTGGAATTTCGGGCCGGCCACGGCGAAGCAATCGTGGCGGGCCACACGCGCACCCTCAAACCGATTCCGCGCATCGCCGAGGGACATTTGCTGCTGCCGCGCAAGGCTGCTCAAGATCTTTTGGAGGGGGAGTTCCCGTCCCAGTTTCTGTGTGAAGAGGACGGCTGCCGCTTCACTCGCGCTGGCGGACCCGCAGCTCCCGACAAGCCTGCGGTAGCAAGGCTATCAGCGGCAAAACCCGAGAGCGTGCGGGTAAAGGACTCTCCTGTGCGTCCTTCGGCGCCAGATTCTCCGTTGGTCCCGACGCCAGTTTCAGCCAAGCAGCGCGCGGCGCGGCGGGGCTTTACCGTGGTGGTGGATGCTGGCCACGGTGGCAAGGATCCGGGAGCCCACGGCGTTTCCTCTGACGGCAAGACGGTGCGCGAGAAGGACATAACCTTGGCGGTGGCCAAGAAGCTGCGGGACGATCTCAAGAAGGCGGGATTCCGGGTGGTGATGACCCGCGACGATGACTTTTTCGTGGAGCTCAAGGGACGCACCGAGATTGCCAACAAGGCCAAGGGGGATCTCTTCATCAGCCTCCATTGCAACGCCGTGCCGGC
>DAIPHW010000095.1:0-8867 GCA_036771135.1 Fibrobacterota bacterium | reverse complement strand
ATCCCGGCCACCCGGGCACAGAGCCTGGCCGTCATGGCGCGCAGCACGGCGCGCGCCGGCTCCGGCACCGGACCGAAGCGGTCACGGAACTCCTCGACCATGGCGTCCACCTCTCCGACATCCTTGGCGCGGGCGATGCGCTGATACAGCTGGATGCGCAGGGCCGGTTCTTGGATATAGTCCTCGGGCAAGAAGGCATCGGCCGGGAACTCAATGCGCGGATCCAGCGGAGCCTTGGGGGCTTCGCCGGCCCCCAGCTCCTCCACCGCCTCCTTGAGAATGCGGCAATAAGTCTCAAAGCCCACCGCCGCCACGAAACCGTGCTGCTTGTGGGAGAGCAAATTGCCGGCGCCGCGGATCTCCAGATCGCGCATGGCGATGGCATACCCCGAGCCGAGATCGGTGAACTGCTCCAGCGCCGAAAGACGCTTTTTGGCATCGGGCAGAAGCCGCTCGACGTCCTGCACCAAGAGCCAGCAGAAACCCTTGACATCGCTTCGGCCCACGCGACCGCGCAGCTGGTGCAGCTGTGAGAGGCCGAACTTGTGGGCCTCCATGACGAGGATGGTGTTGACCGAAGGAATGTCCAGTCCCGACTCCACGATGGAGGTGCTCACCAGCACGTCAAACTCGCGGTTGAGGAAGGCGCTCATGACCTGCTCCAGGTCGTTCTCGCCCATCTGCCCGTGGGCCACGCACACCCGCGCCTGGGGCACCAGCTCCTCCACGTGGGCGGCGATCTCCTCCAACCCTTTGATGTGGGGATTGACCACAAAGACCTGGCCGCCGCGCGCGATCTCGTCGGAGATGGCGTCAGTCAGGATCTTGTCCGAGACCTCGGAGACCCGCGTCTCCACCGGCAGGCGGTTCCGCGGCGGGGTGGCGATGATGGAGATCTCGCGCACTCCCGAAAGCGACATGTGAAGGCTGCGCGGGATGGGCGTGGCAGAAAGCGACAAAACATCGAGGCTAGCGCGCAGCTCCTTGAGCGCCTCCTTCTGCTTCACTCCGAACTTCTGCTCTTCATCAAGCACCAGGAGGCCCAGGTCGCGGAACTGCAGATCTTTTGACAGAATCCGGTGGGTACCCACCACCACGTCCACCTTGCCGGCCTTGGCATCCTCCAGAATCTTCTTCTGCTCCTTGGCCGGCACGAAGCGGTTCAAAAGCTCCACCCGGATGGGCCAATCGGCGAAGCGACTGGCAAGCGTAGCCGCGTGTTGGCTGGAAAGCAGCGTCGTGGGACACAGGAAGGCCACCTGACGACGGCTCATCACCGCCTTGAAAACGGCCCGCACCGCCACCTCGGTCTTGCCGAAGCCCACGTCGCCGCACACCAGGCGGTCCATGGGACGCGGCCCCTCCAGGTCGAGCTTCACCTCGCGCACGGCACGGTCCTGGTCGGGCGTCAGATCCCAGTCAAAAGCGTCCTCGAACTCGCTTTGCAAGTGGTCGTCAGGCGGATACGGCAGGCGGTCGGCCACCGAGCGGCGCGCGTAGAGCTCGATCAGCTCGCGCACCATCTCATCCACGGCCTTCTTGGTCTTCTCCTTCAGGGCATCCCAGGTCTTGCCGCCGAGCTTGTGGAGCTGGGGCTCGGAGCCTTCCGACGAGCCGTACTTCTGGATGCGCCACAGGTCCGAGACAGGGATGCGCAGGCGGTCCTTGCCCTCGTACTGCAGCACGATGCAGTCGACTTCCTCTTCCCCCGCCTTGAGGCGCTCGATGCCCAGGTACTTGCCGATGCCGTGGGCCTCGTGGACCACGTAATCGCCCTTCTGCAGGGCGTCGAAATCGGGGATGGAAGCGCCACCGCGCGAGCGGCGCGAGCGCACCCTTCGCGCAAAGCGGTTGAAGATCTGGTGGTCGGTCCACCAGGCCTGGCCGTCGCCGGGAAGCGCGAAGCCGCACGAGAGGTGCCCCACCACGATTTCCTTCACAGGGACGTCCGCGACAAGTTCTGTCAAGCGCTGCGCCTGACCCAAGTTCGCAGAGAGCAAGGTGACCGTGGTGCCGGCGGCCTTCAGTTCACGCACCCGGCCACTGATCTCGGCCATTCCCTTGCCCGAGCGCTCCTGCACCTGGCATTCCAGCGAGAGATCGACCCCCTCCTGGCCGCGGAAAGGCAGAAAGCGCACGCCGGCGACTTTTGACAGATTCTGCTCCGCCTCGGCAGGCGACATCCAGATGCGCTCTGGAGGTGCCACCGCAAAACCCTTGGCACGCGCTTCAAGGCAGGCCGGAGCGGCCTTCTCCAGAAGCTCGGCAGCCACGGCAGCCGGATCCCCGCCCATCAGGAAGACGGTAGCGGAGTCTCCCAGGTGATCCAGAAGTGAACTTTCGGTGGGCACAAAGAAGGGTTGCTGCCAGGCCCAGCCCACGTAATCGCAAGCCTCCTCCAGGCGGCGGCGCTCGCGCTCAAAGGCGGCGTCCTCGCCGTCCACAGCTTCCAGCACTTCAAGGAGCCCGTCTTGCAGCGCTTCAGGATCCGGAAGTCCCTCATCCATGGGAAGGATCTCCACGGCCTCCGTCTCCCCCAAGCGCTTTTGGGTGAAGAGGTCGAAGAAGCGCAGGCTCTCGATCTCATCCCCCATGAGCTCCAGGCGCACAGGATTATCCAGCACGTAGGGGAAGATGTCGACGATGCCGCCGCGCACCGCAAAGGTGCCCAGCTCTTCGCACAGCGGCTCCTCGCGGAAGCCCATGCGGGCAAGACGTGCCCGCAGCTCCCGAACCTCAAGCTTGCCACCCTTCTGAAGGCGCAGGATGTCGGCCTCCAGGCGGTCGGGCGAGGACAATTTCTGACAGAAGGAGGAAAGGGTGGCCACCACCAACCGCGCTCCCCCGTGGCGAAGCGCGTGCAGAGTAGAAAGCCGCTGCTCCAGGGCGTGACCGAAGGGATGTCGCCATTCGTAGGGCCGCATCTCTAGCCCCGGAAAAGGCAGCACCGCATCGTCTCCCAAGAGCGCGCCCAAGTCGTCGCGCAACGTTTCCATAGCGCGGGCGTCAGCGCACAGCACCAGCGTCGCGGCCTCATTCCCGCGGGCAAGGTGCGAGAGAGCGACGGCGACGGCCGGCGCCGAGGCATCCAGTCCGCCAACAGAAAGCCACGGAGTACGCGGACTCACTCGCTTGAGCGATGGGAAGATCCCGGGGGTCTTTAGAAAATCAGACAGCACATTCATTGCAGATCGTCTCCCGGCATAGCCGCTGAAAATAGCTCCCCGTCTGCGACTCCTACATTTGCAGACATGTCATACGTCATCGCCATCGACGGCCCCTCTGGAACCGGAAAGTCCTCCACCGCCAAGGAAATCGCCCAGCGCCTCGGCATCGCCTACCTCGACACCGGAGCCATGTATCGCTCCCTCTCACTTTTCGCCATGGAAGCCGGCATCGCTCCGGGAGACGCCGAGCGTCTTTCTCCGCTAGCGCGCGAGCTTGTCTTCGAGTTTCCCGAATTGGGCAAGGTGATCGTGAATGGCCGCGACGTCTCCAAGGCCATCCGCACTCCCGAGGTTTCGGGACGCGTGAGTCCCGACTGCCAGCCGGCAGCGGTGCGCGAAACCATGGTGGAAGCCCAACGCGCCTTTGGCTCTCGCAACTCGACCATCCTCGACGGTCGCGATATCGGCACGGTGGTCTTTCCCCAGGCGCGCTTCAAGTTCTACCTGGAATGCTCCCCCGAAGTGCGAGCCCATCGCCGCGTGGCCGAACTCAAGGCCATGGGAACTCCCGCTGATTTCCAACAAGTGCTGGACAATCTCTTGGAACGCGATCACTTGGACAGCACCCGCGCCATCGGACCACTCCGCCGAGCTTCCGATGCCCTACTCATCGACACATCTACCCTCACCTTTGCTGCCCAAGTCGAGGCGATTCTAAGCATTGTCAAAAATGGAATTACTCCTTCGGAAGTTTGACATTTTACACAGTTAACATTTGACGACACATTTTATGTCATTGTCACTTGTCCCTGGAAATACATTCGGATAGGATTGACTTCTTGAGCCGCTAGTGCCGTTGGCGTGATTTTCTCTTGATTCGCGCGGAAAGCACTTTGTTTACGCTTTGGAGGTTAATTCATGATCCAGTTGTCAACCTTCGGCTCCTTGCGACGAGCCGGAATTCTCGCCCTCGGCTTGCTTGCTATGGCAAACATTGCCCGAGCCGCTGACTCGACGCACGTCGACACCGCCAAGGTCACGACCGTCAAGTCTGCCGCTCCCGCAGCAGCCTCCACGGTAACCGATACCGCTCTGCTACACCGCGTAGCCGCCCTGGAAGCCTACGTCGCCAACGGTGACCCCTCTAAAACCGCCGCGGCCCCCGCCATCGGCGTTTCCGGCCCCGGACACAACGGCTTCATGATGATCTGCGCCGCCCTAGTGCTCTTCATGACTCTTCCGGGCCTAGCCCTCTTCTATGGCGGCCTAGTGCGCGCCAAGAACATTCTCTCGATCCTGGCCCAATGCATGGGCATTGCGGGCCTGGTGACCATCCTTTGGTGGGCCTTCGGTTACTCCATCGTCTTTGATCAAGGCGGAAGCATCTTGGGCGGCTTCGGGAAGCTCTTCCTGAAGGGCGTAGGCGCAGCCCCCAACACCAACTACTCCTTCTGGGTTGGTGAGAACGTTTTTAGCATGTACCAGCTGATGTTCGCCATCATCACCCCCGCCCTGATGTTAGGTGCCATTGCCGAGCGCATGAAGTTCTCGGCCGTGCTGCTCTTCGTGCTGGGCTGGATGTTGATCGTCTACTTCCCGCTGGCCCACATGGTCTGGGGTTCCACCGGCCTCATGAACGGCGTCTGGAACGCCTCGGCCACCATCAAGGCCATTGATTTCGCTGGCGGCACCGTGGTCCACATGAGTTCCGGCTGGTCGGCCCTGCTCCTTTGCATCATCCTAGGGCGTCGCAAGGGCTTTGGCACCACCAAATTCACCCCCCACAGCCTGACCCTCACCATGGTGGGCACCGGCATGCTCTGGGTTGGCTGGTACGGCTTCAACGCTGGCTCGGCCGTGGCCGCCGACGGCATCGCTGCCAATGCCTTCCTCACCACCACCCTGGCCGCAGCCATCGCCGGCTTCGTGTGGCCCATGCTCGAATGGATGATCCACGGCAAACCCACTGTGCTCGGCTTCTGCTCCGGAATCGTGGCAGGCCTGGTGGTCATCACCCCGGCCACCGGCTTTGTGACCGCAAACGGCGCCGTCCTCATCGGCGTCCTGGCCGGCATCGTGCCCTTCTTTGCCGTCTACAAGCTCAAGAACTGGCTGGGCTACGACGACGCCCTGGACACTTTCGGCGTCCATGGCGTGGGCGGCACGCTGGGTGCTCTTTTGACCGGATTCCTGGCCACCACCGATGCCAACAGCAATCTCGCCACCAATCTCAAGGGCATCGTCGGTCACACCTTGTGGATCGAGCAGCTGAAGGCCATGGGACTGACCATCGTCCTTTCGCTCGTGGCCACCGCCATCCTGGCCTACCTGATCAAGTTCCTGATCGGCCTGCGCCCCGATGATGAGACCGAAAACGAAGGGCTCGACCTTTCCGAGCACGGCGAAACCGGCTATCACTATCCCGAAGGCTAAACCCCAAAAAGCGATTTTCTTACGCACACGCCTCTCCTTCACAGAAGGGGGGGCTTTTCTTTTTTGAAAATGCGATAATCGAAGCAGATGGAAATCGAAACCGGCAGCGCAGCGACCCTGCTGCAGATTCTTAGTGAATGCGAAGAGGCCGTTCTGGTTGCCGACGAGGATGGCATCCTCCTGCATGCCAATACGGCCGCACAACTTGCCATCCCCCCCATAAGAGATCAGCACGGCTCACTCTTGGAGCTTGTCCATCCGGAGGATCGTCGAGTGCTGGAGCCTCAACTTGACCAAAGCCCCAGCCGCATCGACTTCCAAGCCCGTATTGCCTTCGCTCCGCGCATCTGGCGCCCTTTGATGCTCACCATCCATCACATCCCCGGGCAGTGGATCATTCACATGAAAGATCCCGTCAAGCGACACAGCATTGAAGAAAGCCTGCGCGAGTACGGACACCTCAAGCAAGCCCTGGATGAAAGTTTTCCTCTCATCCTGACAGACACCCAAGGGCAAATTCTCCACGCCAATGATCTCTTCTGCCGCATCAGCGGCTTTTCGCGCGACGAACTTCTGGGCTGCAGCCATCACATTTTCGAGTCTGAATTCCGCTCAGGGACGTTCCAAAATGTGCTTGAAATGCTCAGAAATGGCCTTACCTGGAGAGGAGAGATTTTCAGCCATGCCAAGGACGGACATTCCTATTGGCTGGAAGGCGTAATCCACCCGACCATGGACGAGAATGGCGTGTGCAGCCGCTTCATGGCGATCTGCATCCCCATCGACGAACGCAAGCAAGCTGAGGAGGATCTGCGCCGGGCACGCGACGAGGCCGAGGTCGCGGCACAGGCCAAGAGCGAATTTCTCTCGATCATGAGCCACGAGATCCGCACCCCCCTGAACGCCGTCATTGGCCTGTCGCATCTGCTGCAGAACAGCTCCCCCCGCATCGACCAAGCGCGCAACATCCAGGTACTGCGAATCTCAGCCGAGAACCTCATGCACCTGGTCAACGACATCCTCGACTTCTCCAAGATTGAAGCGGGGCGGGTGAAACTGGAGCGTATCGAATTTGATCCACACGTCCTGATGGAGGGGATCAGTTCGGCCCTGGATCTGCTGGCGCGAGAAAAGGGCATTCACCTCTTATTGGAGATCAGCGAAGAGGTGCCACGGCTCTTGATGGGCGACCCTGTCCGCTTGGGACAAATTCTGACAAATCTACTTTCCAATGCCGTGAAGTTCACCGAGAAGGGATCGGTCCGAATGGGATTGGAAGTGCTGAACGCCACGGAAACCTCGGTCCGCTTACGTTTCTCCGTGCGCGACACCGGGATCGGCATTCCCGCTTCCCGGATTTCCCGCATCTTCGACGCCTTCACCCAGGCGAAGTCATCCACTACGCGCCGCTTCGGGGGAACCGGGCTGGGACTCTCTATTTCTAGGCGATTGCTGGAGCTCATGGGAAGCTTCCCTGAGGTCACAAGCCAGGAAGGACACGGTTCGGTCTTCTCTTTCGTGCTGGAGCTCCCGATCGGTGGCCAAGGGGGCGACAGTTCGAGCTCATCGGGCACCAACGACCTCAACGGCGTGAAAGTCCTGGTGGTCGAGGACAACGAATTCAACATCCTGGTGGTTGGACAATTCCTGACGCAATGGGGAGTGGAATGGGAATCGGTAGAAAACGGCAAGCTCGCCGTTGAGGCCGCCGCAAACAAGAGCTGGGACATGATCCTCATGGACATCCAGATGCCGGTCATGGACGGCTACGAGGCGACGCGCAAGATCCGCGCCTTCAATCCCAAGATACCGATCATCGCCTTCACGGCCTCCACCCAGTTCACTCACCAAGAACAGGCCGTCCAGTCGGGGATGAACGGCTTCGTGACCAAACCCATCAATCCCGACGATTTGTTGCACAAGCTGCTGCGCTATCTCCCCTCCCCCTCATCGCTCGACTCCTAAGCCTCAATTACTACTCTCCAGCGATATGCAGCTCCGTCCATCCGCTCTGGTATCGCTCGTCCTGCTGACAAGCCTAGGCGCCAAAGCCTCGATGCTCGTGATCCCCTTCGCCATGACGGCACCGGAATACGGCTGGGCTTTTGGCGTCAAGGCCCGTGCCCGCAATCTGTTTGCCGGCCCGGGATACGGCGACGCCACCGCCATGGCCAGCACTCGTTCCCAGTACTCCCTGGGAATTTCCGGTCTGCGGGATTCCCTGGCGGGAAACTGGCGTGCGGGAGGAGCTATCCAGACCGGGGTGTTCCCGGAACTCTACGCGGGATCGGGAAATCCAGGACGCAAAGACAGCTTGGCGCGCTTCACCCCCACCTACCTTTACGCCAAGGCCTTCGTCGGGCGTCGCTTCCCGGAAGGCCTGCACGTCGATGCCGGTCTGCGCTTTGACGTGCGCTCCATCGTCCTCAACGACAGCTTCGGAGGCCTTTCCCGTCCGTCAGATTTGATCGCCGCCCACGGAGCACACAACCTGCGATTCACCTGGGAAGGCGCGTGGAACCGCCTCGACCACGACGACGACCCGCGCCACGGCACTTCGCTGCTTGGCCACCTGGAACTTCCGTTACCTGGATCGGACCAGGCATGGGTCGCCGGCTACCTAGAAGGCACGGCAGCCGCCACGCCGTTCGCACCTGGGCCGACCTTTGCCTTTCGCCTGCGCGACGAGCGCGCCTCTGGAAACGTCCCCTTCTGGGAACTTCCCTACGCCGGCTCAAGCGACATCCTGCGCGGAGTGCCAGACCACCTAATCCGAGGCCAGGTCGTACAAAGCGCCGGCCTGGAAGTACGCCAGCCCTTCGCGCTCTTTTCCTACCAGTGGCAGATCGCAAGCTTCGGCGAGTTTTCGCGCGCCGCCGGCAACGGCACCGCCATCTGGAGCACAGCGCCAACATTCGCCTTCGGAGGCGGAGGGCGTCTGCTGCTGGACGACCGCCACGCAGTGCTGCGCGGGGACATCGGTTGGAACACCGGCCCCGACGCGGCGCTATTTCCTTCCATCTACATCGACTTCGGCCAGGCCTTCTAGACCGCTTCAGGCGTTTCCGGAAGGGCCTTCAAGACCTCCCAAGGATAAAGTCCGCCGCAGCGGCGCCACTCCCCCGCTTCCAAGTGATGCAGCCGAAAGTCTCGCCCGTTGGTGGCCAGCACCCAGGTGGCGGGAAGCAGCCGTAGGTAGCGGCGCAGTTGCGCCGACACATCCTGTCCAATAGCAACCTCAGGAGCCTTGCATTCGCACAGAAGAAC
>DAIPHW010000094.1:0-9107 GCA_036771135.1 Fibrobacterota bacterium | reverse complement strand
TTCTCGCTCATCAAGGCCTTTCGCCACCTGGGCATGAAGGTCACCCTGGTCGGCAGTCAGACCGGCACCTCCGAAGACTATCGCGAGATCCAGGAGATCAGTGATCCCGGCACCGTGATCGTGGACGACACCAACCCCTTGGAGCTCTTGGCCTTCCTCAAGGACAACGACGTGGACGTGCTGGTGGGCGGTGTCAAGGAGCGGCCGCTCGCGCACAAGCTCGGCGTGGGCTTCGTGGACCACAACCACGAGAGGAAGCTTGCCCTGGAAGGCTTCGAGGGCATGCTCAACTTCGCGCGCGAAGTGCGCGACACCGTGACCTCTCCGGTGTGGCTCTTTACCCCGCGCAAGGAACGGAGGCCGGTATGAAAATCGGATTTCCAAAAAACGACAAGGACTACGTCTCGACGGCCAACCCCTGCAAGGTGTGCCGTCCCTTGGGGGCGTGCCTCGCTTACCGCGGTGTAGAAGGAGCCATTCCCTACCTGCACGGAAGCCAAGGCTGTGCCACCTACATCCGCCGCTACCTGATCGGGCATTTCCGCGAGCCGGTGGACATCGCCTGTTCTTCGCTCGGCGAGAACGAGGCCGTCTACGGCGGCGAGTCCTCGCTGGTGAAGGGGCTGCACAATGCCGCGAGCAAGTACGACGCCAAGGTGATCGGGCTGGCCACCACCTGCCTTGCCGAAGTGCAGGGTGAGGATCTGCGTCCGGGGATTCTCAAGTACGGCAAGCAGGAAGGGGCCGCGCCGGTGGTGCGGGCGAGTACCCCGAGCTTTGCCGGAACCCATATCGACGGCTTCCAGGACGCCGTCAACGCCCTGGTGGACCAGCTCGCGACGGACGCGACGCCTCACCCGGGATTCAACCTGCTGCCGGGCATGGTGAGCCCGGCCGACCTGCGCCATCTGCGCCACGTCTGCGAGCTCTTCGGCGCTCCCTTCACCATGCTTCCCGACTACTCCGAGACCATGGACGGCCCGGTGCAAGACGATCCCGAGGCTATTCCCGAGGGCGGAACGCCACTTTCTGACATCCGCCGCATGGCCGGCGCGCGCGCCACCCTGGAGATCGGGCGCACCCTTCCTGAGAAGGAAACGGCAGGACAGAATTTGTCAGATCGGAGCGGCGTGCGGCTCTGGCGCACTGGTCTTCCGGTGGGCTTGCGCGAGACCGATGCCTTCCTGGCGCGGCTTGAAACCATCACCGGTCACGAGACTCCGGCGGAACTTTCGCTCGATCGCGGACGCTTGGTCGACAGTCTCATCGACGCCCATAAGGTCGTGAAGGGCCGCCGCGTGGTGGTCCAGGGCGACGAGGACTTGGTGGTTGGCATGGTCTCCTTCCTCTCTGAGATGGGCGCCGACGTGGTGCTGGCCGTCTCGGGCGGCACCAGCGGCAAGCTGGAGGCTGAGGTCAAGCGGGTCTGCGCCTCGGTGCGCGAGACGGTGCCCAAGGTGATTCAAGGCGGCGACTTTCGCGACCTGGAAGAGGCCGTCGACGCGCTGCGCGAAGCCGGCCAGGCTCCGGAGCTCGTGGTCGGCACCAGCAAGGCTTATCGGCTCTGCCGCAAGTGGGGCATTCCGCTGATCCGCGCGGGCTTTCCCGTGCATGACCGCTTCGGATCGCAGCGGATCCTGCATGTGGGCTACGAAGGCGCGTTGCGCATCCTGGACCAGGTGGCCAACTGCCTGATCGAGGCGCGCCAGGACGACAATCCCGTCGGCTACGGATACTGGTAACCAGAGGAGATGAACATGGAAACCATGCGGACAACCAACGATCTTTCGAAGCATCCCTGTTTCAATCCCGCGGTCGCTGGGCAGCTCGGGCGCATCCACCTGCCGGTGGCCCCCAAGTGCAACGTGCAGTGCAATTTCTGTCATCGCAAGTACGACTGCTCCAACGAGTCGCGCCCCGGCGTCACCAGCAAGATCCTGACGCCGGAACAGGCCGCCGAGTACGTGCTGGCTGCCCTCAAGATCGAGCCGCGCCTTTCGGTGGCCGGCATCGCCGGCCCGGGCGATCCGATGGCCAATCCCGAGACCTTCGAGACGCTGCGCCTGGTGCGCGACGTGGCCCCCGAGATGCTTCTTTGCGTGAGCACCAACGGCCTCGGACTTTCCGACGAGAACGTCCGGCAGCTGGTGGATCTGAAGGTCTCTCACGTTACCGTGACGGTGAACTCGGTGGATCCGGAGCTTACGGGTAAGATCTACGCCTGGGTGCGCTACGGCAAGAAGAGCTATCGCGGCACCGAGGCAGGGCGCGTGCTGCTGGAGCGCCAAGAGGCAGGCATTCGCGCCTTGGTCGCAAGCGGCATGACGGTGAAGGTGAACACCGTGACCATGCCCGGCGTCAACGACGACCACGTGGTTGAGGTGGCCAAGTGGGTGGCGGCCCTGGGCGCCAACGTCCACAACTGCATCCCCATGACTCCGGCTCCCGGCTCTGCTTTTGAGCACACAGTGCCCGAACCGACGCCCGAGCGCATGATGGAGCTGCGCGCCTTGGCTGGTCATCACATCAAGCAGATGACCCACTGCAGCCGCTGCCGCGCCGATGCCGTGGGGCTTCTGGGCGATTCCAACAGCCACGAGATGGCTTCCTGTCTTTCCGACTGCGCGACCCAACCCCCGAAGGCCGTGCGCGAGAAGAGCCGCATCGCGGTGGCAAGCCAAGAGGGTGTGCTCGTGAACCAGCACATGGGCGTGGCTGACCGCTTCCTCGTCTACGAGCACGGTGCCGACGGCTTCGCCTTTGTGGAGGAGCGCCAAGCTCCCCCCTCGGGACTCGGGGATCTGCGCTGGCAGCAGCTGGCCGAGACACTTTCTGACTGCCGTTCGGTGCTGGTGGCAGCCGCCGGCAATGCGCCGCGTCAGGCACTTTCGGACAGAAACTGTGAAGTCTTCGAGATGGAAGGCATGATCGACGACTGCTTGGAGGCCGCCTGGAAGGGCGACTGGGCTTCCCTAAAGGCCCGCCGCAACGGCATGGGCAGCGAATGCGGCTGCGGTAAGATCCGCGAACCCGGGACGGGCTGCGGCTGAGCGCCTGCCCCGAAACGGGGCACCGGGCTGCCTGCCGGGCCCCCGCCCGCTACGCCGTGGGCGGGTGTCCCGGGCTGCCGCCGGCATCCCTGGTGCGATGCGTAGCCGTTGGCGTGGCCTCTACTCTTGAGAAATTCTTTCTTGCAAGCCATGACCGGAACGCATTGTCATCACGAGTCGGAGGCGTATCCCATGGATGTCCTGTGCTGAGGTCAGCTTGCGCCATCCTCCTTGCCTTCCTTGCCGGAACGACGCGCTCTCAGACCTTGCTTGCCGTAGACTTTGAGAAGGTTGGCACCGGGGCCTACGCCTACGCCCAAGTCCAGGCGGATTGGCCCGGCGTCACCTGGCAAAATGGTCTCACGGAAGGCCGCGGCAGCATTGTCGCGGGAGACTCTGTCTCCGGGACGCGCTCGCTGCGCGTTGCCTATCCCAAGGGGAGTGTCGGCCCCACCGAGGGCGGTGTCCAGTGGCGCGCCTTCTTGACCGGCAACCACGACACCGTCACCATGTCCTATCGGGTGCGCTTTGGGAGCGACTTCGACTTCGTGAAGGGAGGCAAGCTCCCCGGCCTCTGCGGCAGCAAGTGCAACACCGGCGGCGATGTCCCTACCGACACCGACGGCTGGTCGGCCCGCCTGATGTGGCGCGACAGCGTCGGTCGCGCCGTCCAGTACCTCTACTTCCCGGGGCAGCCCGGTACTTACGGCCTCGATCTCCCTTGGATCGTGAATGGCAAAAATTGTCTTTTTGGCCGCGGCATCTGGCACGAGGTGCGCACCCGTGTCATCCTCAACACTCCGCGCCGCGGTTCCGACGCGGCGCTCCACGACGGTCGCGTGACGAGCTGGTTCGACGGTGCCTTGGCGCTCGATTCGGGAGGTTTCCTCTTCCGCGGGGTAGACACCATGCACGTGAACCACTTCTACGTCTCCACCTTCCACGGTGGCAACGATGCCTCCTGGGCACCTTCGCGGGACGTGTCGGCTCTCTTCGATGATTTCGTCATCGCGGCCGGCTCGGCGCCTCCGGCCGCCATTGCGCCTTTAGCTGGCCGTCCGTTGTCCCGCTGGCGCCTCAGTATTCGCGGCTCTGCTATGGAATGCGAGCCCGCGGCTCCTTCCGGATCGGTTTTGGAATTGTGCGATCTTTCGGGACGGCTGCTTGGTCGAAGCGTTGCGGGCAAGGAACTTGCCTCGCCGCGGGGACTTGCGAGTTGGCGTTTGCGCGGGGCCGACGGAAGCTTGCTGGGCTCGGGGCTGGTCCTAGCGTTGCGCTGAAAAATGAAGGAACGAAGATGAACTACGAGATGATCGTGCTGGACCTGGACGACACCCTGCTCACCGAAGACCTCGTCATTTCGGAGCGCACCCGCTCCGCCTTGCTGCAGGCGCAGAGGGCGTCCGTCCGCGTGGTGCTGGCCTCGGGCCGTCCCACTGGTGCCATGAAGCGCTATGCCGAAGAGCTGGAGCTTTCCCGTTTTGACGGCTTTCTCATCTCCTTCAACGGGGCCGTTATCACCGACTGCGCAACCGGCGAGACGATCTTCCGGAAGTCGCTTAGCCGCCAGCAGATGGGTGAAATCCACGATCTGGCGCAGGCCCACGGTGCCGGGATCCTCGGCTACCACAATGACCGCATCATCACCCCCAAGAAGAATCCCTGGACCGCCGTGGAAAGCAAGCTGACGGGCCTTCCGGTCGAGGAGGTCGCCGACTTCAAGGGCCTGATTGACGAGGAGAGCGTCAAGGTGATCGTGGTAGACGAGCCCGAGCGCCTCTCGGCCCTTTCCGAGACCTTGCGCCCGCGCGTGGCCGGACGCCTCAATATGGCGCTCTCCAAGCCCTTCTTCCTGGAGTTCACCGACCAGGGCATCAACAAGAAAGAAAGCCTTGGGGTGCTCTGTGAACGCCTGGAGGTCTTGCCTGCCGCGGTGATGGCCGTGGGCGACAGCTTCAACGACATCGGCATGCTCGAACTCGCGGGCCTAGCTGTGTGCATGGGCAATGGCCGCGACGAAGTGAAGGCGATCGCCGACTTCGTGACCGCCTCAAACATGGAGGATGGCGTGGCGGCGGCGGTAGAGCGGTTTGTGCTGTAGGCTTTTGGGGCACACAAAAAGAATTGCTCTTTTGTTCACTGCGCGGTAGATTCAAGGCATGCCGCGCAAGACTCGCCTGTCCATCGACCAAGGCATCAAGGAACTGTTGCAACTGCGTCCTGTCGACGCCTTTGCTTTTTTGCTGCCCGATTTCCACGCTCGACGTGGTAACCCTATCCACTGGGAGTTTCTGACCACCCAGGTGCGCAAAAAGGATCTGCGTGGGAAGGGATACCTCATGGACCTCAATATCCGTTACGAGTTTGCCCAAGGTTGCCCCATCCTTTTGGTTCTGGTAGAACATTGGTCGCAGGCCCGCAGCATGGATTTGGTGCGCACGGCTCACTATTACTTGGACCTCATGGAACGCTTCCCTGCTGACGAGATCGTTCCGGTGGCCTTGGTCACCGAATTGGATGAGCACGAAATTCCCGATACGCTGATTGGTCATGGCGCTGATGAGGAATTCCTGCGCTTCCGCACTCGAGTGGTGCAACTGGCTCGTGAGGATGCTGTTCGTTGGAGCGCAACTTCAAATCTGGTGGCCACGACGCAGCTCTTGGCTATGGGCGGCGCGTTGGATCGTGTCCACAAGCTTGTTGCCGCTGCCGAGGCGTTTCGGGAAAACGCCAGCGACGAAGAGGTCGCCCTGCTATTTCCCTTGTTCGTGGAATTGGGTAGATTAGACGAAACCGAGGAGGAGACCATCATGAGCTATCTCGCCACCATGCCTAAGCCGCGGCTCCTGGTCAAGATGGAACAATTGGCCATCCAGCAGGGGTTGGAAAAAGGCATGCAGCAAGGTCTAGAGCAAGGCCTTGAACAGGGCCTTGAACAGGGCCTTGAGAAAGGCATGCGTGAAGCGCGCCTGGAAGATGCTCGCAAGATGCTCTCCAAAGGCTACGGATGGAATGCTGTCACCGATATCACCGGAATCCGTCCTGAAGATCTCTAGCCCTTGCTGACGATGGGCGCCTGCCGCACGGCCCCTCGACTCCGCTCGAGGGCCGACGGCACCGGGCTGCCTGCCGGGCCCCCGCCTGCCAATATCGGGATCGGGCATGCCCGATCCCTACGCCGTGGGCGGGTGTCCCGTCCCTGCGGGCGGTATCCCTGGCGCATCCGGTGCCGCGTTGCTTCCCGTTCATGGTTCGGCAGGCTCACCACGAATGGGAAAGGCTATCCGTTCGCCCTGAGTCTGGTCGAAGGGCGACGCTGGCGGGGTGAGGCCAGGAACCGGCACCCCACGCTCTGAACGGGGGCAAAATTTGCCCCTCTCAGGTGGCATAACAATGGATCACTGGATCCCGTTGCTATCTTTCCTGGCTGTCACTGGAGCCCATCAGGCCGAAGGAGAAAAAACACTTATGAGCCAGAATCCTGACAACCGGAAACGTCTGTTGGAGGAATTCCCTCCCAATACCTATGAGGAATGGAAGGCCGCTGCGGTGGAACTCCTCAAGGGCGCACCGTTCGACAAGAAGATGTTGACGGACACCTATGAAGGTATCACCATCCAGCCCATCTACCGCAAGGAAGATGCCGCGAACCTCCCCCACATGGGCGAGCTTCCCGGTCAGGGCGGCGCGCGCGGTGACAATCCCGCCGGTTATCTCGCCAAGTCTTGGCAGGTTTCCCAGGAATTGCACTTCGCCAAGCCCGAGGCCTTCAATAAGGCCGCCAAGAACGATCTCAGCCGCGGTCAGACCGAACTCAACATCGTGCTAGATAACGGCATCACCGCCGGTCTCTCGCTGTGCTGTCTCTCGGCCCTGGAAACAGCCCTGGACGGCATCGATCTCGCCAAGACTCCGGTCTATCTGCGCGCCGGTGCCGACGGCCTTCCCTTTGCCGCCCTGCTCCTGGCCCTCTCCAAGAAGCGTGGCGTCGATCCTAAGAGCCTTTCGGGTTGCATCGAAAGCGATCCGCTGGCATCGCTTGCCATCGCCGGAAAGCTTCCGACCTCGGTCGCGACGGCTTATGACGACATGGCCGCTCTGACCGCCTACGCTGAAGAAAAGGGCCTCGCCCTCCAGACCGTCGGCGTCCAGACCCACCCGTACCACGATGGCGGCGCCTCCTCGGTTCAAGAACTCGCCTACGCCATCGCTACCGGCGCTGATTACTTGAAGGCCCTGATCGCTCGCGGCATTCCCGCCGCCAAGGCCGCGGCTCGCATCCGCTTCGCCTTCTCGATCGGCCCCAATTTCTTCATCGAGATCGCCAAGTTCCGCGCCGCCCGCATCCTGTGGGCCCAGGTGCTGGAAGCTTTCGGCGTGACTGGCGTTCCCATGTATCTGCACGCCCGCACCGGCGAGTGGAACAAGACCACGCTTGACGCGCAGGTCAATATCCTGCGCGGCACCACCGAGGCCTTCTCGGCCGTGGTGGCCGGCGTCGACAGCCTGCACGTCTCCACCTACGACGAGCTCGTGCGCGAGCCTGACGAACAGGCCCGCCGCGTGGCCCGCAACACCCAGGTGGTGCTCGGCGAAGAGTGCGAACTCAACCGCGTGATCGACCCCGCCGGCGGCTCCTGGGCTGTCGAGTGGCTCACCGATAAGCTGGCTCAGAACGCTTGGACGCTGTTCCAGGAGATCGAGGCCCTGGGCGGTTTCGAGAAGGCCTTGCTTTCGGGCAAGGTCCAGGAAAAGGTGAGCGCCATCGCCAAGGCCAAGGCCAAGGATCTGGGCCGCCGCAAGGCCGTCCTGGTGGGCACCAACCAGTTCCCCAACGCCAAGGAAAAGCCCTTGGAAGGCAAGAAGGAACTGGCCAAGGGCATCACCGACGGAGGCTCCAAGATCGCCGCCGTGGTTGCTGCCAAGGGCTCCGCTAAGGTCGCCGCTGCCGTCGAGGCTGCTGCGACCGCCAAGCTGGCTGACCTCGTCGCCTCGGTTTCCGAGGGTTCTTCCGAAGTCGCTCCGGTGCTGCGTGCCCGTGGCGGAGCCGCGTTCGAGGCTCTGCGCGAAGCTGCTTGGGCCTACGAGGCCAAGCACGGCAAGGCCCCCGAGATCTTCCAGGCCAACGTGGGCGCCTCCCGCGCCTACCGCATCCGCGCCGACTGGACCAGCGCCTTCTTTGAAGTTGGCGGATTCAAGGTCCTCAACGACCGCGATTTCAAGGACGCCGACGAAGCTGCTTCCGAAGCCCTCAAGAGTGGTAGCCAGGTGGTCGTGATCACCTCGGCCGACGACGCCTACGCGGCTGCCGTCCCGGTGATCGCCAAGGCCATCAAGGCCAAGAAGCCCGATGCCATCGTGATGGTAGCCGGTGCCGCCGGCGACAACGAGGCCGCTTGGAAAGAGGCTGGGGTGGATGACTACGCCAACGCCCGCGCCAACACCTACGAAATGCTGAAGAACCTGCAGGCCAAGATGGGAGTTGTGGCATGAGCACGCCTGATTTCACCAAGATCGCCTACAAAGGCAAGTCGGCTCCGGTTTCCTACGAGCAGTGGAAGAAGGATCTTGCTGCCAAGACGGGCAAGTCCGCCGAAGACTACGTGTGGCAGACCATGGAGCAGATCCCGGTCAAGCCGCTCTATACCGACAAGGACTACGAGGGCATGGAGCACCTCGACTACGTGGCCGGCCTGGCGCCGTTCCTGCGTGGTCCTTATGCGTCCATGTACGTCTTCCGCCCCTGGACGGTGCGCCAGTACGCCGGTTTTTCCACGGCCGAAGAGTCCAACGCCTTCTACCGTCGCAACCTGGCGGCTGGCCAGAAGGGCCTTTCGGTGGCCTTCGACCTCGCGACCCACCGCGGCTACGACTCCGACCACCCCCGCGTGGTGGGCGATGTCGGCAAGGCCGGTGTGGCCATCGACTCGATCCTCGACATGCAGATCTTGTTCGACAAGATCCCGCTGAACAAGATCTCGGTCTCGATGACCATGAACGGTGCCGTGATCCCGGTGCAAACATTCTACATAGTGACGGCCTTGGAACAGGACGCCA
>DAIPHW010000093.1:0-9116 GCA_036771135.1 Fibrobacterota bacterium | reverse complement strand
AAGGCGACGGTTTGCTAAATCGTTGTAGGGGTAACCCTACCGGGGGTTCGAATCCCCCCTCCTCCGTTCGAACCCCGAGGCAGCCGCTTCGGGGTTCGTTGTTTCTGGAAAGGAAGTCTGGCACATGGCAGAAAACGTCCGCGTCCGCTTCGCACCTTCGCCCACCGGCTACCTGCATGTCGGTGGTGCCCGTTCGGCGCTCTTCAACTGGCTCTTCGCCAAGCATGTCGGCGGCACCTTCATCCTGCGCATCGAGGACACCGACCGCAGCCGCTACAACGAAGCGGCCCTGCACGACCTGGTGCGCGACCTCAAGTGGCTGGGCCTCCAGTGGGACGAAGGTCCCGACGTCGGCGGTCCCTGTGGCCCCTACGTCCAGAGCGAGCGCCTTGCCATCTACAAGCAGGCCGCCGAGGAACTGATCCATAAGGGCTGCGCCTACCGCTGCTTCTGCACTTCCGACCGGCTAGATGCCCTCCGCAAGCGCCAGGAAGAGAACCACCTTCCCTCTGGCTACGACCGCCATTGCCGCGAACTCGATTTGGCAGAGTCCGACGCCCGTGCCGCCGCTGGCGAGACCCACGTGATCCGTTTCCGTGCTCCGCTGGAAGGCAAGACCGTCTTTAAGGACCTCTTGCGTGGCGAGATCGAATACCAGAACCACGTGCTGGACGATCTCATCCTCTTCAAGACCGACGGCTATCCCACCTACCACCTGGCAAGCGTCGTCGACGACCACGCCATGGGCATCACTCACGTGCTGCGTGGCGACGAGTGGATTCCCTCCACCCCGCGCCACGTGCTGCTCTACAAGGCCTTCGGCTGGGAGCCGCCGGTGTTCTGCCATCTACCCGTGATCCTGGCTCCGGGCGGCGGCAAGCTTTCTAAGCGCAAGGGTGCCGTCTCGGTGGGCGAGTACCGCGAGAAGGGCTACATGCCCGAGGCGCTCTTCAACTTCCTGGCCCTCTTGGGCTGGTCGCCCGGTGACGAACGCGAAAAGATGACCATCCCCGAGATGATCGAGGCCTTTGAGCTGGAGCGCATCCACCCCAAGTCGGCCGCTTTTGACGAGATCAAGCTCGAGTGGCTGAACGGCCAGTACCTCATCGAGGTGGCTGCCGAGAAGCTCTACCCAGAGGTGCGCCGCATCCTGGAGCTGCGCGGTTACGCCAAGGAACTGGCAGAACAGCCCGAGATGCTGGAACACCACGTGGCGCTGCTCAAGGAGCGCTCCAAGAGGATCGACGAGCTGGTGGACACCGGCCTCTACTTCTGGCGCGATCCCGAAAGTTACGAGGAAAAGGCCACCCGCAAGCACTGGACCGCGGCTGCCAAGGAACGCCTGACAGAATTTGTCGAAGTGCTGGCGGCCCACCAGGACTGGACCCACCACGCCCTGGAAGAGCTCTACCGGCAGGAGACGGAAAAGCGCGGCTGCAAGTTCGCTGAACTGATCCACCCCACTCGTCTCGCGGTCTCGGGACTTTCCTTCGGCCCCGGACTCTTTGAGATGCTGGAAGCGTTGGGCAAGGAGCGCGTGGTGCGCCGGATGCGCAAGGCCCTGGCGGAGCTTCCGGCCGCGGCGTGATCCTCGGGATCGGTACCGACCTGACGGCGATCGGGCGCTTTGAACGGCTGCCCGATCGCTTCTTCGATCGCGTCTACACTTCCGACGAACGCACCTACTGTGAAGTCCGTTCCTCGCGCCGCCTGGAGCGCTATGCCTCGCGCTGGGCGGCCAAAGAGGCAGTGGCAAAAGCCCTAGGCACGGCCATCAGCGCCGGCATTCGCTTTCACGACATCGAAATCCTGCCCGCTTCCAATGGCGCTCCCGCCTGCCACCTTCACGGTGCGGCGCAAGAACGTTTTGAAGCCATGGGCGCCCACCGCCTGCACATCTCCCTGACGCACGAGCGGGAGATGGCTTTGGCGATGGCTATCCTGGAAGGCTAGACGTTCGCGGAGATCATCCGGAACCAGTTGGCTCGGTTGATCAGCTCGTCGGCCTCGTCTTCAAACTGGCACTGCACGTGCATCTTGTTCACGGCTTCCTCGAACTCGCCGCCGTCGAAATCAAAGCCGTTCTCGTGCAGGCATCCATAGAGGGACGCCTCGCTGTCGCAGCCGTACAGATCTGTACGTAGCCCCAGGCGATCGACCGACTTCAGAAAGTGGATGGCTCCTTGGATCGACATGTGACACCTCCTTCGTGATATCCATAGTCTTCGCAAAAGACGGGCCATTGCAAATGCTCTCATCTGACTGGCACGCCTCCTGCAAGGTCAACGGGCAAAGGAGGACCTCATGGAGCCACAGGAACTGGAAATGTTGCGCGAAAGCGTACGCAAGCTGAGTCGTCAAGCTGTCCATTTGAAGATGGATTTGCACGATTTGAGCGAGGAATTGCCGCTGGGGTGGGAAAAAATCCCGGAAATCGCCACCCGCACCTTCGAGACCTACCGCGACCTGGCTGCCGCCAAGGAACGGTTGAAGCTTGCCGAAACGTAACGACAAGCGCATCGTAAGACATTGCCGCGGGCGACAATGTCATTCCATGTCATCGTACGTTCGTGACAAGCCGATCAACGTTAGTTGCAAAAACGATCTGCAGCGCTAGTGCAGTTGCATGCATCTTTTGTCCAGTATTTTTCCGATCCCGGACGGGTCCATTTGCAACACAATAGCATCCGCCCCACCATCGAAGGTTTAACCTATGAAGATCGCTGTTCCGGTTCTTTCCATCGCTCTTGCCGCAGGGTCCGTTTGGGCCGCGCCGCGCTATCCCTTCCCGCGCAATGTCGCCTATCCTTACGGGAACGTGGCGGTCACGAACGACTCTGAGAGCGTCCAGGGCGCTTATAGCGACTGGCTGAGCAATCAGTATGTCGAAAGCGGCAACGAAGCCCGCATCGCTTTTGACGACGCGAATTACACGGTTTCGGAGGGCGTTGGCTACGGCATGCTGATCTTCGTGTACATGGACAACGCCCAGAACAACACTCAGCCGAAGTTCGACAAGCTCTGGAGCTACTATAAGAACCGCCGCAACGGCAATGGCCTGATGAACTGGAAGATCCAGGGGTTCAATACGGGCTGCGACGGCAACAATTGCAACGGCGCTACCGATGCCGATCTCGACGTGGCACTTGCGCTTCTGATGGCCAACAAGCAATGGGGAAACGAGACGTACCTTACCGACGCGAAGTCCCTCATCGACGCCATCCGCAAGAGCGAGCTGGACGGCAGCAGCCTTTACAAGCCCGGGGACGCCTGGAATGACTACAAGAACCCTTCGTACTTCAGCGCCGCCGCTACAGAACTCTTCAAGCGTGTGGACGCATCGAACGCCTCCACATGGAGTTCTGTCCTTGCGGCCAACTACGACTTACTTAAGAAGAATGTCGCAAAGTCCTCGGTCGGCCTGCCTTCCGACTGGTGCTCTGCAGACGGCTCTCCTGTGAGCGGCCGATCCTACGCTTACTTCTATTATGACGCCGTGCGTGTCCCCTGGCGCTTAGCCATCGATTACGCTTGGTTCGGGCGTGCGGAGGCGAAGACCATCAATTCTGCGATCACGTCCTGGGCCGTATCGAGTACGAGCCAGATCATGAACTACGCCCCCCACATCAGGGACGGCTACAATCTCGATGGCACCGTTGCCTCCAATGGCACCGGCAATGTCGCAAGCTTTGTGGGTGCTTTCGGTACGGCAGCATTGTCAAGCAACGCCACCTGGGCTGCCAAGTGCTATCGCCAACTCAAGAGTGGGGCCGCCTACGACGGCTACTACCATCGCTGCCTGAAATCCCTCTACATGCTGCTTATGAGCGGCAATTTCAACAACTTCTGGGACACCACATCTCCGACCAGCATTGATGATCATGCCTCGGTCCTGCGAGCCGGCCAGTTCTCTATCCACCAGACCGGTGCGCGGCTTGCCATTTCCGGCCTTGAGGCGTCGGAATTGAACGCCCAGCTTGTTGATCTTTCCGGTCGTGTGCAGCGCACCGCCACGGGGAGCCATGAGCTTTCCATGGATGTTTCGGGCCTTTCTCAAGGCGCCTATGTGCTGCGCCTCGTCACCCCCCAGGGAAGCCTTTCGCGCACTGTGGTGCTGACCGGGCGCTAAGGCGCCTCTTTCATCCAGCGCACCGGATGGGCATCGATGCCGAGGGTGTCGATGCCGTACGTGGGAATGCCTTTGAGAGCGATCAAGGCCGTGTCTCCCGAAGTCTCTACCACCAGCCGCTTCATGAAGCCAAAGAAGTCCTTCACGGGGTAGATATGGATCTTCCCGAGCGAAAGGATGCGCCCCTTCTTGACCTCGAAGGTGTCGGTCGTGAAGGACTGGGTCTGGTCGCTTCCGAGAAGGATGTGGACTGCCGTGTAGCGGCCTTCGGGGAGCTGCTGCAGCACCAAGGTGGGCGAGAGCCAGCGCGCTGCGGTCGGGTCGCGCAGCGGGTCGAGCGAGATGCGGTAGCGCTCCTGGTCGGAGATGCGCATTAGATCCATGCGCACCCCCACATTGAAGCCGGTGTCGCGCACGAGAGCCAGGAGGCCGTTTGCCTTGAGATCGACCTCGGAGGCCTTGGAGCGATCGCTCACCAGGGGCGCCTTGGTGGGGATGAGGGTTCCGGCCCCGCCAAGGGTGGCCAAGAGCATCGCAAGCGCAAGCGTTGTCTTCATCGCGTCTCCATGTGTCCGGGGTTGATCTTCCGTCGGGTGTGGTGTCCGCTCATGTCGTCCCCGGTACCGCGCGGCAAGCGGGCGCAAACCGGAGAAGCCAGCAGGGAGATGGCGGTCACCGTGAGGAATGCCGCCGAGAAGTCGGGAAAGCGGGGAGAGCCGTGCCCCGTGACAAAAACCGACAGTGCCAAGGCCCCCGACGAGACGCAGATGCCCATGGAAAGCATGGTCTGCTGCAGCGTGGTGTAGAGGCTGGTGGCTGCGCTCATGCGCCGGGCGGGGATGTCGGCATAGGCGATGGTGTTGTAGGCGGTGAACTGCAGTGACTGGAAGAAGCCTCCGAGCAGCAGCACCGCATAGATGGCGGCCATCGGCCACCCCGGCCGAAAGGCGGCGTAGACGGCCAAGAGCAGCGAGGCCAAAAGGCCGTTCCAGATCAGGGTGTTGCGAAAGCCCAGCATCCGCAAGATAGCGGGGCTGGCGATCTTCATGGCAAAGGAGCCGAGGGCGGTGGCAAAGGTAATGAGGCCGCTCTTGGCCGCTGAAAAGCCAAATCCCAGCTGCATCATCATGGGAAGCAGGAAGGGCAGCGCCCCTCCGGTGATGCGACTCAGCGACCCACCGATCACAGAAAGTCCGAAGGTGGGCACCCGCAGCAGCCGCAGGTCCAGGATGGGGTGTGGGGTATGCCGAGCGTGCAAGTAGTATGCACCTCCCGCGACGAGTCCGACACCCAGCACCAAGGTTGTCGTCGTCCCCGAGATGCCGCCGCGGCTGGCAAGCTCCAGGCCGAACATCAGGCAGGAGAGTGAAAGCGCCGAAAGCAGAAAGCCCGGCACATCAAAGCGCGCTGGTGAGGGCTCTCGCACGTTTTCGATGTAGCGGGTGACGAGCGCGATGCCGATAAGGCCGATGGGGATGTTCAGGTAGAAGATCCAACGCCAGGAGAGGTAGGTCACGAAGAAGCCTCCTAGCGGCGGGCCGATCACGGGACCCAGGAGGGCTGGGATGGTGAACCACGACATGGCGGCCACCATGTCCTGCCGCGCCACCGAGCGCAACAGCAGCAGTCGCCCGACCGGCACCATCATGGCTCCGCCCATGCCTTGGAAGAAGCGTGCCGCGACCAGCAGCGGAAGACTCCCTGCCTGACCGCAGAGAATGGAACCGGTCAGGAACACCACGATGGCCAGCCGAAAGATGCGCTTGGCGCCGAAGCGGTCGGCCAAGGTGCCGCTGGCCGGGATGAAGATGGCAAGGCCGAGCAGGTAGGCGGTGAGAGCCATGCTCATGTGCAAGGGCGATACGCCAAAGCCGCGCGCCATAGTGGGGAGCGCCGTGGAAAGTACCGTGGAATCGAGCTGTTCCATGAAGAGTGCACTGGCCACGATCAGGGCTGTGATGCGAAAGCCTGCCTTGGCAGGTGGAGCCGGTGAGCGCCCTCGTCGGCGTCCGCGCAGAACCAGCGCCCGGACCTTTCTGGAAAGCGGCATCTCCCCAAAGTACCAACTGCCTCCCATCATGCATGGGAGATTGGTACCCAGCACCCTCGATCTGGCTCCATTTCCTTTTGCCATGAGCCATGCGTACAAGCCTTCCCGTTCTACGAGAAAGGCTCAATTCTCAAAAACTTGAGGCGTAGTTTTTATGTGCTCCATTAATCAAATCAATTTGGGAACATTTTATATGCATAAAACGATCTCATCCATAGAATCTAAGCGCTTGTATGAAAAATGCGCTTATTGCGATATCGTATTCGACTGGGAAAATGAGATTTCGCGTCTGTTGAATATTCCTTTGAAACTTGAACGTTGCTCAAGGAAAAATTTCCTGCGCATCATGCAGAAAATTGGCCTATTAAATTTCTGTCAATATTGGGAAGAGCATTGCAACTCCCATCGTCCTGTTTCCTACAGATTCGAAATGATCTCAGAATGGCAGAAACCATCTCTTTTGAACAAAAGCACCTACATTCCACATCTCATCGATTTTTGGGTTAGCTGTGACCACATTTGTGATTTCTTGAACGCCTATCGTCGCTGCCCTTTGATTATTGTCAGTTCGGCGCAAGTTTACCATTCTCTGCAGCCATTTGCTTCGGAAAGATTGGTTCATAATGCTCTTTCTCTTCCTGATAAATATGCCATCAATGCAAATAGTCTTTTTGACAAGCAATACGATCTCATTGTGATAGGAAGAACCAGTCCTGTGATGATTGGTATGTTAGATAGATACAGCCAACGACATCAGAATTTTGAATACCTTTATCGCGTTAAGCAAAAGAGCGGGTTTGTTATCGTTACAAATAAGGGGAGAATTGTTGGAGAAGCAAACTCTCGTGAAGCTTACATGGCCTCCCTGCGCTCTTCACGAGTCACCTTGTATGCTACGCCAGGGATTGATGGCGACAAAGTTACTAATGGATATGATCCTGTGACTCCAAGGTTCTTGGAGGCTATTGCTTGTGGCTGTCACGTCCTAGCGCGTTACCCAAAGAATGAAGATACAGAATATTATCAGTTGGAAAATTTTTCTCCACACATAGAGAATGATGACCAATTTGGGGCTCTTTTAGAAAAGGCTCTGGAAACGACTCCTGATTTTAACAATTATGCAAAATACCTAGAAAAGCACTACACCTCTACAAGGGCACATTCGCTTCAAAAAGTACTTAGTCAGCACGGTTGGTCGATTTGATGAAAAAAGTAGGAATCATTGGTGCTGGAATTTCTGGACTCGCCTTGGCGCATCTTGTGAAGAAGCGCTTTGCGGTAACGGTTTTCGAGTCCAACTCTCGGCCTGGGGGGCTCATTCAATGTGATCGAGTCAATGGCCACCTCTACCATATTGTTGGCGGTCACGTATTCAATTCTAAGCGTCAAGATGTTCTTGATTTTTTTGGTCATTCTTTGACAAAAATCTAGAATTCCTGAAAGCTGATAGAAATGCAGCTATCTTGCTTGGTAGTTGCTTGATTGGTTATCCGTTAGAAAATCACATTTATCAGCTAGGCTCTGAAAATATACATCGTATTATCTGCGAACTTTTGCAAAATAGTGAAAAATCAGATTCGGCACCAAGAAGTCTTGGGGAATTTATTGATTGCAATTTTGGTAAAACTATGAATGATCTCTATTTTTCCCCTTATAATAAGAAAATATGGCAAAGGGATGCTCATTCCATTCCGCTTTCTTGGCTGCAGGGGAAACTTCCTATGCCAAAAATAGAAGAAATATTGTGCAACAATATTCTTCGCCAGAAAGAATCTGAGATGGTCCATGGTGCGTTTTACTATCCAAAGGTTGGAGGATCTCAATTCTTGGCGGATCGCCTTGCTGAAGGAGTTGATATCCGCTATGATTGCAACATTGGACGAATTTCAAAAAGATCATCTCGATGGATTATCAACAGCGCCTATGAATGTGATTATTTGGTGTATACGGGAAATGTCCGCAATCTTCCTCAGGTTATTGATATTGAGGGCGTTTCCGGAAAGTTGAAAGATGATTTGGAAGCGCTAGAATACCACGGAACAACGACGGTACTTTGCGAAACGCCAAAGAATCCTTATAGCTGGGTGTATCTTCCTAATAAGGAATATCCAGCGCATCGCATGATCATGACCGGAAATTTCTCTCCAACCAATACGGATGGGAACACAAGCTCCGCTACGCTTGAATTTACGAATCGCGTATCAGAGTTAGAAATTTCGGATACTCTTGCAAAGCTGTCTTTTCCGCTCAAAGCGATTGCGCAAAAGTATACGGAATGCACCTACCCCGTGCAGAGTCAGGGAACCAGAAGCTTGATTCTTCAGATCAAACAGCTTCTGCGGCCTCATGGCGGTTTTCTGTTGGGACGTTTTGCCGAATGGGAATATTATAATATGGACGCAGCCATCGGAGCCGCCCTGGATCTGCAGCAAGAGATGCCGGACTGAGCTTCGCCAAAGCTGCCGCAGAAGTCTTGCGACTGCTGCTACTTGTGCTTCTTCTTGGGCTTGTCGGCGGTGGGAATCAGGATTCCGTGGCCAAACTCCTCCTGCTGGATCGATTCCAAATTCTGTCGCAACGCCGCGCTGTCTGCCGGGGCAGGACTGCGGCGCAGGTGCCCTAGGGAATCGGGGGTGAGCAGGAAGGCCTGAAGGCGGGTGCGCACGCCGTCGGGAAGCTGGTGCAGCCCGAAGCGCAGCTGCACGCGCTGCTGGGGCTGGTAGGCTTCTTGGAACAGTCCGGAGACCAGGCCGCTATCGGCGATGCGGGTGAAGTCCAGGCTGTCGTTCTTGTTTTGCCGGATCTGCCATTCGCGGTTCATGAGCCGCGAGACGATCTTGGCCTTGACCTGCACCACCTTGAGGCCGGGTAGCACAACCTCTGCCTTGGGCAAGGAAGTATCCGTGGCGGAGGCAAGCGAAAGCGAAGCGGCCAAAA
>DAIPHW010000092.1:0-9327 GCA_036771135.1 Fibrobacterota bacterium | reverse complement strand
CTGCTCCACCGAGGCGTAGAAGGCATCCATGTCTACATGTACGATCCGGCGCATGAGAAGAAATGTATACATTTGAGCAGTAAAGGCGAGCGGATCCGATCAACTAGATCTAGACAACGCACGGTTCGTATCTTTTACGGGGAAGATATATGGAGGAACCCATGGAAGCGCAACACGAACGTGTTTGGGTCGGAGTCGACGTCGGCTCCACGACCGTCAAGGTGGCCGTAGCAGATCCGAAGACTGGAGAGCTGCTCTTCTGGCGCTACGCCCGCCACAACGCCATGCAGTCAAAAACTGCCTTGGCCATGCTGGAAGAAGCCCACGCGGCCTTTCCCGGAACACGGTTCCAGGTGGCCTTCTGCGGCTCGGCAGCCCATCCCTTCGCCGAGGCCACCGGCGCCTTCTTCGTGCAGGAGGTGGTGGCCAACTCTCTGGCGGTGCGCAAGCAGCACCCTGACACGCGAGTGGCCATCGAACTCGGCGGCCAAGACGCCAAGGTCATCTTCTTCGAGAAGGACCCCACCACCGGAAGCCTTCTCGCCACCGACATGCGCATGAACGGCGTGTGCGCCGGCGGCACCGGCGCCTTCATCGACCAGGTGGCCGAACTCTTGCGCATCAAGAGCGAGGAGTTCGAGGGCTTCGCGGTGCGCGGCCAGACCATCCACGAAATCTCGGGCCGCTGCGGCGTCTTCGCCAAGACCGACATCCAGCCTCTCCTGAACCAGGGCGCGGCCAAGGAAGATGTGGCCCTTTCGTCCTTCCACGCCATTGCCAAGCAGACCATCGGAGGCCTGGCGCAGGGCATGGAGATTCGCCCGCCGGTGCTCTTCGAGGGCGGCCCACTCACTTTCTGTCCGACCTTGGTGCGCGTCTTTAAAGAGCGTTTGGGGCTTTCTGACGAACAGGCCATCGTGCCCACCCATTCCGAGGTCTTCGTGGCCTGGGGCGCGGCGCTCTCGGTTGGCTCGATGTTCCAAGACTCCCAGAGCGGCTATGAACACGACCGGAGCCTTGCCGCCCTGCGCGACTTCGTGCTCAACCGCGACAACGACGAATCCAAGGATGCCGAGCCCTTCTTCGCCACCGAGGCCGACCGCGAGGACTTCAAGAAGCGCCATGCCGTGGTGATCGAGCCTCTCGCCATCCCGAAGCCGGGATCGCGGGTCGAGGCGGTGCTGGGAATCGACGCAGGCTCCACCACGACAAAATTTGTCTTGCTGGACCGCGACGACCGGGTGGTGGACAGCTTCTACGCCGGCAACCAGGGCGATCCCCTGCTGGTGCTCAAGGACGCCCTGAACGACCTGCGCGCGCGCTATGAAGAGCGCGGAGTGGAGCTCGTCATCGAAGGCGTCGGCACCACCGGCTACGGCGAGATGCTCTTCGCCCGCGCCCTGCACGCCGATCACCACACAGTCGAGACGGTAGCCCACGCCCGCGCCGCCCGCCATGTGCGTCCCGACGTGAGCTACATCCTGGACATCGGCGGCCAGGACATGAAGGCCATCAGCCTGCAAGACGGCGTGGTCACCGGCATCATCCTGAACGAGGCCTGCTCGTCGGGCTGCGGCAGCTTCATCGAGACCTACGCGCGCTCCCTGGGCGTTCCCATGGAAAAGATCGCCGAGATGGCCTTCGAGGCCGTGAACCCCTCGCGCCTGGGCTCGCGTTGCACCGTCTTCATGAACAGCTCGATCATCACCGAGCAGCGCGACGGCAAGACCCCCTCGGACATCCTGGCCGGCATCTGCCGCTCGGTGATCGAGAACGTCTTCACCAAGGTCGTCCGGGTGCGCAACTTCGACATTCTGGGCGATGTCGTGATGGTCCAGGGCGGCACATTCAAGAACGATGCCGTGCTGCGCTCCTTCGAGCTCTACACCGGTCGCAAAGCGGTGCGTCCGCCGCGCCCCGGCGAGATGGGCGCCATCGGCGTGGCCCTGCTCACCCGCGAGGCCATCGCCAAGAAGAAGGCCCTCGATCCGGACTGGAAGAGCGGCTTCATCGGCTTGGAGGCCATGGAAACCTTCGCCTGGGACAAGCAACCCGGCCAGGTCTGCCACTTCTGCTCCAACAACTGCAGCCGCACCATCATCACCTTCTCGGACGGCTCCCACCACGTCACCGGCAACCGCTGCGAGCGCGGCGAGGTGGTGGACGATCCCAACGATCCGGAGACGAAGAAGGTCGTGGCCGCCATCAGCCGCCGCATGCAGGCCGTGCCCGACATGATGCGCCGCCACAGTCTGCTCCTGACCCACGACTTCGGCCCGCGACAAATTCTGCCCAAGAAGAGCGTCCGCATCGGCATTCCCCGGGTGCTGGAGTTCTGGTCGAGCCTACCCTACTGGAAGGCCTTCCTGGAATCGCTCGGCTACGAGGTCGTCGTCTCGAAGCAGAGCGACTACGCCCTCTTCGAGGAGGGGCTGAACTCCATCCCCTCCGACACCGTGTGCTTCCCGGCCAAGCTCGTCCACGGCCACGTGATGGACCTGGCCAAGAAGAAGGTCGACCGGCTCTTCATGCCCATCATGGGCGCGGTGCTGAGCGACCACCACAAGTTCAAGGCCAACGCCGTGTGCCCGGTGGTGCAGGGTTACCCCGTAGTGGTCAAGAACAGCGACGATCCGCAGGTGCGCTACGGGATCCCGCTGGACCAGCCCTTCTTTTTCTGGACCAGCGACGATCTGCGCGAGAGCCAGTGCGTGCGCTGGTTCTCCGAGAACTGGAACCTCCCGGCCAAGGCCGTGCGCGAGGCCGTCCAGGAAGGCGTCAAGGCCCTGACAACCTTCCGCACCACTCTCCAGGAAGAAGGCGCCAAGGTCATCGAGCAGGCGCGCGCCGAGGGCAAGTTCGCGGTGGTGATCGGCGGACGCCCCTACCACAACGACATGCTGGTGAACCATCACCTGGCCTCGCACTTCACCCAGAAGGGCATTCCCGTGCTCACGGTGGAGTCGCTGCCTGGCATCCACGACGTGGAGCTCTCGCCTCTCACCCGTATGGAGACGCTCAACTCCTACCACTGCCGCCTCCTGGCCGCAGCGCTCCTGGTGGCCCGCGATCCGGCCCTGGAGCTGGTGCAGATCGTCTCCTTTGGATGCGGCCATGACGCCACTCTCACCGACGAGGTGATTCGCCTCATGCACGAGGCCGGCGATAAGGAGCTTCTGATGTTGAAGCTCGACGAGGGCGACGTGCGCGGCCCCATGGGCATCCGCGTCAACTCCTTCGTCGAGACGGTGCGCCTGCGCCGCGAGGCGGGGCTGGAGGAAAGCGCCCCCAAGGAGCTGCCGCCTCCCTTCCACGACCCGTTCACCAAGGAGGACAAGGAACGCCGCACGGTGCTGATCCCCAACCTTTCGCCGGGATTCTCGAAGCTTGCCGCCAAGATCTTCGAGGGCATGGGTTACAAGGCGATCCACCTGGAAGTGGCCGACGCCGAAGCCATTGCGCTGGGCAAGAAGTTCGTCCACAACGACATCTGCTTCCCGGCCCAGATCAACATCGGCGAGAACCTGCGCTGGCTCGAATCGCATCCCGAATGTTCCCACAAGGACATCGCGGTGGGTCTTGCCAAGAACTGTGAAAACTGCCGCGCCGGCCAGTACGCCACGCTTGCCCGCAAAGCCCTAGACGAGGCGGGTTACGAAGACGTGGCCATCGTCACCACCGGACGCGACACCAAGGGCATGCATCCGGGCCTGCACACCGACATGAAGTTCCGCCTCAAGATGCTCTGGGGCATGGCCATGCTCGACGGCCTGGACCTCATGGTGCGCGCGGTGCGTCCCTACGAGCTCACTCCGGGCGAGTCCACGCGCGTCTACGAACATTGGATTGAGGAGATCACCACCGCCGGCGCCGTGTCCCATCGCAAGGCGCTGAAGCTCTTCGAGCAGGCCGTGGAGGCCTTCAACGCCATTGAGGTCGACCGCTCGGTGCGAAAGCCCCGCGTCGGCGTCTTGGGCGAGATCCTGATGAAGTACCACCCCTCGGCCAACGGCTATGTGGAAGACTACCTGGAATCCCACGGCATGGAAGTGGTGCGTCCGGGCATGGTGGACTTCTTCCGGCGCGACGAGATGCGCCGCCTCTCCATGGTAAAGCGCGGCCTGATCGAGCATCCGCTGAAGAACTACCTCATCGGCGGCATCACCGAGAAGGTCTACACCTACGCCGTCGACCAGGTGGAAAAGCGCTTTGCCAAGTTCCGCTGGTACGAGCGCCACGACAACTGCTACGACATGGTGAAGCTCATCAAGGGCATGGTGGACGAGATCTACGACACCGGCGAAGGCTGGCTGATCCCGGCCGAGATGCTCTCGCTGGCGCCGCACGGGGTCAATTCCTTCGTGATCGTGCAGCCCTTCGCGTGCCTGGCGAACCACATCTCCGGGCGCGGCCTCACCAAGGCCGTGAAGCAGCAGTTCCCGCACATCCAGGTGCTCTCGCTGGACTACGACCCCGACACGAGTTTCGCCAACATCGAGAACCGCCTGCAGATGCTCATCATCAACGCCCGGGAACTGGAAAAAGCCGCGAACGTAGCTGAGACCCACTAAGCCTTCCTAAAGGGAGAATTCCGTGAAACCAGCCTTATTCCTGGCTCTGGCGAGCCTGTGCGCCGCCGAGCCCGGCATCGAGATCACGGTGTACAACAGCGGACGCGCCCTGGTGAAGGACCACCGCTCCCTGGAGCTTTCCAAGGGTCGTTCGAGCCTCCCCTGGGAAGATGTGGCCCAGACTTTGGACGCAAGCTCGGCGGTCTTCTCGAGTCCGGCGGCGACGGCGCTGGAGCAGAACTACCGCTACGACCTCGTCTCGCGCTCAGTGCTGCTTCAGAAGTACCTGGGCCGCGAGGTGACACTGGTGGAGGACGCCTCGCTAGACGGCAAGGTCCCGGCGCGCGAGCGGCACGGACGGATCCTGTCGCTGGAAGGGGACCGCATCACGTCGCTTGAAAGCGAAGGGAAGATCCTCCTCGACCCGCCGGGCCGAGTGGTGCTACCGAGCCTTCCCGAAGGACTCCTGGTCAAGCCCTCGCTGGTGCTCGACCTCCAGAGCTCCAAAAGCGGGAAGACCGAAGCGGAGCTGCGTTACCTGTGCGCTGGGCTTTCCTGGAGCGCCGACTACGTGGCTGTCCTCGACTCCTCCAACCGGCACGTCGACCTCGACGGGCTGGTGACGCTCTCGAACCATTCGGGAACGGCCTTTCGGGACGCCCGCCTGAAGCTCGTGGCCGGGGACGTCAACCAAGTCCGGGAACCGAGGCCTGTGCGCGCCAAGATGCCGGAAGCCGACATGGCCGGAGCCATGACGCTGCGCAGTGTTGCTTGGCCTCCCGCCTTCCAAGAGGAAGGCTTGATGGAATACCACCTCTACAGCTTAGGGCGCCCGACGACGCTCCTAGACAACGAGCAGAAGCAGATCAGCCTCTTTTCTGCGCAAGGCGCCTCCGTGCGCAAGCGCTACCTCTTCGAATCCGAAGGAAGCCCCGCTGAGAGCGACGACGGCAACGTCGTAGATGTAATCCTGGCAGGAAGCGATGCACAGCCCCAAGGCACAGGCGCTACTCGCAAGCTTTCAGTGATCGTGGATCTCGCCAACGCCGATGGAAACCACCTAGGAATGCCCCTTCCCGCCGGACGGGTGCGCGTCTTCCAGGCCGACCGCTCCGGCTCGCTCCAGTTCGTGGGAGAGGACCGCATCACGCACACTGCCAAGGACGACACGCTCCACTTGGCGCTCGGCAAGGCCTTTGACGTCTCTGGCACGCGCACGGTAAAGGCATCCAGCACCGTCAAGAAAGATCACTCCGAGACAGTTTCTGTCACGCTAAAGAACGCCAAGGACGAGGCCGTGGACGCCGAGGTGGTCGAGCATCTTCACGTTCCCGACTGGAAGGTGAAGGAGTCTTCTCAAGGCTACGACAAGAAGGACGCCTCCACCCTGGTCTTCAAGGTGAAGGTGCCCGCGCACGGCCAAGCCGAGGTGTGGTACAGCTACCGCGCCCGGCTCTGAGCCACCTTCGCCTAATGGGTCTCGATCAGCTCCTCGCGCAGGAAACGCACCTTGGGGAGCGTCGCGTACTTGTCGCCTTCGCCGCGGTAGCCTAGGGCAAGCGTTGCCTGGGTGCGGTATCCCGAAACACCGAGGATGCGGTCGTAGCCAGCGTGATCGAACCCCTCCAAGGGGCAGGCGTCCACGCCCAGGAGCGCCGCGGCCGTCATGAGGCCTCCCAGCGCGATGTAGGCTTGCTTAGCGGCCCAGATCAGGCGGGTGGGGTCGTCCATGCCATCAACCACGTTCTTGATCGCCATGTCGCGGAAGCCGGAAAGCGATTCCACCGGCACCCCCCGCACGGCCGCGATGCGGGCCACGTTGCGGTCCACATGTTCGACAGTGAAAGGCGAGGCGGCCAGGAAAACCAGGTAGCGGCTGGCGTCCGTCACCTGGGCCTGGTTCCAGGAGATCTCGCGGAGCTTGCCCCGCAGCTCGGGATCGTCCACCACCACGAAGCGGTAGGGCTGCAGCCCGAAGGAGGTGGGCGTCAGGAGCAGCGCTTCCATCAAGGTGTTCCACACGTCTTCGGGAATGCTCTTGTTCTTGTCGAAGACCTTGGTGGCGTAGCGCCACTGCAGGGCCTGTTTTAGTTCTTCATTGGTTGTCTTACTCATAGGCATATAGAATAGCGAACGAATCGCCCTTCGCCCATAGCCGGAAGCGTTGCAATTTCGTCACAAAAGTGACGCGAGCCGATTCCCAACCGGAGTATCCAAGTCCTGAGGATGAAGCACCAATCGCCAGGGAAGGCGCAGCCGCTCCAACATCCGCACCTGCATGCCGAGTCCCTTGCCCCAGGTACGCGCCAGCGGCGAGTCACCGCCCCAACTCGAGACCACCGGCAAAAACTCGAAACGCCCCTGCTCGCGGATTCCCCAGCGGGAGGCCGTCCGCAGGAAGCCTTCCTCAGCCGCCACGCTGGCAAGTAAGCCAGGCGCCTTCCAGCAAGGCGGACAAAAACCTTCAAATCCGGGGAGAGCCGCGACGTTCCAGTCGCGTCGCCCGAGATCCAGACGTCGGTGCATCTCGTCCGAAGAAAGTTCCTGAAACTCGGCATCTCTTCCCAGCGCATCAGCGTGCACCAACCCGTGCAACCACAGCCGGTGGCCGTGATCTGACAGGTCGCGCAACCAGTCGCAGAAGGATTCAGGCATGCCTTCGCCGCTTCGCTGCAGGTTGCCGGCATGACGCGGCACCACCAGAAGATCCACACATCTCCCCGCGGCTTCGCAGCGCTCTAACCAAGCCTCGCAGCGCTCCCGGTGGGAAGGCCAGACGTCATGCAGTTCGACGCGGCGAAGGTACTGGTATCTTTGGGGCATAATGGGAACGACAAAGCTACTTGTTTTTGATCTAGATGGCACCCTCGTGGATAGCCTTGGCGACCTTCATTCGGCTCTGACGCGCGCCTTCGGCACGCTCGGCTACCCCATTCCCTCCCGCGAGGCCACGAGTCTTGCCATCGGCGACGGCGCAGGCCTCTTGGTACGGCGCCTGCTTCCCGAGGGATCTACCGACGTGGAGTTCCAGGAAGCCTTCCGGAGCTTTCGACAGGAATACAATGGCCGCGCCTGCGAGGAGACCACGCTCTACCCCGGCGTGCGCGAGTTCTTCGCCGCTCTGGCGTCGCGCCCCGAGCGACCACGCCTAGCGGTGCTCACCAACAAGCCCCAGATTCCCTCCCATGCCCTGCTGGAACACTTCGGCCTCTATGAACTGGGCGTAAAATGGCTGGTGGGAGGCGATACCTTCGCGACCCGCAAGCCCGATCCCGAAGGGCTACTCTGGCTGATCGAGCAGGCCGGAGTCTCGGCAGCCGAGACGGTCATGGTGGGCGACGGCGCCGCTGACCAAGGCGTCGCCCGCGCCGCCGGGACAGAATTTGTCGCGCTGGAAAGCGGCTACGGCAACCCCGACGCCTTCGCAGAGCGCCCCGCAGGAGCCTACCCGGGGTTTGCCGCCTTTGCCAAGGCCTGGTTGCAACAAAGCTAGAGCCGCAAAAGGCCATCCGAAGGCGCGCGTCCAAAGATCTGCTGCAAGGGATTTCAGCAGCTCTTGACCTTTCTTGGCAAAGGCTTTCCCCAACAGGTTCGCCGAGTTGGTAGCATTCACGGTTACTGCCCAAAGGAACCGATGCCGGACATCTTCGCCTACCTGGATTACCGAGATTTTTTGAAGGATGCCTACGAGAAGCGTCGCAAGCTGCAGCCGTTCTTCTCGTATCGCTTCATCGGCAACAAGGTGGGCATGGACTCGAGCTATCTGACACGCCTGTTCCAGAAAAAGCTCCACATTGGCGACGATCTCGTCGAGCGCATGGCCTCCGTCTTCGAGCTGTCAGGGGATTCCCTGGAATACTTCCTGAACCTGGTTGCCTTCAATAAGACAAGAAGCGAAGCGCAAGCACGCGTCTTCCACGAACAACTCCTGCGACTGCGAGGCGTCGACTACCGCGTGGTTCGGGAGGACGAGCAGGAGTATTTCTCGAACTGGATCCATGTCGCCTTGCGCTCGCTGCTTGACGGCCATCCCTTTGACGGCGACTACGAGGCTTTAGGGGCCGAACTTTCTCCTCCCATCTCCGGGGAGGAGGCCAAGCGTGCGGTCTTCCTGCTGGAGCGGCTCGGGATGGCTCGGCGCACCGACTATGGCTACGAAATCCTCGACGCCCACCTCCACTCCGGAGACCAGTGGACTTCCGAAGCGATCAAGGCCTTCCAGAAGAGCACCATGGAGCTGGCCTCTCGCTCCCTGGACACCGTCCCCGCCTCCCAGCGCGACATCTCGACGATGACGATGAATATCGACGCATCGGCCCTAAAGGAGCTACAGGGCATGATCCGAAAGTTCCAGGAAGACATCGCCAAACTGGTGGAAAGCACGCCGCATTCAGATCGCGTCTACCACCTGAACATCCAGCTCTTTCCCTTGTCGCGCCTTCCTGGAGACGCGACATGATCCGCCGCCTGCTGTTGATCGCGCTATTTGCCGGCGTCGCAGAATTCTTGAGCGCCTGCGGAGATGCTCCATTGGCAGGCAAGACCACAACCACCTCCAACGGAGGAGGCGTAGTGGCCGTTGTCGGAGCGGACGGTCGGTCCCTCGCGGGTTGCCGCGTCCTGGCCGCGCGCAGCTGGGATTCCCTGCGCGGAATGCCCGGCATGGTGGACACCCTGCACAGCGACAGCGCTGGGATGATCGCGCTTCCGGAAGACGCCTACGCGTTCCTCGAAATCCAGGACAGCGGACACGCCC
>DAIPHW010000091.1:0-9503 GCA_036771135.1 Fibrobacterota bacterium | reverse complement strand
GAACGAACTCGTATCACTCCGGTTACGAAAAGACCCATATCAGGGAGGCTCTGGGCGGCGACAATAATGATTACGCATTTGTGACGACCGCCTTCAAGATGGCGCGCGAACGTTGGCCTAACGCAATTCTCATTTACAACGATTACAACACCTTCCAGTGGCAGATCAACGAAGGGATCGCCCTAGTCAACCAGATCAGGAAGGCCGGCGCTCCGGTGGATGCGTACGGACAGCAAGCGCACGATCTGACCGATATGAATGTCACCAACTTCAAGGCCGCACTCAAAAAAATCCACGACGGAGTCGGCATTCCTTTGTTCATCACGGAATACGATATCGGGACCGATGATGATAATCTCCAAAAACAGCGCTATTCGGAACAAATTCCGGAATTCTGGAACGCAGAGTATGTCGCAGGTATTACCATGTGGGGCTACATCTACGGCGCCACTTGGACCACGAATGGCAATTCCGGCATCATCAAGAATGGCGCTGACCGTCCGGCCATGACTTGGCTCAAGCAGTACATGGCATCAAATAAGGGAGTCAATACCACGGGGCTTCTTGGGTCTAAAAATACCACCCAAATTCCCGAATTGAAGTCGAATCTTGTTCAAGGACCTCAAGATTTCGAGGTGTATAGCGTAAACGGAGCACGTATTGGCTCTTTCCATGCCAATAGCATTTCTGATCTCAGGACTCAGATGCAAGCATCCAACTTGAACCGTGGTCTCTACTTTGCGCGAACCAAGAATTCGAGCAATACGCTGATTAACATCGTCAAGTAACTCTTAAGTCCCTATCGAAACCATTGGACATGGAATCCGCCCCCCTGCCGGATTCCATGTCCAATATCCACCACTATGCCAGAGGCACGGGCGACAGCGCGCCGGCCCTTCTCTTCCGATACTTCACCAGCGCCGCGCCAGTGGGGGTGCGGGTTGGAATGGCTGTCGGTGGGCCTTGGTAGAGCAATTTGCCGCCCGCCGGTCCGCCGCCAGGGCCCAGCTCCAATAGCCAGTCGGCGGCGTCGACCACGTCGAGCTGGTGTTCCACCACCACCACCGTGTCGCCTCGGTCCACTAACTTGGAAAGCGACTGGACCAGCAGTTGGATGTCGCACAGGTGAAGTCCTGTGGTCGGCTCGTCCAGCAGGTAGAAGGCCCGTCCGCGGCGATTGCGGGCGAGTTCGGTGGCGATCTTGAGGCGCTGGGCCTCGCCGCCAGAAAGCTGGGTGGCGGCCTGCCCCAGGCGCAGGTAGCCTAAGCCCAGGGAGTCGAGCACTTCCAGGATCCTGTAGGCCTTCTTGTGGAAGGCGAAGAAGGGCAGCGCCTGGTCCACCCGCATCTCCAGGATGTCGGCCACCGACTTGCCGCGGAACTTGATCTCGAGGGTCTTTTCGGGAAAGCGCCGGCCGCCGCAGGCCTCGCAGCGCACCCACACGTCCGAGAGGAAGTGCATCTCTAGCTCCACGAAGCCACGCCCTTCGCACACCGGGCAGCGGCCGGTGCCGCCATTGAAGCTGAAGTGGTACTTGTTCCAGCCGCGCGTCTTGGACTCGGGGAGGTTCGCGAACAGCTCGCGCACATGGTCCCACAGGTGGGTGTAGCTGGCCGGGTTGGAGCGCGGCGTGGTGCCGATGGGGGTCTGGTCCACCAGCACCACCTCGGCGTAGGGCTCGTCCACCGAGAGCGTCTTGATGGCGCGCGTCTTCTTGCCCTTGACGCTTGCCTCCAGGGCCGGGACCAGGAGGTCCATGGCCAGCGTCGACTTGCCCGATCCCGAGACGCCGGAGATGCAGGTCATGCGCCCCTGGGGAATCTCGAAGGACACGTTGTCCAGGGTGCGCAGGCGGGCGCCCTTGGCGCGGATCCAGCACTTCGCGAGCGTGGCCGGCTTCTCCCGCGCGATGCGCTCGCGGCCCGACAGGAAGGCCGCGGTTCGGCTGACGGGATTTGTCAAAATCTCTGGGAGAGCCCCCGAGGCCACCACCTCGCCGCCCTCCTCGCCGGCGCCCGGTCCCATGTCGACGATGTGGTCGGCGGCCTCGATCAGCTCCGGGTCGTGCTCCACCGTCACCACCGTATTGCCCAGGTCGCGCAGCCGCCGGAGGGTGCCGATCAGCTGGTCGGTGTCGTTCTGGTGGAGTCCCGTGGTGGGCTCGTCCAGCACGTAGAGCACGCCCTCCAGGCCCGATCCGATCTGGCTGGCCAGGCGGATGCGCTGGGCCTCGCCGCCTGAGAGGGTGTTGCCGGCGCGATCGAGCTCCAGGTAGCCCACTCCCACCTCGGAAAGGAACTTGAGCCGTCCCACCAGCTCGCGCAGCACCGGCACGGCCACCGCCGCCGCCGAGGTGCCTTCGAGCTCAAGGCCGTCGAAGAAGGACAGCGCCTCGTCCACCGGCAATTTGACGATTTCTGGCAGGCGCTTGCCGCCCACCCGCACGGCGCGGGTCTCGGGACGCAGTCGCTCTCCTTGGCAGGCGGGGCAGACAGCCTTCCCCTTGACGCCCAGGCCCTCGCAGACGGGACAGGCGCCGAAGTGGCTGTTGAAGGAGAAGCTGCGCGGCTCCCAGGCGTCCTTCTGGAAGTAGCCGCTCTTCTCGTTGAGGGGCTGCTGGCCCAGGAGCAGGCTCTTCTTCTCCCAGCCAAAGCGCACCAGGCCGTGGGAGAACTCGCGGGCGCGCAGCACCGCTTCCATGACGCGCTTGCGGGAAGATGCGGAGACCTTGACGCGATCCACACGAAGGTCCACTCGCTTGCCGTTCTTCACCGCCGGGCACTGGTCCAGATCGACCTCTTTGCCGTCCACCACGGCCGTCTCGAAGCCCAGCTCCAGGAGCTGCGAGGCAAGGCGCGGCAGCGCCGAGGACTCCTGCAGGAAGAGCGGTAGCCCCGAGCCGGGGATATAAGCCGGTGCCATGATAGACAGAATTTGTCCTTTACCAGATTCTGTCTCGGCCTCGCTGCGCACCTGCTCCTTGGCGAAGGCGAGGCCGGCGTCGGCCATCTCGGCGGGGGTGTAGCCGCGCAGGGCGGCTCCGGTCTTGGGGTCGTGGACGATGCCGGCGCGTGCCCACAAAAGGCGCAGGTAGTCGTAGATCTCGGTGAGGGTGGCCACCGTGGAGCGGGGCGAGCGGCTGGCGGTCTTCTGGTCGATGGCGATGGCCGGCGAGAGTCCTTCAACGGCCTCGGCCTCGGCGCGGTCGAGTCGCCCCAGGAAGCGCCGGGCGTAGGTGGAAAGCGACTCCACGAAGCGCCGCTGCCCCTCGGCGAACAGGGTGTCGAAGGCGAGCGAAGTCTTGCCCGAGCCGCTGGGCCCGGTGATGACGGTGAAGCTGTGGCGCGGGATGCGCACCGAGACGTTCTTGAGGTTGTGCTTGCAGGCCCCGCGGATGCGGATGTCGAGGTCGGGAGCCGCCATTTCGGCCGCCATCGGTAGGGATGCCCTTGTTGGGGCGAGGCATGCCTCGCCCGTACGCAAAGGATCTGCCTCGCCCTTAGGCAAGGCAGAGTTTCCATCGGCGATCGCCTCGGCGAGATACGGCCCGGTCAGCGAGGCCGGGTCGGCGGCCACCTGCTCCGGCGTGCCTTGCGACAGAAGCTGTCCGCCTCCGGCGCCGCCCTCGGGACCGAGCTCGATCACCCAGTCGGAGGCTCGCACCAGGTCGAGGTTGTGCTCGATCACCACCACCGTGTTGCCGAGTTCCACCAGCTTCTGGAGCGAGTCCAGGAGCTTTCCCACGTCGTCGAAATGGAGTCCGGTGGTGGGCTCGTCCAGCAGGTAGAAGGTCTTGCCGGCGCTGGGACGCTGCAGCTCGGTGGCGAGCTTGATGCGCTGGGCCTCGCCGCCCGAGAGGGTGGTGGAGGGCTGGCCAAGTTTCACGTAGTCGAGGCCGATCTCCGAGAGCATGGCAAGGCCCCGGTGGATCTTGGGGTGCGCCTCGAAGAACTCCAGCGCCTCGCCCACCGTCATGTCCAGCACGTCGGAGATGGTGCGTCCCTTGTAGTGGATCTCCAAGGTGGGGGCGTTGAAGCGCTTGCCGCCGCACTCCTCGCATTCCACCTCCACGTTGGCCAGGAGCTGCATCTCCACTTCCTTGACGCCCGACCCTTGGCAGTCCTCGCAGCGCCCCCCTTTGACGTTGAAGGAGAAGCGGCCCGGCTGGTAGCCGCGGGTCTTGGCTTCTGGGAGCGATGCGTAGAGCTTTCGGATCTCGTCGAAGACGCCGGTGTAGGTGGCGGGATTGGAGCGCGGGGTGCGGCCGATGGGGCTCTGGTCAATCTCTACTACCGCCTCCAGGTGCTCCAGTCCCTCGATCTTGCCGTGCGGGCCTTCTGGACGCTCGGCGCGGTGCAGGCGGCTGGCCAGGGCCGGGGCCAGGATGCCGTCCACCAGCGAGGACTTGCCCGATCCCGAGACGCCGGCCAGCGCCACCAGCCGCCCCAGCGGAATGGCGACGTCGAAACCCTTGAGGTTGTTGGCGCGGCAGTCGCGCACCGAAAGCCGCGGCGTGTCCTTCGTCACCTCCCGGCGTGTTGCGGGCATGGGCACCCGCTTCTGGCGCGACAGAAATTGTCCGGTCAGCGAGCCTGGATTCCTCTCCAGCTCCTCGGCCGTTCCCTGGCCCATCAAGTCGCCGCCCAGGGATCCGGCCCCGGGGCCGATGTCCACCACCTGGTCGGCCTCGCGCATGGTCTCTTCGTCGTGCTCCACCACCAGCACCGAGTTCCCCTGGTCGCGCAGGCGCCGCAGCGTGGAGAGAAGGCGGCGGTTGTCGCGCGGATGGAGCCCGATGGAAGGCTCGTCCAGCACGTAGAGCACGCCCTGGAGCCCCGCTCCCACCTGGGCCGCCAGGCGGATGCGCTGGGCCTCGCCACCCGAGAGGGTGGCCGCCGAGCGGTCGAGCGAGAGGTAGCCCAGTCCCACCGCCGAAAGGAAGGTGAGGCGGGCGCGGATCTCGCGCAGGATCTCGCGGCCGATGCGCGTCTCCAGCGGGTCGAGCGTCACCGCCTCGAAGAAGGCGTGCAGCTCCTCAAGCGAGAGCGCCGTGAGCTCGTGGATGCCCTTGCCGCGGAACTTGACGGCCCGCGACACCGGCCCCAGGCGGGTGCCGTGGCAGTGCGGGCAGGTGCGCAGCGTCATGAACTTCATCAGCAGGTGGATGTGCCACTGCTCGTAGAGCTCGTCCAGCACCGGGACAGCGCCGCGGATTCCCTTGGCCGGGACTCCGGTGCGCAGCACCGCCTCGCGCCCGGCGGGCGGGATGTCCTTCCAGGGGGTGGCGAGTGTGAAGCCGTGGGCCTTGGCGATGGCCTTCAGTTCGCGCGGGCCCCAGTCCGAGAACATCAGGGTGCCCTTGTCGGTGACGGCCCGCAGCGCACGCTCCTCCAGCGACTTCTCGGGGTCGGGGACGAGCAGGTCGTCCTCGAAGCTGTGCAGCGTCCCCAGGCCCTTGCAGGCCGGGCACATGCCGTTGGGGTGGTTGAAGGAGAAGCAGCGCGGCTCCAGCTCGGGCAGTTCGATGTGGCCGTTGGGACAGGCGCGCACGGCCGAGTACTGGCGGTGGACGCCGCGTCCCTCGAAGGCCTCGGGGCCGGCCAGGATGGCCACCACGCCCTCGGCCATGGCAAGCGCCCGCTCGATCCCCTCGCGCAGGCGCGGCAGGCTCTTTTCTTCCAGACGGATTCTGTCCACCACCGGCTCCAGGGTGTGGATCTCGTAGCGGGCGAGCTCGGTGGCGGTCTCCAGGTCGCGCAGATCCCCGTCGATGCGGCACTGTCGGAAGCCCTCGTCGCGCCATTCCTCCTGCTCGGCGCGGTACTCGCCCTTGCGGCGGCGCACCACCGGGGCGAGGATCAGCGCCGACGGAATCTGTCCGTCAATTTCCGGGAAATCCAGCAGGATGCGCTGGGCGATCTGGTCCGAGGTGCGGGCCTCGATCTTCTCGCCGCACTCGGGGCAGGCGGCCTCGCCCAGGCGCGCGTACAAAAGGCGCAGGTGGTCGAGGATCTCGGTGGTGGTCCCCACGGTGGAGCGGGGATTGCGGTTGACCGTCTTCTGGTCGATGCAGATGGCTGGCGAAAGCCCTTCGATGTGCTCCACGGCGGGCTTCTGCATCTGCCCGATGAACTGCCGCGCGTAGCTCGAAAGCGACTCGACGTAGCGGCGCTGCCCTTCGCGGAAGATGGTGTCGAAGGTCAGGGACGACTTTCCCGAGCCCGAAACACCGGTGATCACCACCAGCTCGTCGCGAGGGATGTCGACCGAGATATTCTTGAGATTGTGCTCGTGCGCGTTCCGCACACGGATCATGGTGCCCATTTGTTCAGAAGATACAAGAATTACCAGGCTGCACCAAGGGGCGCCCGCCGCCTTTGGCGTCGCCGGGCTGCCTGCCGGGCCCCCGCCTTCCATTTTGGGATCGGGCATGCCCGATCCCTACGACGGGGCGGGTGTCCCGGGCGAAGCCGGCATCCCTGGCGCGTGGGGTGCCATTTTCTGTCTGGTGCCGCTGCGTGCTTGATGACGGTATTTGTTGGTGGCTGGGTTTGCAGGCGCTCCGCCCTGCGCCCGGCTGACGGCAAACCGGCCTTGCGTGCCTCAGGCAGGTAAGACATTGAATGCCGTTGTTTTTGATGTCCCCTCTCCACTTGTTGGAGAGGGGTGCCGGCGTTTTCGCCGGCGGGGTGAGGTGGGCTTATGTAGATTGGTTTTGTCGGGGAAATTGTGCCATAAAGGAATGAAATTTGTCTGTTCGCGAATCTGTCGAAAATGCTTATAAGTGGTTTATTGAAATCATCGGAGATTCGCTTTGGGAATCGCGCCGGAAACTACTGATTGAATCTTTGCATAAAGCGCAAGAAGATTCTGAATCTTCCTCGTTGCTTGAAGAAACGAAATCGGTATCGTCCCCCCGCGATCGCTTTGGATGGTATTTGTATCTGATTGAGGCGGAATTGCATCATCCTCAAAGTGGCGATGCCTTTCAATTGAGTCGCATTTTCCCGTGGTTCGAGGCCATTGGGCGCGATCTATCGGCAATTTCGCAAATTCCTGGCATTGACAAGAAACGCCGCGAGTTGTTTGCCAAACCAAGCCAAGCGGACAGCGTTTTGTTTGAAATTTTGGTCGCCGCCTGTTATGTCCGCAATGGCTGGGAGGTTGAAATCACCCCGGAAAAATCTGCCCGGGTAACCGATCTGGTCGCCCGGCGCGCCGGCGAACAACTGTATATTGCCTGCCGGCGCTTGTCCAAGGACACCGGCTATGCCGAAACCGAGCGCCAAAGCTGGTTGCGCAAGTGGAAAGCAGCCCTCGCCATGCTGGAGCCGACCAAGGCCAGTATTCATTTCGAGGTCATTTTCAAGAATGAGCTGATCAGCATTCCCAATGATGCTATTTCCAGAACGCTGATTCATTATGCTCGAAACGGATTCATGAATTCAGGGACCTTTATCAATCGGCCAGGATTTTCCATCTGTGCCCATAGTATTGATATGCGGGAAGTGGATTTCAGGCTGTATAAGCGACCCGTCAAGCCGAATTCTCCGGAAATGCTCAAGCTTCTTTCGGGCGATTACCAGTGGTGGTGCGGTTACACCAATAAACTGACTCCTTCGGAGCGCCACGAGGCGGGCAATCTGGGCATCTATCCTCCCAGTGTGCAATTTGCTGGCCTGCAGCGAGCCATTTCGGCAAAGTGGCAATGCCTTGCCGATAGCTCCATCGATAAAAAGACCAACGATGTCCACAAGCGGGCCACCGAAGCGGCCAAGCAGATTCCAGAGCATTGCCAAGGCGTCATCCACATTGGATACGAACGGATCGATGGCGAAGAAATCGAGGCGAAGCGGATCTCGCGCATCGGCAAGACGCTGGCGAAATTCTCAAGCCCGAAGAACGACATCAAGGGCATCGTCTGCCATGCCATTGCCACTTACGCCGAGGTGGGAGAGCTGAAGTGCTCGGAAAGCGTGCACCCTTTCATGTTGGGCGGCCCTGCCGAAGCGCTGGAGCCGATTTTGGCGCAGCCGTCGTTGCTGAACCCCGAGCCCGCCGCCGCATAAGGCCAGGTCGCTTAGCGATCGAGTTCCGCGAACCAGCCGTCCGGAAGGACGCCTCGTCTGGTGGCGACCCACGCTGCCGCCCTGGATGGTGCCGGAGAGGCGTGCCATGGAGCGCAGCGTGTCGATGACCTCGCCTTGATCGCTTAGAACAGGCGAAGCTTCTTGTGTTTGGGCGCCACGGCACGTGGTCCGGCGATGCGAGCTGCCGTGGTGGTGTGCTGGTTGGCAGAAAGGAAGGCCGGATACCAAGTGACCGCTTCTGGGCAGGAGGTCGGGACGGCCAAGTTCGTGCCGCTGGCGTGGGCGCTGTTGGAACTGACGTAGGTTTGATCGAAGCCGTTGGTCGAGGACGCTCCGGTAATTGTGACGACTTCCTGGGTTGTGTTGCCGGTCAGCTTCACCGTGGAGGAGTCAACGATCTGGACCGTAATATTGGACTTGGCGCTATCGGAATACTTGCGGTAGTCGTACCAAGAGGAATCGTCGTCGGAGTATTCCCAAGCGTCGTCGGAGCCGTTCCAATTGTTGAGAAACTCGCGAGAAAAACTGTGCTTGTTCATTCCAGTCCAGGAAAAGGATGTGCGGGTGAACTCATAGATGAAGCCTCTTTGAGCTGCGACCTCGGCGTAGAGTGTGGAGTCCTCGGCGATAATTTTCACGACCGAGTCCGGGACGCTTGTGATCAAAGGGCGATACACGTCGCCCAGAATCTGGAACTTGCCGACCAGGGATCCGGATTCGCCGCTCAGGCGGGAATATTTCGATATATCTTGGTACCTGTCATCGGGTTCTCCGCTGAAGTCACTAAGCTCCATGCCTTCGCTGGTGATGCGTACCATGCAGGAATCCATCGGGTTGGTGCCATACTGGACGTAAAGTGTCGAGCCAGAGCAATAGATTTCGCTCTTGGTGAAGTCGCTTGTCATGTATAGGGTGTTTCCACTTTCCGTGTAATTCCTGCTCGGGGTGGTGTCCAGCGTCACGGTTCCGGCTTGGAAAGATGTGGAGCTCACGACCGTAGAGGCAAGTATGTTGTCGTCGCGCACATAGAGCAGAGTGTCCGTGGCCGCATCGGTGGCACGGGAAGCGGCAGATGATGGGACAGCCTGGGAGACCGTGGTGATTCCGGACAAATTCCGTCCCGACAGGTCCTTGCCATCAAAGGAAATCTGCAGGTGGCCGCCCTCGTGCACCAAGTGACTGGTCACGGCAGTGCGATGGACGGTGCGGGAGGCGATTCCCGAAGTGGCGCCAAGAGACCAGGATCCGTCGCTTGTTGTGAGGGTGGCGACTCCCGCTTGGGTGAGGCCGACCCAGATGCCGGCGATGCCGTTTCCAGATTTGTCGGTCACTTTTCCGGAGAGCGCATAGCTGCTGGCCGAGGCCAAAACGGGCAAACATGCGGCGATGCAGAAGAGGAAGCGTTTCATGGGG
>DAIPHW010000090.1:0-9544 GCA_036771135.1 Fibrobacterota bacterium | reverse complement strand
GGGCAAGTTCTGCGCATTGGTATAGGGACACCTCGTCGTCGGCATCTTCGCAGCACTCGGCAAAGCCTGCGCAGGCGCGCACTTCCAGGTTTTCTTCGTCGATGCGCAGCGGTTCGTGCAGGCGCGTCATGGCTTCTTCCAGGAGCCCTTCCATGACGGCAGATTTGGGGGAGAACAGCGCGAAGGTGCTGCTTTCTAGGCGGGCCGCGTGGAGCTCGTTCTGCTCGGCCAATTCCTGCAGCCGCCGGGCCACCGCCTGAAGTACGGCGTCGCCGAGCTTGGGGCCGAAGATGGAGTTGATCACCTTGAAGTTCTGCAGCTTGATCACGGCCAGGGCTCCCTTGGGCAGGATCGGGAAGGCGCTGCCGTAGTGCGTTGCCAGCCGGATGCGCAGGTTGCGCGCATTGGCCAGGCCCGTGAGCTCGTCGTGGTTGGCCAGGTAGGCCGAGCGCTGTCCGGCCTCAGTCACCTCCTGGTATAGGCGAGAGAGCTTTTCCTTGTTGCGGTTCAGTTCCCAGTGCTTGCGGTTCAGGCGGCGTCCGAACACTGAGATGATGCTAACCGTGAGCATGGTGCACAGGCACACGAAGAGCCCCGGCACCACTCGCGTATCGCGCGTAAGGAGGAGGTGGATGGCCAGCAGCAGCAGTTCGATGCCGTTGCAGCCCAATGCCACGAAATAGCCGATCTTGGGGATGCTCACCACCAGGAATACCGAGACCATCACCTGCAGCTGCGCCACCACGCCGGTGAGGTTGCTCGTGTGGGAAAGGTGGCCTTGGAAAAAGAAGGACGCGGCGAACAGCACCAGGTAGATGGCGATCTTCACGTAGTGATAACGGCGGTTTCCGAAGGCTTCGGAAAGCTCCCAGTCTTCTTCCGAGAAGATGCTGGAAGGCTTCCCGTTCTCTGTGTCGTTAGGGCTGTTCAGGGAGTCGTTCATTTGGTAGCTCGTTGAAGTGCTATGCGTGATTGTGGCCGAGTATAGCACATTGGCAGAAGTTGGCGCAGCAATGACGTTTACGTTCTCGAAACGAATTTGAGGGGCTCCAGGAAACCTCACTGAAATATCTGCATGGTATTGTGGCAGGATGCGTCAGGATATGCGAGACTCTGTCAGCGCTTTCCGGTCTCCGCGGCCGGACTTTCCCTTAGGACCTGATCCGGAACTTCCGGGATGTGCGCTGTGCCGATGCCGACGGATTCGTGAAGAAATCCGCCCTCTGCCCAATGGTGGGCTGGCTCGGGAGCCCTGACGGGCATTTTCCGGATCTCAAGAAAGAGAGATGCGATATGTGGAAACCTGAAACCATCCTTATGTTCGTGAATTCCCGCAAGCAAACCGCCGAGTACGACCGGCGCTCGCTGGGTTCCCAGAGCGACGACCAGTCGCTGGTGCGGCGCAGCGAGGCGGTTGGGGAACAGCACGCCTTTGCGCGCCTTGCCTCGGTGCTGAACGAGGGAGACAACCCCTACCGCATGCTGGCCAAGATCCAGGAGGCCAAGAGCAATGTCCCTCCCTCCCTCTCGGAGGATTACATCGCCTCCTTCCAGTATGCTCAAGGCTGCGATGAAGTGACCTCCCTGATTCGCGGCTACCTCGACCATGTCGAGTGGAACGTCTCCGGGCGGGCCTCCTTCTGCTTGCTCTGATCGCTTCCGAAAACCCGCCGGGGAGACGGACGCCGCATCCCTAAAGGGAAAGGCGCGCTGCCGGTTGGCAATGGCACTTAGATTTGCTCCTTCGCATCTGCAAAGGAGACGTTTTCTTGTCGCGTTACGACCATCGCAAAATCGAGCCCAAGTGGCAGCGCCACTGGGTGGAAGACAAGGTCTTCCGCACTCCCGAGTTCTCGAAGCTGGACCGTTCCAAGCCCAAGGCCTACGTCCTGGACATGTTCCCCTATCCTTCCGGAGCCGGCCTCCACGTGGGCCATCCCGAGGGCTACACCGCCACAGATATTGTGGCCCGCTTCAAACGCATGCGCGGCTACAACGTGCTCCACCCCATGGGCTGGGATGCCTTCGGCCTGCCCGCCGAGCAGTATGCTCTGCGTACCGGCACGCACCCCTCGGTCACCACCCGCCGCAATATTGACAACTTCCGTCATCAGATCCAGGGCCTGGGCCTCTCCTACGACTGGGACCGCGAGGTGGACACCACCGACCCGTCCTACTTCCGCTGGACCCAGTGGATCTTCTCCCGCCTCTACGAGACCTGGTACGACCCCGAGATGCGCAAGGGGCGCCCCATCGCTGAGCTTCCAATTCCTTCCGAGGTGAAGGCCGCCGGCGACAAGGCTGTGACGGATTTTGTCGCAGGCAAGCGCCTGGCCTACATGGCCCAGGTGAGCGTCAACTGGTGCGAGGGCCTCAAGGCCGTGCTCGCCAACGAAGAAGTGACGTCCGAAGGCCGCTCCGTCGAGGGCAACCACCCGGTGGTGAAGCGCCCCATGAAGCAGTGGATGCTGCGCATCCCGCTCTACGCCGAACGCCTGATCGAGGACCTTGCGCTCGTCGACTGGCCCGACGCCATCAAGGAGATGCAGCGGAACTGGATCGGCAAGTCCCATGGCGCCGAGGTGGACTTCAAGGTGGTGGGAAAAGACGAGGCCATCCGCGTCTACACCACCCGTCCCGACACCCTCTTCGGGGCCACCTACATGGTGCTGGCCCCCGAGCACCGGCTGGTCGCCGAGATCGTCACTCCCGAGCAGGCCGCAGCCGTGGCCGCCTATCGCGAGAAGGCCGCCCGCAAGTCCGATCTGGAGCGCACTGATCTCGCCAAGGAGAAGACCGGCGTCTGGACCGGCGCCTTTGCGACAAATCCTGTCAACGGCAAGCCCATCCCGGTGTGGATCTCGGACTACGTGCTCTCCACCTACGGCACCGGCGCCATCATGGCCGTCCCCGCCCACGACACCCGCGACTGGGACTTCGCCAAGGCCTTCGACCTGCCCATCATCCGTGTGCTGGAGGGCGGCAAGCCCGACGAATGCTGGCACGAGGACGGGCTCCACATCAACTCGAGCAACGCCGAGGTGTCCCTGGACGGCCTGGGGCTGGAAGAGGCCTTCGATCGCGTCGTGGCCTGGCTTGAAAGCAAGGGGCTCGGGACCCGCAAGGTCAACTACCGCCTGCGCGACTGGCTCTTCTCTCGCCAGCGCTACTGGGGCGAGCCGTTCCCCATCATCCACTGGGACGACGGTTCCATCTCCCTGGTGCCCGACTCTGAACTCCCTCTCAAGCTTCCCGAGATGGAGCGCTTCGAGCCCTCGGGAACCGGCGAATCGCCGCTTGCCAACGCCAAGGAATGGCTTGAGGTGACAGATCCTGTCACGGGCAAGAAGGGCCGCCGCGAGACCAACACCATGCCGCAGTGGGCCGGCAGCTGCTGGTACTACCTGCGCTACATCGACCCCCGCAACTCCGAGAAGCCGCTCGATCCGGAGGCCGCTCGCTATTGGCTGCCGGTGGACCTCTACATTGGCGGCGCCGAGCACGCGGTGCTCCATCTGCTCTACAGCCGCTTCTGGCACAAGGTGCTCTTCGATCTCGGCGTGGTGCCGACTCCGGAGCCCTTCCAGCGCCTCTTCAACCAGGGCATGATCCTGGCCTACGCCTACCAGGACGTTCGCGGGGCCACCGTGCCCACCGCCAAGATGGTGGAGCGGGACGGCAAATATTGGCACGTGGACACCGGCGAGGAGCTGACCCAGATCGTGGCCAAGATGTCCAAGTCGCTGGGCAACGTGGTCACTCCTGATGAGATCTGCGAGAAGTACGGCGCCGACGCCATGCGGCTCTACCTCATGTTCATGGGGCCGCTCGACCGCGCCAAGCCCTGGCAGACCGCCGGCCTTGAAGGCCTGGTGCGCTTCGTGCAGCGCGTCTGGCGCCTAGTGGTGGACGAGCCTGCCGAGAACGATGCCGTGCGCGAGCTGGCCAGCACCGAAAGCCAGGATCTGGAACGGCTACGCCACCAGACCATTCTCAAGGTGGGGGAGGATGTCGAGGCCTTGCGCTTCAACACCGCCATCTCGGCCCTGATGGTCTACGTCAACCGCCTCACCGAGGAGAAGCAGCCCCCGCGCGAAGGCGTGGAGACGCTGGTGAAGCTGCTTTCGCCCTTTGCGCCTCACGTGAGCGCCGAACTGTGGGGGCTTCTGGGGCATTCCGAGGAACTCGGCTGGGCCGCTTGGCCGGTGGGCGATCCGGCCAAGGCCGCCGAAGATTCGGTGGAGGTGGCGTTTCAGGTGAACGGGAAGCTGCGCGATTCGGCGCGCGTGCCCAAGGGTGCCACCAAGGAGGAGCTTTTGACGCTGGCCAAGGCTTCGCCCAAGGTGGCCAAGTTCCTGGAAGGGCAGACGATCGTCAAGGAGATCGCCGTTCCCGGCAAGATCGTCAACCTGGTGGTGAAGCCTAAGGCTTGAGCCAGCGCCCGCTGATGGGCTTGGCTGCGCCTGTGATTTCGACTAGGTAGAGCCCGGCCGGGAGCTGGCTTCCGACCAGGCTTCCGGACGGCACTTGGCCATGTTCCATGATCTTTCCCGAAACTGTGGAAAGAACGTAGCGCTGCGTGCCGGCACCGTCGGGTAGGCGCAAGGCGCCGTTCTGGGAGCGTAAGCTGCTGCTTTCGGTTTGTTCGGTGCGGGGCGCCATGCCGGTGCTGTGGTTCTCAGCAAAGGCGTGCAGTGCCTTGGTGGGTTTTCCGCTGGGGTCGAAGGCGCCGAGCGAATAGCCGTTCCAGCCGCCGTGGGCTTCCGGTTCCCAGTAAAAGATTCCGATGCCGTAACTAGTGGCCAGCGAATGGACGTTGGTGAGCATCTGCTTGAGCATGGCATAAGCCGAATCGGGCTGGTCGTAGGGCATGCCGATTTCGGAAATCACGACCGGCTTGGCGTAGCGAGAAACCATGCTCTGCATGTTCGCAAGGCAGAGAGCGGTGGTGTCGCGCCATTTTTTGACACCGGGATAGAAGGACATTCTGATCATGTCATAATGGGCATGGTAGGTCTGAAGGCTGTCGAAGACCCACTTGTACAGCGCGTTGTTCCAGCCGGCGTTGATATGGACAATCACCTTGATGGACGTGTCGATCTGTTTCACGGCTTTGTAACCGCTGTCGATCAGTTTGGCAAAGGCTTCGGCACCGTTGGCCTTGAGCATGCCGCCACCTGTTGTCCGGTCATACAGAAGTCCGCCGGCGTGGTTGGTTGCCGTGGGCCACAGCATGCCGCCGGAGGTTTCGTTGCCTACTTGTACCCAAGTGGGAGTGATTCCAAGTGACTTTAGGGTGTCGAGTACGGCATAGGTATGGTGGTAAACCGCCGCCCCGAGTTGGGATTGGGTGTAGGTGGACCAGGTCGCAGGCTTGTTCTGCTGGCTGGGGTCGGCCCAGCCGTCGGAGTAGTGGAAATCCACCATTAGGCGCATGCCGTTGGCGGCGACTCGTTTGGCCACGGTGGCCACGTCCTGCTTGTTGCAATAGCCCGCTGGAGGATTGACCCATACGCGCAGGCGAATGGCGTTCACCCCTTGCTGCTTGAGGATGCGAAACAGGTCGTCGACCTTGCCGGTGGTGTCCTTGAAGGTGACGCCGCGGTCCTCCATCTCGGAAAGCCAGCTGATGTCGGCGCCATAGGCAAAGGGCGGGGCCGCAGCCAGGGCTGAGGAGGCGACGCTAATGAGCGCGAGAAGACAGCAGGGCAGACGTCTCATGAGGAAACGTTACGTGCGCATCGCCTTTTCAGGGCGCTGATTTCGATGTCACGGCGCAGATGTTCAAAAGATTCAGCCAGACAGGCCTTAGGCTTCGTCTTCGAGCTTGTTCAGCACTTGCGCGAAGGGATCTTCGTCGCCGATCCACGGCAGCTCTCCCGGATCGGGATCGTCCATGGCGCATCCCCAGGCCACGCGCTCTAGGCTTTGGAAGGATTCCGGGAGCCAGCGCGAGAAGCGCACTAGCTTGCGGGCACCGGGGAAACGTATCGTTCCGGTGGCTCCCGAGACAGAACGCGCCACCACATGAGATACGGCTTGTGGAAGCGTCATGCGGGTATTTCCCACCACCTCTTGTAGACGCGGTGGGACCGGCAGCAGGAAGAGGTCGCACAATCGGCGGACGGCCTGGGAACGCGAGATCCACAGCACCTTGCCCTCGAAGCCACCAGGGATCCAGAAGATGCCCTTGTGCAGGAACTCCAGCAGCGCCTCGCCCAGCCACCCCACGGCAAAGAGATGGCCATGCGGATCTAGCCGAGCCAGTTGGTCGGCCTCGCGGCGTGCGGCCATGGCCCACCATTGCGACTCGTACACGGCTCCCCAGCTGGTGAGCTTCAGGACGGGGCATCCTCCCGAGCGGCTGTTGGCCTCCAGGATCATCTGGGTGTGGGTCGGCTCCGTCTGGGAGAGCGAGATGTGGCGCGGATGAGAGGGCGCGAACAGGATGCGGTCGGCATCCTCCAAGGCGGCATGCAGAATATGGGCATTGCTGATCTGGCCATAATAGCAGCGAAAGCGCAGTTTCCAGCTTTCCGGCACACGCCGCGGGTCGGCGGTGAGGATAGTGATGGCATGCCCGCGGGCGGCGAGCTCTTCGCACAGCCCGGCTCCAAGGAGCGAAGCCGAGCCTAGGACCAGAAAGCGCATGTCAGACCAGCGAAGGAGGCGGTTCCTGCTCTTCTTCGGCTTCCTCCTGCTGTGCCTTGCGCTTCTTGTCGTAGAACCACAGGAGGACATTCAGGACGAAGAGGAGCACTCCGCCGGCAATGAGGCCGGATGCGTCGCCTGCCGTTGGCAAGTAGCCCGAGCGAATCGCCAGCACGTTTCCCTGCAGGCTGTCGATCTGCGGATATTCCGCCGCCGGTCGGAGGGCACCGACACCGGTGACCAGTTCGCGGTGCTGAATCGAGTCCTTGAGGTGGTCCTTGAGCTTTAGGCCCAGCATCTGGAGGAGCGCCCGCAGTTGCGGATCCTGGACACCCTTATCATTTCCGTTGGTGCTCTTGACGTTGTAGTTGGAGGCATCCAGCGACGAAGCCATGTGGCTCAGGTACTCGTTCACGATCGGCCCCATCCAGGTCGGATCGGAAGAGATCACCAAGATGGTGTGAGTCGTGTCCTCGGGCGTATGAGCCGGGATCACCGCGTATTCCTTGCCCTTCCAGCCCATCACGTTCTTTTGGCCAAGCCCCGCTTGCCGCAGGTCAAAGACCAGCGAATCGCGCAGGCAAACTGGCTCACCTTGGCTGGAAAGAGCCGCCGTGGCGGCCATCGGTTTCGCGGCGGCGCTGGCGTCCTTCAGGATCTTGACACCTTGCCAAACGATCCAGCCGGAAAGAATCAGGAACAGGATGCTCAAAGCGCGCCACAGAGCAAGAAGCTTGGAAAGCATGGCGAAAAGATAGACCTTCGAATCTGCCTGGGCAGTGATTTTGCGAAGTGCTGCTGGAGGTATACATTGAAGGCATGGACGACCGCGAAATTCTCGATCCGCAGCGCAAGGCCCTGAAGGTGAACCTCGACCCGCGTCGCTACGGCACTTTTGCCGAGATCGGGGCGGGGCAGGAGGTGGTCCGCTGGTTCTTCCGCGCCGGTGCTGCTGCCGGCACCATCGCCAAGAGCATCTCGGCCTACGACATGAAGGTCTCGGATGCCATCTACGGACGCGCCGACCGCTACGTAACCCGCCAGCGCCTGGAGCAGATGCTCACTCACGAGTACGACCTCAACCTCGAGCGGCTGCGCGAGACGCGGGGAGACTCCACCGCCTTCTTCGCCTTTGCCGACACGGTGGCGGCCCAGAGTTTCAAGGGGACTAGCGAGTGCCACGGCTGGATGGGCGTGCGTTTCCAGGCCCATCCGCGCGACGAGGTGTCGCAGATCCTGATCCACGTGCGCATGTGGGACAAGGATGCCGCCGCCCAGTCCGAGGCGCTGGGCATGGTGGGCGTCAACCTGCTCTTCGGCGCCTGCTTCCATCACCACGAGCCGGAGGTCCTCATCGAATCGCTCTTGGATGGACTTTCCATCCGCCGGATCGAGGTGGACATGATCGAGTTCTCGGGAATCGAGTTCCGCCATGTAGATAACCGCCTGATGAGCCTGAAGCTCGTCTCTCTCGGCCTCACCGACGCCGCCATGTTCGGTCCCGACGGGGCGGTGCTGCAGCCTTCCGAGGTCTTCTACAAGAAGAACGTGCTGGTGGAGCGGGGGAGCTTCCGTCCGGTGTGCCGCGTGCATCTCGACATGCTCGACTCGGCCCGCGCGGCCTTTCTCGCAAGTCCTGGGGTGGAAGCGGGAGAGACTCTCGAAATCGTCGAGATGACCATGAACAATCTCCTGGAGGAGGGTTGCATCGACGGTCGCGATTTCCTGGCCCGCGCCGACATGCTGGGAGCCTGCGGCAAGACGGTCCTGGTCTCGAACTTTGCCCTGTACTTCCGGCTGGCCGCTTACCTTGCCCGCTACACCAAGAAGAAACTTGCCGTGGTGCTGGGAGCCCGGAGCCTCTTGGAACTCTTTGACGAGAAGTACTACGCGGATCTCCCCGGCGGCATCCTGGAGGCCTTCGGGCGGCTCTACAAGAACGACCTGCATCTCTACGTCTACCCGTGGCAGCAAGCGGAGCAGACCTTCTCGCTGGAAAACCTCCCGCTGCACCCCGAGCTCTCGAAGCTTTACGGATACCTGCTTGAGCGCGGCCTGATCGTGGCCGTGGAGCCGTTTGACAGTTCTTGTCCTGGCATTCGCTCGCGCGAAGTGCTCGCGCGCATCCGCAAAGGGGAGCCTTCGTGGCAGGCCGACGTGCCGCCGGCGGTGGCGGAGCTCATCCGCTCCCGCGGGCTCTTCGGCGGCGGTTAGCGCGGCATGCCTGGGGCCTGCGAGCCGCCGCGCGAAACGCTACCTTGTCCCGCATGAAGAGCCACGCCCTTGCCGTGTTCCATCGGCAACCAGAGAACTTCAACTGTGCCCAGGCCGTACTCGACGCTTGGCAGACGAAAATGGCCCGTCAACTGGCGCCAGTGGCCGAATTCAAGGCCTTTGGCGGCGGACGCGCTCCCGGCGGCGAATGCGGGGCGCTCTACGCGGCCTGCTTCGTGGCCCCCGACCGCTCCGGGGACTTGCGCGCCGCCTTTGAAAAACGCGCCGGATCTATCCTGTGCAGGACGCTCAAGGCCGATTTGCGAGTTCCCTGCACAGAGTGCGTGGGGCTCGCCGCGGATCTCCTTTCTGGAGCGGCCTAATTTCAGCAATGGCTGGCACGAAGCTCAGGGTGGTGCTCCCGGAGAGAAATGGCGGTTGGGGTTTCGTGCGCGGGCACGGCATTCGCCACGACTTCGGCCTGCACGCCCACGCTTCGCTGACGCTGGGACGGATTCTGTCGGGACGCCGCCGCATCGAGTGCGGCGGCGAGGTCTGGAACCTGGGGCCGGGAGACGCGTTCGCCATCGCCCCCTGGAAGCCCCACGTCTGCTTCTGTGACGATCCGGAGGGGCACGACTACTTGGTGGTCTCGGTCTCGCCGCAGCTCCTGGGGGAG
>DAIPHW010000089.1:0-9876 GCA_036771135.1 Fibrobacterota bacterium | reverse complement strand
CTATGTACATTCCTCTCATGTCCGGATTCTCGTGGCGCACAGCTTTTGTTCTGACAATTTCGTCCATGGCCGCCCTGGCCCAAGAGCCGGTTTTGGCACCGGCCACAGCGGCTCCTTTGCCGGTTCCCGTCGCCGTGGCGACGACGCCTGCGCCGCAGCCCCAGGCTCTGGACTCGGCGGCACCGACCGCATCCCAGCCGGCACAGCCTGTGGCAACCTCAGCACCATCCGATTCCGCCGCACCTCCTACAGATTCCTCATCAACGGTTGCCCAGCCCCTCGCGCCGCGTACCGACACCGCACAGCAAGCCGCAACGTCCCTTCCTGCCGCACCGCTTGCCGACACGACGCCTAAGCTGCAAGTCACCGCTCCCCTGGCTTCGCCCTTGCCCGCGGTCTTCGATACCGCGGCGCTGGGAAAGACGCACCACCTCAAGAGTGATCCGCAGGCCTCCTCCCTGTACCGCTCTCCGCGCAAGGCCTTCTTCTATTCGCTGATCATTCCGGGTGCCGGGCAGGCCTACGTGGGCCATTGGGGACGCGGCGCCGCCTTCCTAGCCGTCGACCTCACCCTGGGCTTCGGGTGGTGGTACTACGCCATCCACAAGAGCGACGAAGAGATGGATAAGGCGCACGCCTATGCGGGCAAAAATTGGTCGAGCAAGAAGTACGAGACAACTTACGACAGCATCTACAACATCTTGAATAGCACGAAAGACACCAGCGTCTTTACCACTCTCAACAGCTCGCGCTCCAACCTCTGCTCCAGCATCTACGGCACAGGTTCTTCCCTCTACAACTACTGCAACGACATCACCGACGCCAATTATGGCGCTCATCTCGACACCATGTCCAAGAACATCAATCCGTCCAATCGAAACTTCCATGATGCCACGACGTTCTATTCCCTCGTCGGCGACCAGAATGAGTTCGTGACGGGCTGGAGCGACGCCTCCGCGCCAGATGTCTCTGTAATGAAGAGCTACTACGAACTCCTTGACGACGGCAACCCTGACACCAAGCCCACGACTTCGTACCCTTTCGGCACCAGCAATATGCAAGGCGTCTACAATTCGATGCGTAACAAGTCGAATGACTACGCCCGCATGCAAAAGTGGTTTCTGGGCGGCATGCTGCTCAACCACCTCGCGGCCGCCTTGGATGCAGCACTCTTGGCTCAGTCCTCCAATCGACGCCTCTACGAGATGGAAACTCGCTGGTGGGAGAACGTGCACATCTGGGGTGGACTCGCCTGGAACAACGCTCCGACGACCCAGGTCCAGACGTGGATCGACTTCTGATGCGCCTGTGGGCAGCATTGTTTGTGGCCGCCGGCATTGCCTCGGCCCAGGATGGCGCCGAACGCATGGACACCCTGCCTGCGGCGCCCATTTCTGTTCCCAAAGAACAGGTTTCTATACCGGCGGCTCCTACGCCGGCGCCAGCTCCGGCCACCATCGTACCGCCAATCATCTCCGACTCCGCCGCGACTTTGCCAATCGCAACATCGTCCCCTAGCGGCCCTGCCGACTCTGTTCCAGTCGCAGCCCCGCTCGCGCCGCGCCCAGGTCCCGTCGTGGCTCCGGCCGCCACCGTACTTGCTCCGGACACCTCCCTGCCGGACCTTCCGCGCGTGGTCATCGCTATCGACACCCACTCGAGCCACGCGGCCCAAAAATCTATCTGGCTCGCTGCCGGGCTCTCGCTGGCTTTCCCGGGAACCGGGGAGCAGTATCTGGGAGCCCCCAAGCGGGCGAAATTCTTCATCAGCGCCGAGCTGTTCTACATCGCCGCCACCTACCTCTCCTGGCGCAGCAAGGAGGACGCCCTGACCAGCGCCCGCGAGCTCGCCAACCGCTACGCCGGCGCCCAGGCCGACGGCAAGAGCGCCTCCTTCCTGGAGCTCATGACCCAGTACCGTTCTCGCCGCATCACGAGTCCCAGCCGCCACGACAGCTACGACGAGACGATGCTGCTTTCTGGAGAGTCCACCACCCGGGAATTCCCGGAGACCAGCGAATATGACTGGGACTGGGGCTCCTCCGAAAATCCCAACAATGACAGCCACCTGCGCTCCTTCGAGAGTCAGTTGCGCATCTACCGAGCCAGTCGCATCGCCCTGAACTTCTCCATCGGAGCCATGGCCGTATCCCGACTGCTCTCGCTTGCCGACATCCTCTGGATTCATCGCACCGCTTGGGTCCAGGCCGAAGTCACACCCACATATCAAGGCGCGGCAGGCCGCCTCGCCTGGAGGTTCTAATTGGACGCACGCGGCATCCAGCGTTTTCTCAAGGAGGCCGAAGGCCGTCCCTACGGCTATTGGCGTCGCCTGAGCGGAGCTCACCGGCTTCCCGGCGTCTCCTTCACCGTCGACCATGTGCAAGGGGACGTCTACGCCCCACCGAGCCGGCTTTCGCTGCGGCTGCCCCTGAAGGACACCGCTTTGGCACGCGCCGGACTTTCGGATCCGTTGGAACGCCTGGCCTGCGAGGACTTGGCACTGCGCGAATTCGCCCGCATGCTGCCCGACGAATCGGTTCCGGCCGGAGACGCCGCGGGAGGCCACTTGGCTACGCTGCGCCCGGGCCCCGAGATCCTGCCCCGCAGCGCGGCGCGCATCGAAGGCAACGACACCCTGGTGTTGCGCTTCACGCTGGCGTTCCCTGGCGATGCCCGCAAGATCATGACAGAACCTGTCACTGAGATCTTCTTCTTCCGCCTGCCGGCCCTGGCCGCTGCCTTGGCGAGCTACATCTCTCCCGAGCGCCTTGCCGGACACCTCGCGGCCTTGCGCGGCAACCGTGCCTTGCGCGAAGCCCTGGATGCCCAAGGACTGTGCGCCTTCCTGGCCGACGGATCCATGCTTGCCCGCGACGGCCACGCCCCCTTGAAGGGAGCCAAGCCCTTCCGAACCCCTGAAGCCATCCGCACGGTCCTCAGCGTCCCCGAGATCGGAAATGTCTCGGGATTGGGCATTCCTAAGGGATTGACAGTCCTTGTCGGCCCGGCCTTCCACGGCAAGACGACGCTCCTCGAAGCCCTGTCGCAAGGCGTCTTCGATCACATCTCCGGCGACGGACGCGAGCGCTGCGCCAGCCTTCCGGCCGCGACCTTTCCTTGCGTCGAGGAAGACCGCGCCGTCCGGCCACTCGACCTCTCCTTCTTCGTGCAGTCGCTTCCCGGCGGCAACGATCCGCATCGTTTCACCACCAAGGCGGCCTCCGGCGCCACCTCGCAAGCCGCCGCTATTCTGGAGTCGCTGGCTTCCGAAAGTCGGCTGCTGCTCTTGGACGAGGACGCCTCGGCCGCCAACCTACTCACTCGCGACCCGCGCATCAGTGCCCTCTTTTCGCACGGCGAGACGCTGGTGCCGCTAGCCGAGCGCGTGCAAAGCCTCGTCGCCTCTGGGGTCTCCCTGGTGGTGGTGGCCGGAGCCAGCAGCCGCTGGCTGGACCTCGCTGACCACGTCTTCGTTTTAGAAGACTACCAGCCCACCAAGCGCCTGGAATTTCCCCACGAATCCGAGGCCAAGGCAGCCACTGCGCTACCGCAGGCACTGCCCCTAAACGCCTTGTCGGAGCTATTCGAGCTGGGCTCCCTGCCACCGTCCAAGATCCGCCTCTCGGGAACCCGACTGCGCCTCGGCGACTCCTGGAGCGCCCGCCTGCCCAGCCGCGGCTTCCGCGACGCCCGCGCCAAGGGCGCAGCGCACATCCTGCTCGCCTTCCTGCGGCACAGCCCCGACGCCGGCTCGGCCACGCTGGAAAGCCTCAAGACCTGGCACGCCCAATGGATGCGCCTGGGGCCTGATTGGCCCGACAATACCGCTCACGACCTGGAAATGCCTACGCTGCCCGAGGTGCTTGCCCTGGTTCAGCGCCTGGAAAAGGAGGTTTTGCCATGATGACACTTTTTGCCCTATGCGCCGCCCTCTTGGCCGGCCCGGCCCAGCCACCCGCGGACACGCTGCCCGAAGACTTCAGCTTCCAGCTGCCGGTAAAGACCTGGCATCCGGCGGATGCCCGTTTCGACACCGGGGCTAAGCATCTGACGCTGGTGTTCTTCTTCTCCCCGACCTGCGGGCACTGCCACAAGGCTTGGCCGGAAGTCGAGGCCTGGAGCCGCGAATTTTCGCGGCGCGGTGTCGTCTTCGAGGCGGTGGCCTCGGGCTACTCCTCAAAAGAAGACCTCGAATGGTTCGAGAAGGACTTTGGCCCCTTCACCTATCCCATCTTCCAGGATACCGCCAAGGCTCTGGGGAGCCGCATGAAGGTGCGTTCTGTGCCCACCTTCTTCCTGGTGGACCAGTACGGCGGCTATCGGAAGTGGGTCGGATCGTTCCCGGCCACCATGTCCGATATTGAGAACACCATCCTGCACCAACTGCGCTGGCGCACCGGCCACCTCTGATGGACTTCGAGGCGCAGCTGCGCGAGGTGTTCGACGGGACGCGGATCCTTCGGCGCCCCGTCACGGGGATCGTCTCGGACTACCACGAGCTCCCTTACATCCTGGTGGGCCCGGAGTCCGAAGGCGGCTGCACCGAGATTACCGGGCGCATTAAGGTCTCGCCGCGGCTTCTGATCACGCCGCGACAGATTTTGGAAAAATTCGGGGAGATCTTCGAGGACGACGGCTTCATGGACCGGGAGCTGCAGATGCGCACCTTCCAGTTCGCCGCCGCCCGCGACCCTTCCAAGCAGGTGAAGAACGAGGAGTTCCGCATCCAGCGCTTTGATGCCTCGCATCAGGATCGCCTGGACGCCCACGAGGACGAACTGGCCCGCAGCGAGGACGTGCGCACGGGCCTCGTCTCCTGCCCCGACCCGAAGCTCTACCCCGTCTCGCTCGACCGCTTCATCCGCAGTATCCTGGACCGGGAGTTCCGCTAAGGGTTCCGCTACCTGCGGAATAGCGCCTGGGAAGATGCGCCGTCCCAACGGCGCGGCCGGTCAGTTGCGGGCAACCCTCAGCAGGTAGATGCCGTGGACCAGGCCTGCCGGAAGGACAAGCCGCCCCTCCTGCAATGCCACCTTGGCGCAGAGACGCCCACGCAGGTCGCGCACTTCGAAAAGCCCCGTCCGCTCGTCCATCCCCTGAGGAAGGGCGATAGAACTCTGCCCGACGAACTGGAACATGGACAGACTGGAAAGCGCAGCAAGCCTTCCACTCGGAGTGGATATCCCTACCGGGACAGAAGCCGGCTTTCCGATCAGATTGATGTCCGGAGTCGGCCAGTGGACGGTGTCGGAAAGCAGGAAGGAAAGGTGCGGAGGCTGGTTGTAGGCACTGTTCTGCCAAGCGATGGCGGCACGATACTCGGGATCGTGCATCAGCGTGTACATGCGGTGCGATGTGGGAATGGTGGTGGTGAAGATGACCAGGCTGTCGTTCCTGGCGGTGCGGTAGATCACCTCTTCGCGCCAGTCACCGAAGATGTCGGCCATCAGGCAAGGCGTCGACTTGGTGCCGTTGTTCGCCGCCACGCCGTCTCCGGCCGGATAGTTGTAGAAGGTGAAGAGCCGTGTGGTGCCGTTGCCGTTCCACTTGTCGAGCTTGGTGCCGTCCAGGACCTCGTCGTAAAGGTCGCCATCCCAATAGATGCGGAAATTGTCCGAAGGCAGGTTGCTTGAGATCTTGTTGCCCTTGATGTCGTAGACGCCAGAAGTTGCCGAAGACCAGACCTCGTAGCCCTTGTGGAGGGAGTCGATGTCGGCGGCCATGCCACGTCCCACGTCAGAAGTGGCGGCAATGCTCCAGAGCGTCTTTCCCGTCTTGGCGTCGCACAGCACCGAGGCCATGCTGTCTTCTTTCACGGCCCAGATCTGCTTGCCGCCCAGATCCGGGTCCATCGCACCCAGATGCATGGCATCGCCATGCCCCCACTGGTTATCCCAGAAGAGAGTGCCATCGCTAGCCACCGCCGAAGAGCCCAGGAAGATCTCGTCCTTGCCATCGTCGCTCAGCGAGGCCACGGTGCCGTTGTGATTTCCCTGTCCCTTTTCGCCGCTGGGCAGAGGACGATCGTAGGCCCACTTTTTCACGAGTTTCTTGTTCGACACGTCCCACGCCGTGAGCGCCGTACGGGTGTAATAGCCGCGTTGGAAGATCGCCGAAGGATGCACCCCGTCAAGCCAAGCTGTGTAGGCCAGGAAGCGATCCACCCTATTGCCATAGGAATCCCCCCACGCCGAGACCGTGCCGCGCCCAGGCAGATAGTCGACGGTGTTGAGTTCCTTGCCGGTAGCGCCGTCGAAGAGCGTGAGCCATTCCGGTCCCGAAAGGATGTAGCCCGAAGAGTTGCGGTAATCCTTGGTGTTGTCGGCACCGGCCGCGCTTCCCGTGGAGAGATAGGCTCCCGTGCCGTCCTTGGTGCCGGGAGCGGTCTTCACGATTAGTTCGGCCTTGCCATCGCCATCATAATCGTAGACCTGGAACTGGGTGTAGTGGGCCCCCATGCGGATGTTGATGCCCAGGTTGATGCTCCAAAGCAGCTTGCCGTCGAGAGTGTAGGCCTGAAGTACCACGGGAGGCGTGTAACCAGACTGGGAATTGTCTTGCCCCAGCCCCGTGTCGGTGCCGCTCTTCACGGCGTCCAACTTGACCACGAGCTCGTAGCGACCGTCTCCATCGAGATCGGCCACGGAGGCGTCGCCGGGGATGTAACTGTAAGCGATTCCCGCCTTAGTCGTGCCTCCCACGGGAGGCTGGAACGGAATAGAAAGCCACTGGTTCTTCCAGGGAGCCACGGGCGTTCCGGCAGCCTCTTCCACGCCGTCGACCACGGCACGCACCGAATACTTGGCGGTGGCACTTCCCGAGTTGTCGGAATAATTGGTTGCCCCCGTGGCAGGAACGGTAGCGATCTTGACCCCGTCGCGATAGATGTTGAAGGAAGCGGTCTTCCACTCCGTCGCAAGCAGCCGCCATGAGAGGTAGACGTTGGAGCCGCCGGTGCTGACCGCCACCAGGCCACGATCCAGCCACTCCAGATTGCGCGTGGCAGCCGTCGTTACCACCGCTCCCGCAAGCGCCATGGCGACGACAAATGTCCTACAAATCTTCCTCATGGCATACCTCCCTTTTCCTCACCTATAGCTTACGAACAACCCCACTTCGCCGCCATCCGTTGCACGAAATGCCGTTGAACGCACATTCAACGAACTACGCGCACCGTCACTACGGCCAAGCCCGGTTTCTGGTTCTCGTAGGCGAGCTAGTCTCCTAAAGGAAGGCCTCCTGCGTCAGGAGTATGCAAGCGCCCTACGGCGTGGTTCCCGTTCTCCACACATTTGCTGTTGCACGAATGCGGGTTGAACGAGCGCTCAACACCGACTTACGCGAAACGCCTTAGGGATCCTGAGCTTCGATGGCCTGGGCCCACTGCGGAGAGGCGCACTCGTCCAGCACTTGGACCAGGAACTCCTCCCACTCGTCGCGACGGGCAGAAGAGCGGATGGCCAAGATGTTGGAACGCAGCGGCAGGCAGTCGCGCTCATCGACAAGCTCCGCGATCCAGGCCTCGGGGATACCATCGGCCACTTCGGCGGCAAAGCTCGGTCCCCCACAGGAGGCGCGATCTAAGAGGATCAAGGCTGGCGGATCGCCTTCCTTGAGCGGTTCGCAGAGGCTCTTGCGCACGATATCCACGTCATCGCAGACATAGACGGTGCGTTCAAAGGGCGTATCGTTCCCTTCCATCCATTCGAGGATCCACCGGCACACCCGTTGGGCACGTTCGGAATCGGAGCATAGCAAGAAGACTGGACCGTATCTCATCCGGGCATAAACATAGTTCCAAGCACTTGATTGACAAGGACTTGCATTTCACGCGGACCTTCGTCCAAAAGGATTTCGTCGGCCCGCCGGATGGCGTCTCCCACCAACCGCCCTCTCACGCGCGGGTCGGCGGCCATCCACACCTGTCCGGTCGGAGGACGGGGCGCTTCGGCCACGCGGTGAGCATCTTCAAGCCAAGCCTGGTGTAGCCCCGCAGGCGCCTCGGGCCAGATTTTCAAAAGCCCCGAAAGCGCCGCAAAGTACCGCTCGCGCACCAAGCCCGCCTTCTCCGAAAGTCGCTTTTGCGAAAGGAAGAATTCCGGAAAGCGCCTCCACACCAAATGCGCGGCGTCTCGCTCGCCGTTGGAAAGGCGCAGCCGCTTACAGTAAGACTCGGCCACCTCGGAGATGTTGCTTCCTGCCTGCGGCGGATCTTCGGAGAACCACGGACACAGAGGCAGTAGCAATCCCGCGACCCAAGGGATCTCGGCGGGCCACTTGGCGGCGAACAGGCGCTCGGTTCGCGACCAGACGACAGGATTTGTCAAGGCCGCGGCAAGCTCGGGAAAGAGCGCCGCAAGCACCCCCATGTCGCGCAGAAGCACCAGCGAAGGCAGGAAAGGCCCCTGCTCGAACATGCGCCCGAGCTCCTCGTGGACCCGCTCTCCAGAAAGCGAGACGACGCTTCCCGAAAGCTCGCAAGCCGCCGCCCAAGTCTCAGGGTCGATGGCAAAGCCCAGACGGGTGGAAAAGCGCACCGCCCGCAAAAGCCGCAGGTGGTCTTCGGAAAAGCGCTCGCGAGGGTCGCGAATGCAGCGCAGCCGGCCCGAGCGCAGGTCGTCGACCCCACCCACCATGTCCACCACTTCGCCGGTCTCGGGATCGAGCAAGAGGCCGTTAATGGTGAAATCGCGCCGCTGCACGTCGCCTTCGGCCGTGGTGCGCTTCACCCAGGCGGGACGGCGGCCGTCCAAGTAAGGGCCTTCGGAGCGGAACGAAGTCACCTCGATGGGTTTTCCCTTGGGGACCAGCACCACCCCAAGCTCGGGCTTCAGGGGGATGGCCTTGGGAAAAAGCGCCATCACTTCGGCCGGTTCGGCCGAAGTCGCCACGTCGTAGTCCTTGGGAACGGCGCCCAGGAGCAGGTCGCGCACGCAGCCTCCGGCAAGCCAGGCCTCGTGCCCGGCCTCGCGCAGGCGGCGGATAAGCTTTTGCGGTCCATCCCAGGCGGACCAGTCCAATTCCAGTCGAATCATCGGGCAAACGTAATCGCTGCGCCGCCATTGGCGCCGGAGGGACTTCGGGCGGAAGTACATTTCCCGTCCATGAGCACGCTCCATCGCATCGAAGTCGCCATCAAGCCGGGACTCACGGACTCGCTGGCCCGCCGTCTCTCTCAACAGCTCGCCGAGGACGCCGGGATCCCGGTTCGCACCGTGCGGACCCTGCGGGTCTTCACCCTGGAGGGCGAAGCCTCCCCCGCGGAGCTCCAGCGTGCCGGAGAGCGTCTCTTCGCCGACCCCGTCTCGGAAGACTGGACCCTGGACGCACCTCTGACCGAACAGGTGCTGACAGATTTCGACGCCGTGTTCGAGATCGGCTTCCGCCCCGGCGTCACCGACAACGTGGGCCGCAGTTCGGCCGAGGGCCTCTCGGAGCTGTGGGGACGTCCTTTTGACGGCAAGGTCTTCGCGAGCCTGCAGGTGCTGGTGGCCGGGCTTACCGAGGCGCAGATTGCTTCCGCCGCGGCCTCGCTTCACAACACCCTGATCGAAGACTGCGAGATCCGCACCGCCGCTCAGTGGAAGGCCGGAGAGCGCTTTTCCGCCCGCTCGCGGGCCGTACTTTCTAGCCACACCCCTAAGGTGGAGATCATTTCGCTGCCCGAGGACGATCAGGGCCTCGTGAACCTCTCGCGCTCCCGGACGCTTGCTCTCACACTCGAGGAAATGCGGGCCGTCAAAGCCCACTACGCCGATCCCGCCGTGCGCCAAAAGCGCGAGAAGCTGGGCCTTCCGCTCGACCCGACCGACATGGAACTTGAGGTGATCGCCCAGACCTGGAGCGAGCACTGCAAGCACAAGATCTTCGCCG
>DAIPHW010000088.1:1610-9892 GCA_036771135.1 Fibrobacterota bacterium | reverse complement strand
GTTCACATGCAGGGCTTGGCCGGTCGCCAGAAGCGTGTCGTTATGGTGCCGTCCGTCCCGTCCCTCGAAGAGAATCCGGTAGCGGCCGCTTTCTAGCCCTAAGTCCAATGGGGCGCCCGGAAGCTTGCGCAGCTCGGCCACCAGGTGCCCGAGGCTGTCGCGCAGGGACAGTTGCCCCGAAAGCATGGTGTCCAGGAGGATGTGCGCTGAGGCCTGATGAAGATCGGTGAGCACCACGTCGCCGGAGCCGGAAAGGTCCATGTCCACCGAAGGATGCTGACTGCCCGCCTTGGCTTCCTCGGTGCGGCGCAAGGTCTCCTGGTAGGCATAGCGGTAGGCCTCGTTCAGGGTGACGCGACCGTCGTGGTCAGCATCGGCGGCGCCGCGCAGGCCGGTCAGGAGCGCCTGAGTGAAGAAAGATCCTCCCAGCGAGTCTGATTCGTGGGACGCTTCGTTGGCTGCCGAGGAAGTGAGGACGGCCCCGCCGCGCAGATCGTGGGATTCGTCCACCAAAAAGGCCGGACGGCGGACGCCACCCTTGGCGCGCAGGGCTCCGCCCGAAGCGCAGGCATCCAGCACGGCTAGGCGCACGTCAGCTGGTAGCGAATCGACGGTGCGGCGCAAACTGCGGTAGCCGAGCCGCTGCGCTCCCAGCAATAGTCCGTCTTCATCGGCGTGGCCCGAGTAGTAGAAGAGCAGTTCAGTGCGCGTTCCTTGCTTGCGGGCGGCCGAAATTTGGGCGCCGAAAGCGTGGAGGCCTGCAAGCAAGCTTGCCGAATCAGGTTGGGACAGGAAGACGGCATCGGCATTGTCTACGCCGCCAAAGGTCTCCAGCACCTTGCTGAAATCCTGAGCGTCGGAAAGCGCGTAGCGCAGCGGCAGGCGCCCAGGGCCGCCGTCATTGGCTGCCGCCAGGAAGAGAAAGCGTCGCGTGGGGGCGGCCGAAATCAGAAGCGGCAGCCCAATCAGAAGCAATAGCAGGCATCTCATCGCTGAGCCTTAGGGAGAAGGACGGAGGCTTGCGAGAATCCCGCAGGGAGCTCCAGGATGGCGGTGGCGCGCCGAGCTGGTGGCAAAGCCCGCAGCCGGGCCGAAAGCTGGGCCGTCTCAAAGGGTTTGTCGGACCAGACCAACCAGAAGCGCTCGAAGCCGCGGCTTTCGTCCAGTTCATAGGCGTGGGGGAGCAGTACGTGCTTTCCGGGATCCAGCGCGATAGCACTGCCGACAGATTCTGGAAAATGGGCGGTGAGGGAGCCGGTGGCGTCCAGCGAGACGATGCAGGCATACACGCGTTGTTGCGCTTCCAGGGAGATCTGCAGCAAGTCGTGGGGGTGAACGGTGTCACCTGACACAAGCCGCTCGGCCTTGCCCTCTCCCTGGCGATGGATGGAAAGGGTTACGGCATCGCCCTTGGCGCGGATTCCGGATTCCGCTCTGGCGATCGTGGGAGATTCGACTGGAGCTGCCAACGTTTGGGGCGCCGCTGCAAGATCAGGAGTTTTGGCTGTCCCACTAACGGGCGAGGCTGAGGACGCCTGTGGTGCATCTGTGGAGATCGCAGATGCTGTGCGTCCATCGGGAAGAGCCGGAGAAGACGTCGGACGCCCGTGCCATGGCGCGATTGCCACCACCAAGCCCAGGGCGGCCACCGGCACGCCGATGCCCCAGCGACGACGACGCGCTTGGCGACGTGCCGCAGCTTCGGCGCGGTCGCGCCCTGCCGCGATGCGCCGGATCTCGGCAAAGGCCGGGGTCGGGGAGATTTCTCGGAAGCGTTGGTCAGCCTGTCGCATGGTTTCCAGGCGAACTTGGACCTCCGGATCTTGCTGGGCCAAGCGCGCGCGCTCCAAGAGATGTGGCGGGACTTCGTCCAGCAGGATCCTCTCGAGCAGCCAATCGGGATATAGCGAATTCATCTAAGCCACCTCCTTCAGGGCTTGGACGCGATGCCGCAGTCCCAAGAGTCGTTTGCGCACCCCTGAGATAGACATGCCCGTCTCCTTGGCCACTTCGTCAAGGGTCATGCCGTCCAAGTGGTACATCACCGCCATCACGCGAGTGGATTCTTCCTCCTTGCCGAAGATGCGCGCAAGCAGCGAGCGCGCCTCCAGGGCCGAGCCTTCGTCTTCTAGGCTTGCGATGGAAAGTAAGACCTCGTCATCGTGGGTTTCGGGATGGCGTCGCCGTGCGCGCAACACATTAAGGCAAACGTTGGTGGCGATGCGGAAGAGCAGGCTGGAGGGGTACTCTGCCGTCATGTCGTCTTGATGGCGCAGGCAGTTCACAAAGACCTCCTGGACGGCATCGTCGGCCAAAGCGGAGTCGTGCAGCAATTGCTGGCATCGTCGGCGGACCAGAGGTGCATAGCGGAGGTAAAGGCTTTCGACGTCAAGCGGCACGATGAAGATCTCCCGGGCCGGAAACCCGGCATGGGCGGAAAGTTTAGTCGCCCGTGCTTGGGCTTCGTGTGGATTCGACAATGAAGGATGGATGGTCTGTGCTCCATATCCTTGAAACACCTGGTCATCGTCCGATTTGCACCACGATTGGAGGCGCCAGGGGACTTTGGCAGCAAAACTCCATTGAGGATCTCACGCGGGCGGTTACAATTCAAGGTCTGTGGACGTCCTGAATCTCGGGCCTTTGCCCTCTCTGCGCGGCGAAATTCGCCTACCTGGCTCCAAAAGCCTCTCTAATCGCTACCTCTTGCTGGCAGCCTTGGCTCAAGGAACCACGCGACTTTCCGGTCTTCTGGAAAGCGAAGACACCCATGCCATGCTGGGGGCACTTGCTGCCACGGGCGTGCAGGTGGATCGCTTGGGGGACGATTATGTCGTCGTGGGCCTCGGCGGGCCGCATTTTGCCTCTGTGACTGGCGCTCTGGACCTCGGCAACGCCGGTACTGCCATGCGGCCCTTGTGCGCGGCCCTTTGCGCGGCTCACGGCGAATGGACCTTGGATGGCGTGGCGCGCATGCGCGAACGTCCCATCGGGGATCTGGTGGAGGGTCTGACGCCGCTCCTGGCCGCTGGCGGTCGCATCGAGGCGCTGGGGAAACCCGGTTACCCGCCGCTGCGGGTGACGGCGCGCGGTCTTTCCGGAGGCCGAGCCGAGATCGCTGGCAACACCTCCAGCCAATTCTTGTCAGCGCTCTTGATGGCCTCGCCACTGGCGCAGACGCCGGTTGAGATCGTCGTGAAGGGCGACCTCATCAGTAAGCCTTACGTGGACATCACCCTTTCCCTGATGCGCCGCTTTGGCGTTGCGGTGGAGCGTGATGGTTACCAGGCCTTTCGCATCGCCCCCCAGACCTATCGCTCTCCAGGAGCGGTGGCGGTGGAGGGGGATGCCTCTTCGGCGTCCTATTTTCTCTCCTTTGGCGCTTTGGGTGGACCGGTGCGGGTGCTTGGCTGCGGCCGTGAAAGCATCCAGGGGGATGCTCATTTCGCCCAGGTGCTGGAAAAGATGGGTGCCCAGGTGCGGCTTGGGGACGACTGGATCGAGGCCGAAGCGCCTTGCGACGGAGCTCTGCTTCGCGCCTTGGACATCGACATGATTGACATGCCCGATGCCGCCATGACGCTGGCTACCTTGGCGCTCTTCGCCGAAGGGCGAACGTTGATTCGCGGTATCGGCTCCTGGCGCGTGAAGGAGACGGAACGCGTGGTGGCGGTGCGCGACGAGCTGCGAAAGCTTGGCGCTACCGTCGAAGAAGGTCCCGACTGGATCGCTGTAACGCCGCCTGTTAAACTTCTGCCGGCCCGGATCGCGACCTACAAGGATCATCGCATGGCCATGGCCTTTTCGCTGGCGGCCCATGGAGCGTCTCTGGAAATCGAAGATCCCGATTGCACCTCCAAGACCTTTCCTGGCTACTTTGCCGAATTGGGGAGGCTAGCGGCGCGTTGAGACCCGACGGAACCGGAGTATATCGCCAGACCCCTCGTCACTGGGGGGCGCCTCCACCCAAAAAGAAAAGGAGACTGCTTCTCGTGTTCGCTGCATTGGCTGCATTTGCTGGCCTTGCCGGCCTTTGGCGGGCGATTCCCGTCCATGACACTCTTCGGGCCTCCAAGGCGATCTTCAAGTCGGCGCCAGCCGCGGATGCCTGCAGCGATGCTTTCCGGCCGGGAGTTCTTCCGGCTCGGGTCGAAGTCGATCCTTTCTTGCAAGCCTTTGTCACCGAGATTGTGCGCAAGCATCCGACTCGCCTGGCTGCCGCCTTTGCCATGGATCTTTCCACCCGGGCGCCTTTGGTGGCCGTTTTCGCAGAAAATGGCAACGTTCGCATCGACCTCTCGGCCCTGGCGGCACCGCGCTACCCGATGGCCTCGCTTGCTAAGATGACCACCGCTTGGGCGGCCATGAGCGAGAAGGGAATCACCCCGAGCCATGTCTTTCACTTGCGCGGTCAGGCTCATACCCTCTACAAAGGCCAGATTGATACCACACGCGGCGATACTATCTCGCTGGCGCGGGCCTTTGCCTATTCCGCCAACCCCATCTTTGGCCAGATTGGCGTCCATTACCTCGGGACCACCAAGTACATGGGCTGGCTCGACACCATGGGCTTCAATCGTCCTGGAGGTCTGGGCGGTGGCGTTCCTGCCGGCGTGGCCAAGCTTCCCAAGGATACCTACAACCTAGCCGAGCTCTCTTCGGGCTTTGTGCGCACCACCTTTGTCAGTCCTATCCACGCCTGTATGCTGGCCCGGCGCTATGCCGGTGGCGGTGAACTGCTGCCTCCGCGCTGGAGCGGAGCTGGCGATTGCCCACGTCCTATCGTGAAGCCTGAGAGCCAACAGACCAAACAGATGTTGTCCATGATGCGCCTTACGGCCGACAGTGGCACGGCGCGGCGCGCTTTTGAGCAGGTGTGGGATGACGACTTGCGCGAGGGCTTCGAGTTCGGTGGCAAGACGGGAAGCCTCGATGGCGACAATCCCCGTGGCCATTACGAATGGTTTGCCGGCTTTGCCCGGCGCAAGGGATATCCCGATTCCGGCATTGCCATCGCGGTGCTGGCGGTGGCCGATGGCCGACAGATGCTGCCCGGCACCTGGTTTGCCGCCCAGATCCTGGGCGCTTGGCGGCGGCATTTCGGGCAGACGCGTAAGCCAATGTTGGCCGAAGCTGTCCTTCCCGAAGGCAAGACGTTGTTCTCGGATGACGACCAAGAAGCGCTGGCGGCTCGTCCCACCTTCCGCCCCCCGAAGATTCGCAAGAAGAAGGGCAAGGCATCCAAGAATGTTCCTGCCAGGCGAGCTTCCAAAAAGCACCGGCGTCACGCATAAACGGCTTGTCGCCTCGGCGCGAAGTTCGCTATCCTGAAAGAGTTTCCTCCCAGGAAAGGCATGTGATGCAGGAAATTACGCGGACGCTGCTGCGGCGGAAGCCGTTGCGGAACTTGATCTACTACCCGGCCGTGCAATGGCCGCTCATTCTCTTCAATGGAATGCTGGTGCTGCTGACCATCGCGGCAACCGTGCTATCCATTGCGGCCGTCTATTCCTGGAAATTCCAGGGCCGCGGCATTTTCTTACTCTCCCAGAATTCGTTTCTTCCCTTGGAACGCCTCTCGATGCTTTCGGTCTTGGCACCCGCCATCGCCATTTGTGCTGTGGTTTCCCTTGGCTGCGGCGTCTTGCTGGCCATGTCCACCTCGCGGCGCGTGGCGCTTCCCATCTACAAGGTGACGCGTTGGGCACGATTGGTCGCTGACGGTGAGCTCAAGGTCTGCCTTGGCTTTCGCAAAGGCGATCGGCTGGATGAACTGGCGCACGCTTGCAACCAGGTCTCGGACCGGTTTGCCAAGGAGTGGAAATCGCTGCAGGATGTGCCTAACCGCGAAGATGTTCCGGCTGACGTTCGCAATCGCATTGGCGAACTTCTGGCTCGATATCGCTTGGACGAATAGAAACGGGAAAAGCCCGGAGTGCCGGGCTTTTCTTCATCGCTTGCTTCCTCCTTTATCGGGAGGACGAAGAAACTAGCGAAGCTTCTTCTTGTGGCGGTCGAGACGCCGACGCTTCTTCCGCTTGTGCGTGGCGATCTTCCTTCTCTTCCGCTTCTTTCCGCAAGGCATAGGCTATTCCTCTTTGGTGGTGATACGTCTCGGACCCGAGAGATGGCAAAATGAACATTCGCGGGGGATTCGTCAACTTTCCGTGCATGCCAGAGGGGGAGTATCTTGGTTTTCCATGGATGCTTCCGACCTTTCCCGACTTCTCGACGCCTGCGACCAAGGCGCGGCTCATGTGCAGCAACGTCTCAGTGATTTGGTGCGTATTCCCTCCGTCAGCTTTCCCGGCTTTGATCCTGCGGAGGTGCGCCGCAGCGCCCAAGCCACGGCGCAGTGGTTTCGGGAGATCGGCATGCCAGCGGTTCAGGTGGGAATGGAGGAGACCGGCCACCCCTTCGTGCTGGCGCGCGATCATCGCGCTGGTGCGGGGGCTCCGACAATCCTCCTGTATGCCCACCACGATGTCCAGCCGCCACTGCGCCTTGATGTCTGGACCACGCCTCCTTTTGAGCCGACCGTTCGGAATGGCCGTTTGTATGGGCGCGGGACCGCTGATGACAAGGCCGGGATCGCCGTCCACGCCGGCTCCATCGCTGCTTGGTATGCCGCGGCCGGCAAGCTGCCTGTGAATGTTACGGTGCTGATCGAAGGCGAAGAGGAGTGCGGCTCGAGCCATCTCGGTGAGATTTTGGCGGCGCATCGCGAAGAACTTTCTGCTGACCTCGTGGTGATCGCCGATCTTTCCAATCACGACACCGGGCTTCCTTCCCTTACCACCAGTTTGCGGGGCATTGCGGCCATGGAAGTGGTGCTTACGGGGGCCTCGCATCCGCTGCATTCGGGCGTTTGGGGCGGGGCTGTGCCTGACCCGGGCAAGGAGATCAGCCGCCTCTTGGCGAGCCTCTTCGATGCACAGGGAGCACCCGCCGTCGTTGGACTTTTCGACGGCGTGGAAGCGGTCTCGGAAGCGCGGCGCAAGGAACTGGCGCGCATCCCGCTGGATTTGGAACGCTTCCGGGCTCAGGCGGGGCTTGATCCCAAAGCGCCGCTGCCGCCCAAGGAAGAGTTGCTGGCCGATCTCTGGTTGCGGCCGAGCCTAGTGGTGAATGCCGTACAATGTGGCGTGGAAGGGCAGACGGGAAATGTCCTCATGGACCGGGCCTGGGCGCGCCTCAGCCTGCGCACGGTGGCGGGGATGGATCCGGCCCGTTGCCTTGATCTCTTGGAAGCGCACCTGCGCGCACGGCTTCCGGAAGGACTTTCGCTTGCTGTCCATCGCGATGGATTTGCGCCCGCTTGGAGCTGCCGGGACGATCTTCCGGTGCTGTCGGTGGCGCGCGAAGCCCTCTCGATTGGCTATGGGCGCGAAGCCGTAACCATTGGATGCGGGGCCAGCATTCCCTTTGTGGAAAGTATGACGGCAGCTCTAGGTGGAGTGCCGGCTCTTTTGGTGGGCGTGGAAGATCCTTGGTGCAATGCGCACGCCGAGAACGAATCGGTGGATCTTGCTGACCTTGCCAAGGCCGTTCGTTCCCAAGCCACTTTGTTTGGACTCATGGCGCATTGTTGAAGTGTCTACAAAGACGCCAAAAGAAGCCCTGCTGTATTGATGAAATGTGATGTTATTTTAGCGCCTCTCTCGTGTTCGTTGCGAGAGTTCGCGTAAACCACCGTTCGTGGGGATGGACCTGATGGCACTGACCAAGAAGGATCTCAAGCATTTCGAGCAGCTTCTCAATGAAAAGAAGGACAAGCTCCTTCAGGAATTGGGAAATCTGGAATCGAGCACGCTGGGAAAAAACCTGCTGGAGCAGTCTGGCGACCTGTCCGGCTATGCCTATCATCTGGCCGATCAGGCTGCTGATGCCGTGGACCGCGAGCACGCCTTTGCCATGGCCAGCCGCGAAAGCCGCTACCTCCTCTATCTGAACGAGGCCTTGGACCGGATCCGCAACGGCACTTTCGGCATCTGCAAGAAGTGCAAGGAAGCCCCGCACGCCAAGAATTCTGACACCCCTTGGATTTCCTTTGCACGTCTAGAAGCTGTCCCGACGGCAACCTTGTGCATCTGGCACAAGCAGGATGCTGATCTGGGAAAGAACAGCAAGGAAGCGTGACGTGAAAGACCGGTGGCGACATCCCCGTCGCCAGCCGGAACCGGCGGACTCTTCCCGTTGTTCGCCATTCGAGGATCTGAGATGCAATTGAAGCCCGCATTGTGGATGTTTTTGACAATCATGGGAAGCGCGTTTGCTGCCGA
>DAIPHW010000088.1:0-1510 GCA_036771135.1 Fibrobacterota bacterium | reverse complement strand
TGCGCTACGGGCAGAAGATCTTCCGCGCCGCCAATCCTAGCCTCTTTGCCTCCTATGTCGGGGCCATTGGCGAAGGGTATCAGCTGGGGCCGGGCGATCAGATCGTCCTCACGCTGTGGGGCCAGAAGGAAGCGCGTTACGAACTGACGCTGGATCGTTCCGGGGAGACGTCCGTGGAGGGCGTCGGTTTGGTGAACTTCAATGGCCAAACCCTTAAGAGCGCTGAACAACTGCTGAAGCGGCGACTTTCGCGCATCTATGCGGGCATGAAGAGCGGTCAGGTGAACATGGATCTGACCATGGGCAAGCTCAAACAGATTCGCGTGTTCGTCACCGGTGATGTGGTGAATCCGGGCAGCTATCTGCTTTCAGGCAACACCAACGTTTTTAACGCCCTTTATCAGGCCAAGGGACCCACAGACCTTGGTTCGGAGCGGCGCATCGAGATCATCCGCGGGAACATCCATCGCAACGTGGATTTGTACGAATACTTCTTCCGTGGCCATCGCTCGGCAGCTGATGTTCTGCAGGATGGCGATGTGGTGCGCGTTCCGGTGCGCGGTCCGGTCATCGATGTGCGCGGGGCCGTGGGCCGTCCCGGACGCTACGAACTGCTGACCACCGAATCGACCAAGGATCTCTTCGCCTACTGCGGTGGCCTTACGGCTACCACGGCCGATCAGGGCGTCCTGGTGACGCGCATTTTCGACAATGGCCGACGTGAAGCGTTGACCCTTCCCGCTGCCCGAGAGCTGGCGCATGGGAAGACTCCAGCTCGGTTGCAAGATGGCGATTCCATCTTTGTCTTCCAAGGCAAGGATCCAAGTCGCCAGACGGTGTCGGTGGATGGTGAGGTGCGTTTTCCGGGGAGTTATCCCCTGCAGGCGGGAATGACGGCTGCCGATCTCGTGAAGCTGGCGGGAGGATACACGCAGAAGGTCTTCGTGGCGCGGGGATTGTTGATGCGACGTCTGCCCGACAGCACCTTCACGACGTTTTCGATTCACGTGACCCCAGAAGACGGAACCACCTTAAGTGCCAATGACCGGTTGACGTTCTTCAATCGCTTCGAGATGGCACCGCGACGGCATGTCTTCATTTCTGGTGCGGTTCACAGGCCGGGACGTTTCGACCTCGATTCGGGAATGACGGTAAAGGACCTCGTTCTCTTGGCTGGCGGAGTTCTCAAGGATGCCGATTTGCGCAGCGTGCGCGTCGAATATCCTCTGGATTCGGTGCGGGGGGCACGCGTGGAGACTCTGACTTTAGATCTTGATCTTCCCACGAGTGGCAACCTGACGCTGGAAGATGGCGTCCATGTCGCGGTGCCGCTTCAGGCGATCACCAAGACGCTGGATATTGTCACCTTGAATGGCATGGTAACGCACACGGGTGACTTCAGTCTTTTGAATTCTCGCGAACGGATCAGCAGCTTGATTCGCCGGGCAGGAGGAATCCGCCCCGAAGGCTACCCTGCTGGAGCGCGATTGTTCCGAGCGAATCTAGGGCG
>DAIPHW010000087.1:0-9916 GCA_036771135.1 Fibrobacterota bacterium | reverse complement strand
CAAGTTCTGGACATCGAGGCTCCCTCGTACGGATGGAGCGACAGAAATAGCAAAAAGGGGGGGAGCCACCCATGTCTGGGCTGGCTTCGGCCCTGCGTGCCCTCGTCGCCTCCAGTCTTCCGGTCGCTCATGTATGGCTGTCGAGTTGTTGCGAGATTGCAGAAGTTGTGTAGGCTCTTAGCTTTAAATGAATGTTCATTTTGCTGCTAGAGGGCCGCCTCCGAATGGGCTCGCGAGGCCGAGACGAAAGGCGAGTAGGGTGTCCAAAGCGACGCGGCTGATGGACCTCTTGCAGCTCCTGCGTCGGCGGCGCCGGGCCGCGCAGGGAGGAGAGATTGCCCGCGAGCTCGGGGTGAGTCTGCGGACGGTGTACCGGGACATTGCCGCGCTTCGGGAGCAGGGAGTTCCTGTCGTGGGGGAAGCTGGCGTCGGTTTCGCGCTGCGCCCGGGCTACGACGTGCCTCCCCTCATGTTCACCGCCCAGGAGCTCGAGGCGCTTGCGCTGGGGGCACGTTGGGTCTCTTCCCGCGCCGGCAGCGCGCTAGGGAAGGCCGCACGGGATGCGCTCGGCAAGGTCGATGCGGCGCTGCCCGCATCATTGCGCCCTGTCCTCGAGGAGAACGGCCTTCTCGTGGCACCGCTTCCGGTCCCGGCTGTCGACGACGGCTTTGTGACGCTTGCGCGCACGGCGATCCGCGAAGAACGGAAGCTTGCCATCGTCTACCGCGACGCCGACGGCACGGTGACCTCCCGGACCGTCTGGCCTCTGACCCTGGGGTTTCTCGAGAAGGTGCTGATCCTCGCAGCCCGCTGCGAGCTGCGCGGGGACTTCCGCCACTTCCGGGCCGACCGCGTGCTCTCCTGGGAACTTGGCGAACACTACCCAGAGGCCCGCAGCAGGCTTCTCCGCGCCTGGAGCGCCGCCCGGGGATACGATCTCGAGATGCCGAACGACTGCTGACAGAAGCTGACACACGGGCTCCCTACCTTCTGGAGATGGCGGCGTGACCGCCTCTTTCGAAGGAAATGCCATGAGTCTCTACCTCTATGTGCTCGACACCCTTGCCGACTGGGAGATCGGCCACCTGACCGCCGAGGTCCGCTCGGGCAGATTCTTCCGCCCCGGTGCGCACTGCCCCCTCGTCACCGTCGGGAACTCCCGTGCACCGGTCCGGTCCATGGGAGGAATGCAGATCGTTCCCGACCTTTCTGTCGGGGAGCTGCGGCTGAGCGACGAGGATCTCCTCCTGCTTCCTGGCGGCGACCTTTGGTTCGAACCTGCCCAGGACGCCATCCTCGGCCTTGCGGCCGAGCGCATCTCCCGAGACCTGCCAATGGCCGCCATCTGCGGGGCGACGTTGGGGCTTGCCCGCGTCGGCGCTTTAGACATTAAGCGACACACCAGCAACGATCTTGGCTACCTGCGCGCTGTCTGCCCGAACTACGCCGGGGCGGAGCGCTACCTTGAAGAGCGCGCCGTCGTCGACCGGGGCCTCGTCACCGCTTCGGGGCAATCTGCCCTTGCCTTTTCCTGCGAGGTGCTGCGACTCCTGGGAGTCTTCCGTCCAGAGACGCTTGTGGCCTGGGAGGGGCTCTATCGCACGAACGAGCCGCGCTTTTTCTATGCGCTTATGGAAAGCCTCGGTCGGGAGGTCTAACGCCAAGGGAAAATGCTGCGGCCTGTGGTTGCGCTGCCGGGATCTTCTTGCCCGTCCGCGAGGTCCAAGGTGATGACGGATTTTGTCAAGAACTGACCGGAAACTTCATCGAGGCTTGGCTGTCCCTTCCGTTTCCCAGCTGGCGAAGGCGGTGGCGGGACGGCGCAGGCTGACTCGCGGAAGCGATGTCGCATAGCCGGCGCGCAGCACGAACTGGACGGTTCCGGTGATCCCAAGCCTTGCGGACAGTTCTTCTTTCCAAGGAGATTCCTCCATCAGTTGCGACATGGGGTGGAGCGCGATGCCAAGCGTGGGAGAGAGCAGCGTAAGCCGCTGGAACTCGCGTCCGGCCAAGAGCAGGGAAGACGGCGAAGCGTCGGGACTTGTCAGCACCAGGAAGCCTGCGCAGTGCTCCACTTGATTGCGGGCGGTGGTCTCGCTTGCGCTTCGGAACCAGGGCTTGAGGACATCCGCAGAGTCCATGAAGTTGTACCACCAGAACTGCACCAGGGCGCCTTTGCCCATCATCTCCGGGGTGAGTCCATCGGCGCGGGCGCGTACCTCCTGCCGCGAGAAGCGCAGCCAGAATGACAATTCCTGTTGGCGCGCGTCGTTTTTTGCCTGCTGGGCGTTGGCTTCTACGAGCGAACGGCCGATCCACTTTCCTTGCGGAGAGGCGGCGGGGAACCAAGCGCCTCCCGGAACCGCCCGCGTCAGGATCTGCAGATGCTCGGGACGGATGGCGGTGGTGTCAAAGGCGCCGCGATGGGTGGAACGCGCAGCAAGGCGCGCCAGACGCTCGCCGAAATCCGCTGGAGCCTCGGTGCTGTGGAGGACGAAGTTCACGGCTACGGGAACGAGATTTTTAGGTGCGGGAACGATTTTCGCCTCGACCTGCCAACCTTGTGCCAGAGCCGCCTGTTCAAGGGTTTCCCAGAAGGCACCCAGCGAAAGCAGCGTCTCGCGGTCTCCCGGATCGACGGCGCGGAGGCGCCGGGCAGGATCTACCTCCAGCCGAAAGGTGGTGTCGTTTGCCACCAGTACGCGCCAGGGTTGGCTGTTGTGGGAGCTGGGTGCGGTGGCGGCGCGGTCTAGGAGCGCGCCAAGCCGTGGCGGCAGCGGTTCGGCCTGGGCCAGGCCCGCCAGGCACGGGAGGATGGAAAGGATGAGCGAATTCAAAATGCCTCCTTGAAGGAAAGCGTGAGGCCGGGTGGTCGTCCACCCAGGAAAGATCCAGACGCAGGTTCACGCCGCGTTCGGGGTTGAGGGCGAAGCGCCCTCCCAGTCCGGTGCCCCAGTGGAAATCCTCCCGCCACAGGAATGACGGCTCGTCTCCCACTTTGGCGGCTTCGAGAAAGCCCACGACGGCAAACCGCCTCGCCACGGGAAATCGTCCTTCGCTTTGCAGCACCCACTCTTGCCGTCCGCAAAGGCGTCCCCGTTCCAGTCCCCGCATGCGGTTGGTGCCGTCGGGGGCGGGCAAGCGATCGAAAGGGACAGTTCCTGTCACACCTTCCCAGAAGGAGGCCAGCGCCTAGGTCCCCCCGGCAGGGGCCGGCAGGAAGGTGCGCAGGTCGAGCCGCGTGTCGGAGAAGTTCCAGTCGCCTCCCAGGGCCGTGCGAAACTGGCTGTGGTCGAGCCGCGCGAAGGAACCTCGGTGGGGCCAGTTTTCCTGGTCGCGCGAGTCCCAGGCGATTCCCGCTCCGAGTCCGGTGCGGTCGCCTCCGGCGTGTGCCGGAACGGAGGTCGCGGCGGAATCGAAATGAGTGCGGTTGGCCTCGAAGTCGTAGAGCAAGATCGCCTGAAGATGCGGGGCCGCCCCTTGCTGAGCAGGCAATTTCGCCAGGGTGCTGGAGAGTTCGCCAAAGCCCTTCAAGGTCTTCATGCCGTAGCTACTGGCCTTGGCTTCGGGGTGGTTGCCGCCGGCCCAGTATTTTCCTGGCCAGTCGAGCAGTTTCCAGGTCGAAAGGAATTTCCAACTGCCGTCGGAGGAGGTTAGGGTCGGGGAGGCCAACAGGCACTTCTGTCCGCGCGAAGTGCCCATGGCGGCGACGGCGAGTTCCGAGCCGGGATCTTCGGGGCCATGCGGCCGGAAGTAGAGGATTCCCAAGGCACCGAACTGCACGCCCGTCTCGGTGGCGCTGGCCACGACGGGAACGAAGCTGTAGCGATGGAAGGCGGTGTCCGGAAGCTTCGAGAGTGTGTCTGCCGAGGCGGTTCCGGCCAAGAGGATGCCAAGTGAGATTCCTGCATTCATGCACTTGGAACACCACAGCTAAGCGCTTTTGTTCCCAAATTTTCGCCGAAGCGCTTGATCTACTCTTCGGGCGGTTTCGGTGGCGGTTCTTCGCTTTCCTGGAAGCCTTCGGGAAAGTCGGGAAACTCCGAATGGGTCTCGGGGGTCCCGTTGCGAATGGCTTCTAGGCTCTTGATCATGGCCTTGATGATGCTGTCGCGCCGTTGCCCCGGATTGCGCGATTCCAGCAGAAACTGCAGGTTGGGGTAGGGCACCCGCAGAAAGGGGGAGATGGCCAGGGTCAGTTCGGGAAGGGGCAGCTTGAAGAGCGAGGAGTCCTTCCATTCGCTGATGGAGGCCGGGGGAATGCCAAGCACTTCTTGAAGGTAATGCTCCCAGACCGAGAGCAGCTCCTCGGTGCGACCGTCGTGTCCCACCAAGTCGGGGTATTCGTCGTACTCGGCCTGCAGGTAGGGAGCGCTTTTGCTGTCGAAGCGGGTCATGCGGATGCGTCGCAGCCCTAAGGCCTCGGCCCGGAAGCTCTTGCCTTCGGCGACGACGCTCTGTAGTCGCATGATGGTCCCCACGCGGTAGGGAAGGGCGTTGCCGCCAATCTCCTGACCACGCCAGATCCTGCCCATGGCGAAGATGCCGTCGTTGGTGCGCAAACGCACCAGCATATCCTTGTAGCGCTCCTCGAACAGACGCACCGCCACCGTGTGGTAGGGGAAGGGGACAACATAGAGTGGAAAAACTGGAAGCATTGGCTGCAAGTCTACCACTTTCTAATCGCTGTTGGCTTCACTTCCTGATTGTATGCTGCGCCAATACCAAAGCTTCAATCAAGCTCGTTTTGCGCGTTTTTTGGCCTTTCAGGTCAATGGCGTCTTGGAAGCTTCGCCTTCGATCTCGCGCACCAGTCGCGGCACTAGATAGCCGGGAAGCAGCTTGCGAAGCTCCGCGAGCAAGGCGACGGCGTGCGCGTCTGGTACGAAAAAACGTCGCGCCCCGCGCACCGGATCGAGCGCGTGCAGATAGTAGGGGAGGACTCCGGCCTGCCAAAGCGCTCGCGAAAGTCTTTCCAGGACTTTTGGCGCATCGTTCACTCCGGCCAGCAGCACCGACTGATTGAGCAGCGTGGCCCCGGCCTCTCGGAGACGCACGCAGGCCTCGCGCACCGCGGTATCAAGCTCTGCGGCATGGTTGGCGTGGAGCACCACCACCGCCTTGAGGCGGGTGCCGCGCAGAATTTGACAAAAACCGTCTTGGATGCGCGAAGGGACGGCCACCGGCAGGCGGGTGTGGATGCGCAGCGTCTCGAGGTGCGGGATGGCATCCAACGAGCGAACCAGCCGTTCCAGGGCGGCATCGGGAAGAGCCAGCGGGTCGCCCCCCGAAAGCAGCACTTCGGAGACCGTGGTCTCGGCGCGCAGCCGTTCCAGGGCGGCGTCCCAGGCGGTGCCCTCTTCGCGGTCGTCCCGGTAGGGGTAGTTCTGGCGGAAGCAGTAGCGGCAGTGGAGGGCGCAGGCGCCGGTGGCCACCAGGAGCATGCGTCCACGGTATTTGTGCAAGAGCCCGGCTTCGCAGCGGGCGGCGGTGTCGCCCACCGGATCGAGCCGTTCCCCTTCGTGCAGGGTGCCTTCACGCGCATCTGGCCACACTTGCAGGAGCAACGGATCGCAAGGATCGCCTTGGGTCATGCGCTTGGCAAAGCTCTGCGGAACCAGGAAGGGAAAGTGCTGCGTCTCGGGCAGGCTGGGCAGCGAGGCCAGGGGGATATTCAGGAGCTTGGCGAGGTCGTGAGGATCCCGGAACGCATGTCGCAGCTCCTGCTGCCAGTCTTCTTCAGCCATCAGATGCGCAAAATTGCAGCATTTCGGTACTTTTGCAATGGAACAGATGCGCAAGGCCTCAGGCTTTTTTTAGGTTTGCCGCCTCTTATGGATCGCGACTCCATCATGCGCCGCTGCGCAGACAATATTCGTATCCTGTCGGTTGCCATGCCTCAACGGGCAAAAAGTGGCCACCCAGGAGGCGCCATGGGCGGCGCCGATTTCCTGAACCTTCTCTATTCCGAGTACCTGGTCTACGACCCCGACGACCGGAACTGGACCGAAAGGGACCGTTTCTTCCTGGATGCCGGGCACATGAGCCCGATGCTCTACTCGACCCTGGCCTTGGCTGGCTTCTTCCAGGCCGAGGACCTCAAGGGCTTCCGCCAGTGGGGCAGCCGCACGCCGGGACACCCCGAGCGCGACAACGCCCACGGCATCGAGAACACCTCCGGACCTCTCGGGCAGGGGCACGCTTTTGGACTGGGCGCGGCCATCGCCGAGCGCTTCCACGCCGCTCGCTTTGGCGAATGGCTCTCGCACCGCACCTGGTGCTATCTGACCGACGGCGGCGCTCAGGAAGAAATTTCCCAGGGCGTGGGCCGCATCGCCGGCTACCTGGGCCTCTCCAACTTGGTGATGTTCTACGACGCCAACGAGGTCCAACTTTCCACCAAAACCTCGGCGGTGACCTGCGAGGACTTCGCGGCCAAGTACACCGCTTGGGGCTGGCGCGTTCACGAAGTGGACGGCAACGATCTTTCTCAGCTGCGCAAGGCCATGAATGCCGCCGTGGCCGAGACCGAAAAGCCCACTCTCATCATCGGGCACACCGTGATGGGCAAGGGCGCTCGCCGGGCCGACGGCTCGGTATGGGAAGGCGACGTCAAGCAGCACGGCGCTCCCTTTGGCCAGGATGCCACCAACGCCACCGTGAAGTCCTTGGGCGGCGATCCGGCGGATCCCATTCAGCTGTGGCCTGATTGCCTGGCGCTGCATCAAGCGCGCCACGAGGAACTGCGCGGCATCGTGAAGGAACGCCGCGCTGGCAAGGCCGCTTGGGCTGCCAAGAATCCCGAGAAGGCCGCGCTCTACACGCGCTTTTTTGACAAGTCCCCGTGGCCTGTCCGCTGGGACGAGATCGAATTTGGCAAGAATCTGGCCACTCGCAACGCCTCGGCGACGGTGCTTTCGGCGCTGGCCGAACAGCTTCCCAACATGGTGGTGGCATCGGCCGACCTCGCCGATTCCGACAAGACCGAGGCTTTCCTCAAGAAGACCGGCGCCTTCAAGAAGGGCGACTTTTCGGGTGCTTTCTTGCACGCGGGCGTGGCCGAACTGACCATGGCGGCTGTCTGCACTGGCATGAGCCTGCACGGTGGCGTGATCCCCGCTTGCGGCACCTTCTTTGCCTTCTCCGACTACATGAAGCCGGTGATGCGCATGGCGGCGCTACAGGAAGCCCAAGTCATCTTCCTGTGGAGCCATGACAGTTTCCGGGTGGGCGAAGACGGCCCCACGCACCAGCCCATCGAACAAGAGGCGCAGGCGCGTCTCTTGGAGCAGATGAAGAACCTCTCGGGCAAGCGCTCCTTTACAGTGTATCGCGCCGCCGACAGCGCCGAAATGCTGGTGGCTTGGCGGGCGGCAGTGGAAAGTACGGCGTCTCCCACGGCGCTTTTGCTCACTCGTCAAGATATCCCCGATCTGGCTCTGCCCGATCGTCGCAAGCAGGCCGAGGGCCTTCTGCGCGGCGGCTACGTGGCTGAGGCGGATCCCTCTCCCGAGGTGGTGCTCTTGGCATCGGGTTCGGAGCTGGGCTTGATTCTTGATGCGGCGAAGCTCCTGCGCGCCGAAGGCCGGCGGGTGCAGGTCTCGAGCATTCCTTCCACCGGGCTCTTCCTGGAGCAGGATGACGCTTACCGCGAGACGGTGGTTCCTTCGGGGCTGCCGGTGCTTGCCGTGACGGTCGCGCTTCCGGCAGTGCTATCGCCCTTGGTGGGGCCTTTCGGTACCGTGATGGGCATGGAGCGCTTCGGCGCCAGTGCCAACTTCAAGGTTCTGGACGAGAAGTTCGGCTACACTCCGGTAAACGTGGCGGCGCGAGCCAAGGCGCAGATCGCGGATGCCCGCAAGACTGCCGAGGTCCTGATCGCTCAGGCCAAGGCACTGCTCGCCTGATGCCCGAGGCGCTTCCCTGCGCCGGAAGCTGGAACGCCTCCTTTGCGGAGCGGACCACCTTTCGCGTGGGCGGGGCGGCGCGGGTGCTTTTGGAACCATCGTCGCGGCAGGAGATCGAAACCGCCCTGGATTGGGTGCGGGAGCGATCACTGCCACTTTTTGTATTGGGCCGTGGTTCCAATCTGGTGGTCTCCGACGCCGGCTGGGATGGCGCAGTGCTCTCTATTGGTCGGAATTTGTCTGGAGTGTCCTGGGACGGCTTCGGCGCCTCGGTGCTGGCCGGAACGCGGCTGACGGAATTTGTCCTAGGGGCCGTCGGGCGCGGCGTGGCGGGCTTCGAGAAGCTCTCGGGAATTCCCGGCACGGTGGGCGGAGCGGTGACCATGGATGCCGGCGCCTACGGCCAAGAAATCGGTGAACGGACCATTTCGGTGGAGGCGATCTCCCCAGCAGGGGAGTGGCGACGCTTTTCCCGCGAAGAGTGCGTCTTCGGCTATCGCACATCGCTTTTTCGCGCTGGCGGCTGGATCGTCACTGAGGCCCAGTTTGAAGGGCTCCCTGGCGATTCCGCCCTTCTCAAGGCGTCGGTGAAGGAGGTCCAGGCCTCGCGCCGCGAGAAGCAGCCCTTGGAGCATCCCAACGCAGGGTCGCTCTTCAAACGCCCGCCCGGGGGCTTTGCCGCAAAGCTCATCGACGAAGCCGGTCTCAAGGGCTTTCGAGTGGGGGATGCCGCCATCTCCGAGAAGCACGCGGGCTTTGCCGTGAACCTGGGACATGCCACTGCGCAAGAGGTGTGGGAGCTTTCCTGCCGGGTGATCGAGGCGGTGCAGGCAAAGAGCGGGATCGTGCTGGAGCGCGAGGTGGTCTTCCTGGGCCGCTTCGGCTGAGAATTGAGCTATGCAGATTTGCATCTAAGTGCGAATGTGCATTGATGATTATTAATTAACATAACCTATGGAAGCCCTGCCATTCGTAGCTAGCTCTGAGCGGGCAAGGCTTTGCTGAGCAATTTTGTTCTTGGAGTAAACCCATGAAGCGCCATCCCCTGACCCCAGGATTCTTGAAAACCGGACTAATGATGATGTTCATGGCTTTACCGGCTTTTGCCGCTCGTCCTGCCATGTTCACAGGGCTTGCGGCGCGATCTGCGGCGCTGGTGCCCGATTCTGTGGCGTCATACGAAACTCCTCATTTCTTGATCGTCTACTCGACGCGCGGCCCGCATGCGATGGCCAGCGTGGACAAGAACCAGGATGGTGTCAACGACTATCTGGTGAGCTTGGGCGCTGCGGCTGAACGTGCCTGGAGCCTAGCGATTGATTCGATGGGCTTCAAGGCCCCACCACTGGTAGCGGATACGACTTGGTACTACAAGGTGCCGATTCCGGCGGGCAAGCTTGCGATTGAGGTGGGGGATATGGGGAACTTTTCACCGGGCTTCAAGGGAAGTCCTGTGCTTGGATACGCGGTGGCTCCGTCTAAGACCCCTGGCAAGATTGCTGAGATCCTGATTGAGAACGATTTCAAGTACGATAGTTCGGGCACGTCCTTGCCTGTGTTGGTGTATTCACCCCGAAAGAATCCCAATGGGGATTCGGTGCTGTACAACTTTTCCAGTGCTGAATCGATTGAAAAGGGATGGGCCACAGCCATTGCCCGTGAGTTTTTCCACTGCGTGGAAATGAGCTACGAGAACACCTACATCTACGCTTTCCACGAGATGAGCGCGGCGTGGTTTGCCATGCGCGCCCAGCCCACGGTGACCTACCACTGGGGGACCAATCAGGAATTTCTCACGCTGTTGAATGGAGGGGTCTTTCAGGGCGACGGACAGGCGTTGTTTCTGCGGGCTTTGGCCAAGTATGCGGGTGATGGAGTGATCCGTCAATTGTGGGAACTCCGGTCTCGGAATGTAACGCAGGATTTTTTGTACCCAGAAGAACAGTGGATGACCTGACCCGTCCCCCTCTGGGCGGACATGGTTAAGCAGCCATCTTTGCTTCAAACTC
>DAIPHW010000086.1:0-9916 GCA_036771135.1 Fibrobacterota bacterium | reverse complement strand
GCCGAACGCTTGGCTTTGAGCTTGAGCACCGCCTTGGCCGCCCGCTGGTAGATGGCCTCGAAGTGGTCCATCATGTCGTGGTAGTCGGCGTAGGCCTGGTAGAACTCCACCTGCGTGAACTCAGGATTGTGCGTGCGGTCGATGCCTTCGTTGCGGAAGTCCTTCACGAACTCGAAGACCCGATCGAAGCCGCCGCAGATGAGGCGCTTCAGGTAGAGCTCGTTGGAGATGCGCAGGTAGAGCGGAATGTCGAGAGCGTTGTGGTGGGTTACGAAGGGACGCGCCGAGGCGCCGCCATAGATGGCCTGCAGGGTGGGCGTTTCCACTTCCAGGAAGGACTGTTCCAAGAGGTAGGCGCGCACTTCCTGGATCATGGCGGTGCGCAACCGAAAGACGTTGGCCACCTCGGGATTCACGGCGAGGTCAGCGTAGCGCTGGCGGTAGCGGGTCTCAATGTCGGTGAAGAGCGAGCTCTGGAAGGTCTTGCGACTGATCACCTTGCCGGTCTCGTCCTTGGTTTCCTCAATCTTGGGGAAGGGCAGCGGCTTGATGGACTTGGAGAGCAGTTCGACGCCTTGGGGCCCAAGTGCCTGCAAGGTGAGTTCCCCTGTGCGAGTGCGCATGAGGCGTCCGCGCACGCCGATATAGTCGCCCAGGTCTAAGCTCTTGATCACCGGCCAGACGGCCTCGCCTTGGCCTGCGGCGGTGACGGCATTTTCGTGCAGCTCGTCGTCGCGGCGCAGGTAGACCTGGATGCGCTCATGGTCGTCCTGGATGTTCAGGAAGGCCGTTTTTCCGGAGCTGCGAAAGGCCACGATGCGGCCGGCCACCGCGAAGTCGCCAAGTGCCTTGAGGTCGGCGCTTTCCTTGCCTTCTCCCAACAAGCGCAATTCAGCGGCATGGTGGGTGAAGGCGAAGCGGTAGGGGTAAGGATTGACGCCCAGATCGCGGATGCGGCGCAGGTTTTCGCGCCGCGCTAGCTCCTGGTCGGTCAGGTTGGAAGGGTCGGTCGAAGGATTCGATGCAGTCTCAGACATGATGCCGGAAAGGTAGCCGTTTGCTTTGGAGACATCTTTATCTTTCCAACACGATGAATGCTCCCGAATCCTCCGAAACACGTCCCGTTGCCGATGACGAGATCGATCTGCGCGAACTGTTCCTCACGCTGTGGCAAAAACGCCTGGTGATCGTTTTGGCAACGGTTGTCACCACGGCGATCGCTGTGGCCTATGCCATGGTTGCGCCCAAGGTCTACGAAAGTACGGTACTCTTGATTCCCACCGAGACCAGCCAGACCAGTTCGCTGGGCGCGGCGGCGGCGCTCTTGGGCAAGAAGGGGGGCGCTGGCGGCACGGGTGACTTGGATCTTTATCAAGGGCTGATGACTTCGCGCACGGTGCTGCACAAGTTGCTGCTCTCGCCGGTGCGCGACTGGAGCGACAGCGGTCGTGGTCGTACCGTACCGCTGTTCCGGGCCATGCGGGTAGATACTTCTAAACCTGGCGCTCTGGATGGGGTGGTGAAGGGACTTGCCAAGGCCATTGAAGTGGCTCCTCAAGGCACGGGCGATGGCGGCATTTTGGAGGTGAAGGTCTCGGCGGGACAGCCGTGGTTGGCGCAGCAGATGGCCAATGCCGTGGTGGATCTGGGACAGGACGAGATCCGGCGCGTCAGGACCGAGCGCTCCGACATCATCCTCTCGCACCTGGAAGATGCTTCGATGAACGCCAAGCAGGAATGGGATGCCATGTCCCGGCACTTGGCCGGCTATCAGGATGCCAACCGCTCCATTTCGCTTCCGGGGCAGCAGCTCGACGTCTCCCGCATGAATACGGAACTACAGGTCCGGCAGCAGAAGTACTTGCTGGCGAGAAATGCCGTCGAGCAGCAGCGGCTGGAGCGCGAGAAGGCGGTGCCGCCGACGGTGGTCTTGGATCCGGCCGATTACCCCTACCACAAGAGTAAGCCCAAGCGTGCCCTCATCGTGGCGCTGGGAATGCTTGTTGGACTGATGGGAAGCAGCGTCGGCATCTTGGCCTGGAAGGCCTTCGTGATTCCGGCCGAACCAGTAAAGGAAACCTAAAGCGCTTTGTCCAGGAGCTCTTGGCAAAGCTCTTCCTGACGCTTTGCCAATGCGTCCCAATGGAACTTCCCCGCCCATTCCCTGGCGGCGTGGGACATTTCTTGTCGGCGTTCCGGATTGGATAGCAGCGACAGCAGTGCGCTGGCGGTGTCGTGGGCGATCGATGCATCTCGATTGGGAACCAGGATTCCGGTGGTGCCGTGGCGAACGGAGTCGAGAAAGCCGTCTGCGGTGCTGGCGACGATGGGGAGTCCGCAAGCTTGCGCTTCCATGCCGGCGATGCACCACCCCTCGAAACGGCTGGGGGAACAAAATACCCAAGCCTTGGCATAAAGCTTTCGTTTGGCTTCTTCGCTGACATTCGTCAATAGTTGAACGCGAGAAGGGTCAGGAAGAGCGCGAATCCAGCTGGAAATCGTGGCTTCCGTATTCGTATCGGCACGGCCTGCCAGGACCAAATGCGTAGAAGGCAGTTGCTTTTGAACAAGAGCAAAAGCTGCCAGCAGACGATCAAGCCCCTTCATTTCCCAGTCCAGACGTCCAAAAAAAAGGATGGTCGGAGTCTTATCTCGATTCGGGGCGAGCGATAGAAATCTCTCGTCGATTCCGTTGGGGAGAAATTCGACTGAAGCGTTGGGGTTGAGCGCTCGGATGCGATTGGCGACCACGTTGTTGACGGTCACATAATGGCGCCCCTTGCATAGCAACTGAAGTTCGTGCCAAGCGGAAGTGATACCGGCTGGTCCGTAGTTGCGGCAGGCGTTGCGCAGTCCCACAATGTGGTGAACCACCAGAAGGGTGCGTTCTGGATGAAGCAGCAGAGCGGGAATCGGCGCGAAAATGGACGGCGACGCTGATACAATGGTGTTGCCGTAGCCGTAGCGACGCAGCAAGCGACCGGTGCGATAAGCGTAAAGAATGCGGGAAATCAGGCAGTGGTTGCGATGGGTGCCGATCCAGCGGACATGAGGCAACTGGTTTGCTTGGGCATCGCAGCGGGGAAAAGCGCCGCTCCACATTTCCACATTCCAGGCATCGCTAAATCGCGAGGCGATTTCCCAATCGCGCTTGGCGCCACCACCTCCGAGCCAAGGGTTCCAAGGGGAATCGTAACTGAGGTGAATAAGCTTTTTCATGTCGCCTTACTCGTGAAGTTACAATCCCGTTTTGCGTAGGGGGCTGTCAAAAACCGGTAAGATATCGCAAGGCATCAAGGATGCTAGGGCGGTTGCGAGAATCAGAGAAGGCAGCATTTGAGGTTATGTCTTCTTCGAGCCCAGCCAATAGGCGACTCCAGCGGAGGTGCTCTCCGACTTTGGCGCTGGCTCGAGACATGGCAGTTTGCAGATCGCTATTGTCGGCAATTTCGATCAGAGCTTCGGAGAAGGCCTTGGCGTCGCCTGCGGCGACGACACGGGCAGCTCCGGCATCGGCCATCAGCTCCGAGAGCGGATCGAAGCCGCTCGTCACCAAGGGCTTTTGGGACCACAAGGTCTGTAAAAGCCTGGTCCTCCAGCTTCCAAGGGATTCGACAGCTGCAGGGTTTGAAAGAATTCCCGCCGTCGAGTGTTCAAGGTAGGCGGGAACTTGGTCGTAGGTCACCGGGGCGTCGTGGAAAAAGACGTTCTTTCCAGTGAGACCGAGATTGTCGGCCTTTTCGCGAGCCATGCGGACCGGAGTGTCAAGAGCTTTCAGGCCACTGGTGTTGCTGCCCGCCAAGAAGTAGAGACAAGCGGGATGCCCCTGATCCAAGAGTCGTCGGAAAGCGGCGAACAGGGTGTCCATATCGTACCAGGACCAGATTCCCCCCCCCCAAAGGAATATGGGACGTCCGCGCAGACTTTCTGGATAAGGAGTAGGGCGTCCGGTTGTCCAAGGCTCGTCGGATACGCCCATAGGGACTAAACGTGAGCGCGAAGGCAGGCTGGTGGCGATGTCTGGCCAGCGCTTGGCTGCGCATCCATAAAGCATCCCGGCGATGAAGACCAGTTGCTGGCGGGTGGAGAAGTAGACACGCTCGGCGCGGGAAAGTAGCAGGCGGTATTTTGCCGCAGTGCGCCGACGGATTGAGAGGCCTGAAAGCCAGCTTCGGTGGCGGATGGTCTCAAGATTCTCCATGGCTCCGGTGGTGTAGAAGTCGGCATGAAAAGGAATGCCGGAAAAGGCCAGCCTTAGCAGGAAAAGAGGGGGAAGGAAGGTCGTGGTCAGCAGCACGTCTCTCGGCTGGAATTGTGCGAACAGATCTAGCTTCAAGGGCTTGAACGCGACGCCAAGGGGAAGTTCGCGATCACAGCTATCCATGGCGATGATGACGTCCCAGCCACGGGAAGCAAAATAGGATGCCATTTCGGTGGTGCGGATTCCTTGGCCCAAGAGCACCGGACCCAAATGTCCTTTTCCGATGAGCCAGAGTCGGCGTTTCATGCCTTGGTCAATCTAACATGGAGGGCTAGTTTTGGCATTCTCATGGCCACCTATGATTTCTTTGCAGATCGGCGCGTAACTCCTCTGGCGCGATGGCTATGGGAAGTTTTAGCCCGCCGACTTCAGCGTGAAATTGCGATCTCTTGCCCGCAAGCACATGATGTGGTCGAGATCGGAACGGGTTTAGGAATCTTGGCGGGGCATTTGCGTGCGGCAGGATTTGATTACGTCGGTTATGAACCCAATAAGGCTATGGTGGAGCGAGCAAAAAATGCTGGCTTCAAAATGCGCAATGCCTTGGTTCCGCCGCTGCAGGAGCCTGACGGAAGCTGTGATGTCATAGTGATGAGTCATGTATTTGAGCATATGGCAGGAATCTCTCAAGCGCAGGAGTTCCTTTCTGAAGCTCGTCGATGCTTGCGCCCAGGCGGAATCCTGATTCTTCTTTCCCCAGATTTGCTTGATTTTGGGACTGATTTTTGGAATGTAGACTACACACACACCTTTCCTACATCGTTGCATCGCGTCCGTCAGATGCTTCCAGATGCAGGCCTTGAGCCAGTTCGCTCGGCATTTATTTATGGCTCGTTGCCCTATTTTCCGGGCTATTTCATCAATTTGGCGTTCAAATTGGGCTTGACTTTACTGCATCCTGTTTGGGAATGTGTATACCCGCGGTACCCGCGCTTTTACAAGCTGCGAACCACCTTTTCGCGAAGTTTCCTTGTTGTTGCCAGGAAAGCATCCTGATGCCACGTCTTGAGTTCGGGATCGTCAACTTCAACGGGGGAGATGCCCTTGTGAAGTGCGTTCGCTCCATTCTTGCGCAAGAGGGGGTGGAGGTCGTTGTGTCCATTTTCGACAACGCCTCTTCGGACGATTCTCTGGCGCAGCTTGAGACGGCAGGCCTTCCTGTTACTGTTCAGCGCAGCGCAGAAAATCTTGGATATGCTGGTGCTTGCAACCGACTATGGCGGAACTTTTCCGGTGATTATGTCGTGCTCTGCAACATGGACCTCGAATTCGACCCTGATTGGGCTTCGCAGGTGCTCGCGAGCTTTGCGCGCCACCGAGACGCTTGGGCGGTAGCTCCCCTCTGCATTGAAACGGGAGAGATGCTGCGGGTTAATTCGCGCGGCTTGGCTTTCTTCTGGGATCTGCAACCTCAAAACATTGATTCCGGCAAGGTTTGGAATCCCGCCGAGGATGGTGACGAACGGGAAGTCTTCGGCTGTTATGGGGCTGCCATGGCTTTGCGACGCTCTGCACTTGAAGTTCTTGGGGGCTTTGACGAGGACTATTTCCTTTTTTACGAGGAAACCGATCTGGCGTGGCGAGCCGCACTTATGGGGTGGCCGTCGATCTTGCAGCCCAAGGCCATCGTGCGTCATGAGCGTTCCATGACTACAGTGCGCTACAGCCCGTTTAAGCTCTTTTACTCCGAGCGCAATCGCGTGCGCACGGCGATCAAAATCATGCCGTTGTGGTACCTCCCCTTGCTTCCGCTCCTCACGATCTTCCGCTTGGCTGTTCAAGCCAAGATGGGAGGAGTGCCATCTCAAGACGGTAAGGGGGCTCGCGTTTCCAAGGCAGTCATCGTAAAGACGATCGTGCGGGCTTGGTTGGCAGCGTTGGGGAATCTCTCAAAGGATATCGTCAAACGCCGCCGATTTTGGAATTCCTGCCCTAGCGGTCCGATTCAGACGCTACGCCTGCTTCGAACTTATCGATTAAGGTTGGCGGAGCTTTCCATACGCTAGTGATCGCGTACCGATATTGAAAAGGATGCCCAGATGAAAATGCCTAAGGGAGTACTTCTCGTGCTCCTTAGCGAAATCCTTGGGCGAGGTGCACAAGGGGTCTTTCAGCTTCTAGTGGCTCGGATTCTGGGGGCATCGTCTTTTGGAGAGTTTGCGGTCATCCTTGCCTCTTGCTCTGTCCTTGCTCCACTGGCGGATCTTGGGCTGCAGAACCTTGCTTTGCGTCATTTTGCAGGAAATCGTACTCGAGAAGCTTTAGGTGGACTGCTGGCGGTCAAGCTGCTTGGACTTGGACTGTTCGCGATGGTTGCCATGCCTTGCGTGATCTTTCTGGCCAGTCCTGGAAACCATTTAGCATTTGTCTTGGGATGCACATTCTATGCGTCCACTTCAGTGGCTGATTTCTTGCGGCAAATGATGCGTGCCGGGGAGTCGGCAAAAGAGGAATTTGCTGCGCGTTTGTCCTATCTGGGGTTTCTTTCTTTGGCACTGGGACTGCTCATGTGCTTCCGCCCAGGTGTGACTGGAGTGCTTGTTTTGTATGCGTTTCCTCCACTCGGACTCGCCTGTGTCTATCTCTGGAGTCAGACACGGATCTTTGGAATCACCCGTCCTTCGGTTCAGGTAGCCGTGGCGCTTATTCGTCAGCATTGGAAATTCTTGTTGCAAGCCTTCCTGTATTTTCTGGTTAGCATTGCCTATTTGCGCGCCGATATCTGGATTCTCGACCGATTGATGGATCGCCGGGCGGTAGGTTGTTATTTCGCAGCCTTGAATACAGCTTTGACCGCGACCTTTCTTGGGCAAGCGCTGGCATCTCATCTATATGCACGGTTGGCGTGTCCACAGGCGCGGCTGTCCGACCTAGCAAAGGCTATTTCGGCTCATGCCATGCTGGGGGGGGGGATCATGGTGTTTCTGTTTCTTTGGGGAGCGCCGCTATTCAGACTTGTGTTTCACGGGAAAGACTATGCACCAGCTGCGCCAGTCTTTGTCTTGTTGTCTGTAGTGCTCGCTCTTATCATGATGAACAATCTTTTCATCACGCTGCTAGTGGGGATAGACCGCATCTGGATCTCGGCAGTATGCCTGCTGATGACTGTCATTTTAAAGGTTAGTCTGGGGATTCACTGGGTTCCCAGCTATGGACTGCATGGCATGGCTTGGGCGGCGATTTGCGCCGAACTTCCAGGGAGTCTTCTGCTGGCTACGTGGACACTTTCTCTCTATCTGAAACAACACCGTCCTGCTGCCGCTTAAGCGGCGCAAGACGGCATGATGTCAATGCTCGCGAATAAGCCAGCCGTACTGGTGAAATGAGAAGAAATTCCGTTTCCAGAGGGCGTTGTCTGCGCGAAATCCTTCCGTCTTCGCGAGGAAATCATCAGCTGCTTCGCGTGGGCCTGGGCCAAAGTGGGGAGCAACGGGATGACCATTAACATTGGTATCCTCTACTACGAGGTGCTTTCCAACCCCGACTAGTTCATGGTAACAGTCTAGTTCGTTGGCTACGTGTGTCTTGGAGTGGTCCGAGTCAAGAATGACCATACCGTGGGGCGAGGGTAGGAAACTCTTGACTTTAGCAACGACTTCAGGATCTGTTGAACTGCCTTCGACAAGGCGAATGCGGGGGTGCTTGAGGGATCGTGCAGACTCTGTAAGAGTAATGTCCACGCCGACAATGACTGATTCTGGCGGAGCTTCGATCATGTCCAGGAGCTTCGCGAAATAAAGGATCGATCCGCCTTCAGCAACGCCAGTTTGGACGATAAAGTCGGGGCGATCGCGAAAGACGACTTCTTGATAAAGCCACAGATCGAATGGCAGTTGCCATACGGGGTACCCCAAGAAAGTGTTCTTCCGCCACGAATCCGGAGCTGCGTACCAGAGGCGGTGGAAGAGGTTGGTGATGCGATCTTCCAGGAACGGAGGCAGCCGATTGTCGAAGCGGCTTTCAAACCACTTTCGCGCAAATTTTGGAATGATGATCTTCATAAGGGGTAAGAATATAGCATCGAAAATTTGCCGTTTCCTGCCGTTTCAGATTGCATCTAGGAACGCAAATATCATAAACTGACCGTGATGGTTTTACGCATGGTCCCTCTACTTATGGTGGTCGCCGCATTGGCTGGGTCCGCTTTAGCATCTAGGCAAGGGGACGGTGATTCTCGGCGTTCCCTGGAGAAGAGCTACGAGGCCCAGGCGCGGGCGGCGCTTTCCCGTTACTATGCCGAGAACACCTTCCTGGTGCGGGCTCGCATCGATCTCGACGAGAATTCCGTGGACGATGGCTTTGGGCGCGATGCGGCAAGCGACGAGACGCGGAGTCTCCCCGCGCTTCCCGGTCTTCCCTACCAACCGCAGTCGCTGCGGGGATCGCCGCTTTCGGAGCGGATCCTGGGGATCAGCTACGACATTTTGGTGGACACCTCCTACACCATCCGCGACCGCGACTTCATCCAGTACCTGGTGCAACTGGCCGCCAACCTCGATACCTCTCGTGGCGACGAAGTGGCGGTGCAACGCGCTGTCTTTCCGCGCGGTGACCGTTCCCTCTTCTCGCCCCGCAAGTTCGATGACTTTGCCCCGCTAAACGGAACCGGGACGCCGCAGCTGCCTGCTGGCATGGCGCCGCCAGTGGCCGGCAAGGATAGCGAAGGGCACGCGATTGTCCAGTTTCCGCAGGTGCCGCGCGATCCGGCCGAGCGCTTCTACAGCCTGCTGCCACTCCTCATCGTCTGCTCCTTCGTGCTCCTTTGCGTGTGGCTTCTGAGTCGAGCCATCACCTCGCCTGGAGCGTTGCGCGAGCATATGCCCTTCCTGCGCTCCAAGAATGGCGAGGACGGTGGTGCATCCAAGGCCGCTGTGACAGAATCTGGCGCCTTGGTGGCTGCCACGCCGCTCACCCCGACGACGGTGGTGACAAATCCTCCCAACGAGCCTGTGGAAGATCCAGGCGCTTTGCGCCCGTACCTGCTCAACTGCTTCGTGGGTGAGCCGCGGGTGTGCGGCCTGATCCTCAAGAGCTGGATGGAAAAGGATCGCGTCAAAGGGTGGCGCGATGTCGGGACGCTGGTGGGCGGGCTAAATCCGCGCATCCTGCAGATGGTCCAGGATAGCTTGGGCAAGGAAAACGCCCACGGCCTAGAGATCCAATTGGCGTCTCAGGAGCCGGGGCCCATGGAGGAGTTTGCCGTGGTGGCCAAGGAATTCCGCCGCGAGTTCCAAAATGCCACGGCGCACGGTGGCAATGGCCGCGAAGACGATCTCTTCGGCTTCCTCGAGCAGTTGAACGAAGGCCAGATCATGCACATCCTGCGCGACGAGTCGATGGGCATCGTGGGGTTTGCGTTGGCGCAGCTCTCAGCGGAAAAGGCCTCCTCCATCTTGCAGCGGCTAGATCCGGCCAACCGCTCGCGGCTGCTCGTAAGCATGGGCAACATCGCTCAGATCCCTTACAACGTCTACAAAGAGATTGCCGACCGCCTCTCGCTCAAGGCGTTGGAGGTCTCGAACATGAAGTTTGTCTCGACCGACGGCGTCGACAGCATCGTGGCCCTGATCGACGGATTGCCGGTGGAACAGCAGTTTGAATACATCCATTCCATCTCGGAGATGGATCTCAACTTGGCGCGAAAGATCCGCGAGC
>DAIPHW010000085.1:0-9942 GCA_036771135.1 Fibrobacterota bacterium | reverse complement strand
CAGCAAGCCTTCGCTCACCGCATCGAGAAACTCGAATCCCTCAAGACCGCGCACCGCGCCTCACTTGCAAAGCTTGATGCTCTCTTCGCCTCGCTCCAGGATCGGGCGTTCCGAGGGGAACTGTGAAGCGGAAGCTTGTGATTTTCAAGAAGATCCAAAAGTAGGTTAGAAATTTGTGATTTTTTCACAATAAAGCCTCCTTTTTCGATATCTTAGTCTCATGCTCATTGAGTTCAGTGTCCAGAATTTCCGCTCCATTCGGGATCGCCAGACCTTAAGCTTGGTTGCCACCAAGGACAAGACCTTCCAGGACTCCCATACCATTGAGACGGAAGTCGTCTCGGTTCCTCGTGTTTTGCGAAGCCTGGGCATGTATGGGGCTAATGGTTCTGGAAAGACCAACCTGCTGCGGGCTTTGCAGTATCTCAATGTCCTAGTGACCAAGAGCTTCTCCTTTGCTCCAGATTCCGGCACCGGGTTGATTCCCTTCGCTCTACAGAAGAATGCCCAGGACTCCGTCGCTGAATTTGAGATCACCGTGCTGATCGACAAAATTCGTTACCAGTACGGCTTCCGGCTGGATCGGCAGCGGATCCATGAAGAGTGGCTTCTGGTCTACAAGGCGCAGAAAGGCCCTGGGCAGGCGTGGTTTGAGCGAAAGTTCGATCTAGCGACCGACAAGTACGAATACCAGTTCAGCGAGAAGCTGGTCGGAGCTAAGAAGACCTGGCAGGATTCCACACGCTCGAATGCCCTGTTCCTAAGCACCGCAGTGCAGTTCAACAGCGAGATGCTACGTCCACTTTACGACTGGATCGCAAGCAAGCCGGTTTTCTTCAATCCTCTTCCCTTGGGAGTTGACTACACCATTGCACGTTTGGAAGAGCCCTCCTTTTACAACCAGGTGGTGAGCTTCCTGCAGGCAAGTGACATCCCCGTGTCTGAGATCGGTGTCGAGACGACGCGTGGCACCGGACCACACTTCCAGTTTGATGTGACCACCGGAAAGGCTGAGGCCACTACGCAGGAGTTCGTCCACAAGCAGGCTCGCTTTCATCACGTGGCCAAGGATGGCGAGGCGTTCTTCGAGCTGCAAGAGGAATCGATGGGGACTCAGCGCCTATTTGCCTTGGCAGGTCCCGTCTTGGATATCCTCGAAAAGGGACGCCTCCTGGTCGTGGACGAGATCGAAAGCAGTCTCCATCCTCTGCTCGTAAAGCGCCTCTTGGAACTCTTCCACAACCCTTCCACCAACAAGAGCGGCGCCCAACTCGTCTTCACCACCCACAACACACTTCTCCTCGATCAGTCGATTTTTCGCCGTGACCAGATCTTTCTCGTGGAGAAAGACTTCGACCAGGCAAGCCGCCTAGTGCCCCTCTCGGACTTTCAAGTGCGAAAGGATCTCTACCTCGAGAAGGCCTACCTTGACGGTCGCTTCGGAGCTATTCCCGTCTTTCCTACACTGCAGGAAACCTGATGGGACGCGACAGCCATCCAGCGACTCGCCAGAGGCTCAAACTTGAGAGAAAGCAGGGCAACCGCACACCTGGGCGTCGCTTTCTGATCGTTTGCGAAGGCTCCAAGACGGAGATCCAATACCTCGAGGAAATTCGGATAGCGCTGCGTCTTTCCTCGGCCCATCTGCATGTCACCCACGAAGGTGTCACCGAACCACGCCAGATCGTGGAGGCCGCCTGGAAGGCCTTCCACGATGGCAAAATGGGATTTCGCAAGAAGGCTGCCGACGTGGTGGTGGCCGTGTTTGACCGAGATGAACATCGCACCTACAGCGAAGCTCTGGAGCTGGCTCGGGAATACGATAGGCGTGGCCAGAAGAACGACGAGAAGCTTCCCGTTCGCTTTCTAGCGGTGCCTTCCAATTCCTGCTTTGAATTCTGGTTGCTGCTTCATTGGAAAGATGTCCAGGCACCCGTCCATCGCCACGATGCCTTCAAACAGGTAAGACAATATCTGTCTGATTACGAAAAGGGATCCCAAGGCGTGTTTGCGAATACCTTCAATCGCATGCCTGAAGCCATGAGGCGAGCTTGCCGCTTAGAACAGCGCTTCAATGCCTTGGATGGGCCTTACACGTCGATGCACAGTCTGCTCCAAGTGCTCTTGGATCCAGAAGTCAAACTGCCAGATCCAGGCCAAATCCTACAAGGGAACCAAGAGCGTATTCCTCATCTAGATGAGCGTATGGCCGAGATGGCCAAGATTCTCGGTTCCAGCAAAGGGTGGCACGGGAACTAGGTTTTGAGCTTCTTCCGTGACGACGCGTCTCGTCCCCTGCAAAGGTGCCCATGAGCCACTTCAGTTTTCTCCGAGAGGAATGGCCCTCGATCTTCGAGGCCGCCGACAAGGCCGAATCCCTCGCGCTCTCCGACCCTCGCACCGCCTGCTTCTACGCTCGTCGCACCCTGGAACTGGCTGTGCAATGGGCTTTTCGTCACGATGCTTCGCTAAAGCGTCCCTATCAGGACAACATCTCGGCGCTGCTGCACGAACCCACCTTCAAGCAGGCTGCTGGCGAATCCGTCTTCACCAAGGCAAAGCTGATCGTGCGGCTGGGCAATGCGGCAGTCCACAATAATGCGGTCCTTCCCGCCTCGGACAGCCTGGCGGCGGTCCGCGAACTGTTCCATGTGCTCTTTTGGTTCGCCCGAACCTATGCTCGCCGAGAACGCCCCAATTCGGCCTTGATCTTCGAGCCCTCGCTCCTTCCTAGTGGTACCGTCCCAGCCCAGACGCTTGCTCAAGTGCAAAATCTGGAAAATGCCCTCAAGGCCAAGGATGAGGAGCTTTCCAAGGCGCATGCGGCCAAGGCGGCCCTGGACGAAGAGCTCGCTGCGGTACGGGCCGAGATCGCCAAGGTAAAGGCCGCGGCAACCGCAATCCCCGATGACCACGACTACTCCGAAGAAGCGACTCGAGACCTTTGGATCGACATGCTCCTGCGCGAAGCCGGCTGGCCTCTGGATGAAGCCCGAGATCGCGAGTTCGAGGTCGCAGGCATGCCCAATGCCAAAGGCGTTGGATATGTGGACTACGTGCTGTGGGGAAATGACGGAAAGCCTTTGGGACTGATCGAGGCCAAGCGCAGCCGCAAGGATCCGCGAGCCGGCATGCAGCAGGCAAAGCTCTATGCCGACTGCCTGGAAAAGCAGTTCAATCAGAGGCCCGTGATCTTCTACACCAACGGCCATGAGCACTGGATCTGGGACGACACAAGTTCTCCTCCGCGAAGCATCCAAGGCTTTTACAAGAAAGGGGAACTGGAACTTCTCATTCAGCGCCGCCAAAGTCATCGCCCCCTGGCCAAAGCGGCCATCGACAAGAGGCTGGTGGATCGCTACTACCAGGAACGCGCCGTCCGCCGCGTCGCCGAGAGCTTCGAGAAGGACAGGGAGCGCAAGGCGCTTTTGGTGATGGCCACCGGCAGCGGCAAGACAAGAACTGTCATCGCCCTGACGGACCTGCTGATGCGCTGCAACTGGGCCAAGCGCATCCTCTTCTTGGCCGATCGCGTATCGCTCGTGAACCAGGCCTGCAGGAACTTCAAGGCCTTCCTGCCCGACACCGCCCCAGTGAATCTGATCACAGACAGGGCCACGGAAGGGCGAGTCTACCTGTCCACCTACCAGACCATGATGAACCTCATTGACGAGATGCAGGACGGCCAGAAGCGCTTTGGTGTGGGGCACTTCGATCTGGTGGTGATCGACGAGGCGCATCGATCCGTGTACCAGAAATATGGGGCGATTTTCAGGTACTTCGATTCTCTGCTAGTGGGCCTCACGGCGACGCCAAAAGAGGAGATCGATCGCAACACCTACGGCCTCTTCGATCTCGAAGACAAAGTGCCGACCGACGCCTACACCCTGAATGACGCCGTGAAGGACGGATTTCTGGTGCCGGCGCGTTCGATCTCGGTGCCTCTCCACTTCATGCGCGAAGGCATCAGGTATGATGAGCTTTCCGAGGAAGAGAAGGCCGAGTGGGAGGAGAAGGACTGGTCCGAGGACGGCTCGGTACCTGATCAGGTGGAAAGTCCTGCGCTCAACCAGTGGCTCTTCAACCAGGATACCGTGGACAAGGCGCTGAAGCACCTGATGATCCATGGGCAGAAAGTGGCTGGCGGAGATCGCTTGGGAAAGACCATCATCTTCGCCAGGAACCAGGCCCATGCGAACTTCATTCAGGAACGCTTCGACGCCAACTATCCGCACCTCAAGGGGCACTTCGCTCGTACCATCACCAACGAGGTCAAGTACGCCCAAAGCCTGATCGACGCCTTTGAGCTGCCGGACGGGGAGCCTCACATCGCCATTTCGGTGGACATGCTGGACACCGGCATCGACATCCCTTCGGTCGTGAATCTCGTCTTTTTCAAGCCGGTGCATTCCAAGACCAAGTTCTGGCAGATGGTCGGTCGCGGCACCCGCCTGTGCCCGAACCTCTTCGGCCCCGATAAGCACAAGCAGTTCTTCACCATCTTCGACTTTTGTCAGAATTTGGAATATTTCAAAGAGAGCCCACCAGAAATAGGCGGATCGAACGGCATTTCCCTGAGCACTCGCCTCTTCCGCACCCGCATGGATCTGATGGGGAGTCTAGACGAACTGCTGGTAAACGATCCGGCCATGCCGATGGCCGCAGGCGGAAATTTGTCAGCGCTTTTGCAGCTTCGTGGCAGTCTTGCGGACCGTCTTCATCGGGAAGTCGCCGGGATGAACCTCGGCAACTTCCTGGTACGTCCCAGCCGTCGCTTGGTGGAGCAGTTCGCCAAGGCCGATGCCTGGAAACGTTTGACAGAAATCGACCGTGAAGGCCTGCGCAAGGACGTGGCCGGGCTTCCGACGGACCTCGAAGAGGATGCTGAGGAGGCCAAGCGCTTCGATCTCCTGCTGCTAAACCTGCAGCTTTCGGTGCTCAAGGCTGAACCCGGCTTTGGGAGGCTTCGCGATCGCGTGAAGGAGATCGCGAGGCTCCTGGAGGCCCAATCCAGCATTCCTGCCATCCGCCAGCAGTTGGAGCTGATCCAGTCCCTGCAGAGCGATGAATGGTGGGAAGACGTGACCATCCCCATGCTGGAAGGAGTCCGCAAGCGCCTTCGCGATTTGGTGCAGCTAATCGAGAAGTCGCGTCGCAAGGTGGTCTACACAGATTTCGACGACACCATAGGTGATGGCGAACTGGTGACACTTCCTGACTTCGAGGTCGAGGGTTTTGCCAAGTTCCGGGCCAAGGTGCAGGCCTTTCTGCATGCCCACGAAGAACATGTCGTCATCTACAAGCTGCGCAACAACCAGCAACTGACGTCCATGGATCTAGAGGAGCTTGAGCGCATCCTTGCCGAAAATGCTGGGGCATCCGCAAGTGACCTAGCCAAGGCCAAGGCAGAGAGCCACAGCCTGGGCCTCTTCGTGCGTTCGCTAGTGGGACTAGACCGCCGAGCCGCCAAGGAGGCTTTAGGTGCCTTTCAGGCCGGCAAGACGCTCACAGCCGCTCAGACCGAGTTCCTGGATCTGATCGTGAACCACCTGACAGAGCATGGCGTCATGGACGCCTCCCGTCTCTACGAATCGCCGTTCACGGACGTAGCTCCTTCAGGCCCCGAACAGCTCTTCAGCCGAGCCGAGCTCGACGGCATCTGTGCCGTGCTGGATGAGGTGAGGGCGAGAGCCGCATAGGCTGCTTGTCGATTTAGCGCTCAAGATAGGGGAGAGGAAAATTCGGAGGGTTTCCAAAACAAAAAAGCAGGAGGACTTTCGTCTTCCTGCTTTTTAGTGCAGCCGTAGGGAGTCGAACCCCAAACCTCCTGATCCGTAGTCAGGTGCTCTATCCAATTGAGCTACGGCTGCCTCGTGAGCTTCAAAAGATAAGCAACCAGAACGACGAATCAAGGGGGAAGGCTGCTTTTTTCACGATAGGCTCCTCGGTGATTTGGCATCTTTGCCTGCCATGACCGATCATGTCCGTTCGCTGCGGGATTTTCTGGACCTCTGTGCCCGCCGCGGGGAGCTGCGCGTGGTGGATCGGCCGGTCGATCGCCACCTGGAGGTCTGCGCCATTGCCGACCGCGAGATGAAGCGCCCCGACGGCGGCAAGGCCTTGCTCTTCACCAACGTAAAAGGATCGCGCTTTCCGGTGGCCGTCAACATCGTCGGTTCGCCCCGGCGCATCGCTTGGGCGCTGGGCGGCGAAAGCCTTGCGGACGTCGAAGCTCGGGTGCGGGCTCTCACCGACATCGAGCCCCCGCGCAATCTGCGCGAAGCCGGAAAGCTGCTGGCCCGCCTCTGGGATCTGCGCCACGCTCCGGTGCGTCGAGTGCGTCGTGGGCCTTGCCAAGAGGTCATCCAGCCTGAGGTGGATCTCGGGGAGCTTCCTGCCCTCACCACCTGGCCCGAGGACGGCGGTCCCTTCCTCACCTTGCCGATGGTCTTTTCGCGCGGCACCGACGGGCGTTCCAATTGCGGCATGTACCGCATGCAGATCCTCGACCGGACCACCACCGGTATGCACTGGCAGCGCCATAAGGATGGCCGTGGTCATGCCCAGGATCACAAGTCCCCGATGCCTGTGGCGGTGGCCCTAGGGGGAGCGCCAGCGCTCTTCTATGCTGCCACCGCTCCGCTGCCGCCGGGGATCTTCGAAATGCTCTTGGCAGGCTTCATGCAACGTCGCCGCGTTCCTATGGTGCGCTGCCGCACCAACGACTTGTGGGTGCCTGCTGAGGCTGATTTCGTACTGGAAGGCGTGGTTGATTCCAGCGACTTGCGCTGGGAAGGGCCCTTTGGCGATCATACCGGATTCTATAGCCAAGCCGACTGGTATCCGGCCTTCAAGGTGAGTTGCGTGACTCACAAGAAGGATGCTATCTTCCCGGCCACCATCGTTGGGCAGCCCCCGGTGGAAGACGCTTACCTAGGCGAGGCCACTGAGCGGATCTTCTTGCCGCTCTTACAACGTGTCCATGGCGAAGTGACCAATATGCGGTTGCCTATCGAAGGTGCCTTCCATAACCTCGTGTTGCTTGGAGTGAAGACTCGTTTCCCTGGTCACGCTCGTAAAAGCTTTGCTGGCGTTTGGGGAACTGGTCAGATGATGTTTACCAAATACGCGGCAGCATTTCGGCCAGAAGTTGACATTAAAGACTATCAGAGCCTTTTGGAAGAAATTGGAAACCACTGGGATGTAACCAGAGATACGGTTCGATTTGCGGGGCCGACCGACACTTTGGACCACGCTCCCAATCAGCGAAACTTTGGTTCAAAGCTCGGCATTGATGCCACGCCTAAGCTTCCGGAAGAGCATCGTTCCTCCCCAGATGCGCCGCGAAATGATTCTTGGGCATTTCCAAAAGACCACTTATCGGAGGTGGATGAAATTCGTTTGGCTGGAGAAGGACGCGTCGTGCTGCTGCAGATCAGCAAATCTCGCCCCGGCCAGGGGCGCGAATTGCTGGAGCGGCTGCGCCCAGGAGATCTTCCTGACCATGCTGTTTTTGTGGTGGTCAGCGATGATCCGGCCTTCCTCACGAGCCTGCCTACGGCCGCCCTCATCGCCTTGGGAAATACCGATCCGGGGCGCGATGCCTGGCCGGTGGCGTCTCGTCGTCCGGGAGGCTGCTTAGGCTTTGATGCTACCCGCAAACTTTCCGAGGAAGGTTATGACCAAGGCACTTGGCCCTCCCTCATCACCCAGGATCCCGCCGTGCTCGCGCGGGTGGAATCCTATGCCCACGAGATCTGGAAATGAGCGACGCCATCCGCAAGATGTTCAACGAGATCAGCCCCCGCTACGACATGCTCAACCGCGTCCTCTCGGCGCGGCGCGACGTGGCCTGGCGCAAGCGTTCGGTGCGGAAGCTCCCTGAAAGGCCCCAGGACATCCTGGACCTCTGCGGCGGCACCGGCGACTTTCTGCTGGAAGCCCAGGCGGCTGGCCGTTTTCGTTCCGGCGTGGTGGCGGATTTTTCGGCCGGCATGCTTTCGCATGTGGCCCGCAAGACCTCCTTTTCGGCCATTGAGGCCGACGCCCTGCGCCTGCCCTTTGTCGAGGCGAGCTTTGATGCCTGTCTGTGCGGTTTCGGCATGCGGAACCTCGACAATCTGGAAGAGGGCGTGAAGTCCGTCCATCGCGTCTTGCGTCCGGGGGGCACTTTCGTGACGCTGGAGTTCTTCCGTCCCGAGATGCTGGTGCCGCGCTTCTTCTACAACGTGCTGGCGCCCATCGCCATTCCGGCCGTGGGCAAGCTCTTCGGGTCGCGCAAGGAGGCCTACGAATACCTGGTGCGGACCACCCAGCGCTTTGCCCGCGTGGAGGACTACGGCACGCTGCTTGAAAAGAACGGTTTCGAGGCGGTGGAGATCCTGCCCAACGACTTCGGCATCAGTCACTTGGTCGTGGCTCGCAAGGTGTGAGGGAGCTCTCTCCCGAAGGACGTTTGGAAATGCACATTTGGACAATGCGTATTCGTCCCGAGCTGGGAATTGTGACGAGAGCGGTGCCGATGTGCGCGCGCGGAGGGCGTTGATGGCTCCCCGCAAGCATGGTCGCACCGAGATCACCCGCCAGGGGGCCAAGGATCGGCCTGTCCTGACCCGTACGGCTGTTCCTAAGCCGGAAGATCCGCCTCCCCAGGTCTTGAAGAACCGCATCTCCGCTGGCGCCTCGGACGCCCGCGCTCCTTTTGCTCCGCCGTCACCGGTGCCGCAGGCGGCTTCAGGCGCTGCAAGCACGGCCAGTCGGCACCTGGGCCAGCAGATCGGTGGCTCGGGACTTTTGCTTACGGCCATCCTGATGCTCACCACGCTGACGCTTGGGCTCTTTGCCAAGGAGGACCACGCCCTGGGCCCCTGGATCGGCAACTGGCTTTCCAAGTTCTTGCTGTGGTGCTTGGGCGGCTTTCCTGCTGCCATGGGCTCCGTGGTGCTCGGCATCTTCGCGGTGCGTTTGGTGGTCCACGACCAGCCGGTGCTGCGCAAGCTTTGGGCTCTGGGCCTGGTGCTCTGGATCCACGCCCTCTTCTTCCTGAGCCTTGGCGAGCTCGTGGAGCCGCTCCACGACTACGGGGCCTTTGCGCATTCGGGTGGGTTGCTCGGGCACTTGCTGGTGCGCGCCCTGTTCCTGCCGGTCTTCGGAGCCCATCGCTTAGGGCCGGTGCTGGTGCTCTTTGCCACTCTGGTCGGGACCGGCCTCTGGGCGTTGCGAGTTACGCCCCGCGAAGGCCTCTTGATCTTGTGGGCCACCTTCCTGCAGGTGAAGACGCAGCTGATCGAGCGCTGGAAGGCGCGCAAGGAAGGCGTCCCAAGCCAGGAAGAGGATCTGGAGAACGCTCTGGCACTCTCGCAGTCGGTGGAGCCGCGTGGCCGCTTCCTGGACCGTCACCTGCGCCCTGAGCCTGAGGAAGATCAGCCTCCTCTGGACATGCCGTCTTCGGTGATCTTGCCTCCCGAGCTGCCCGTTTCGCCGCAGCCCCGGCGCCGTCGCGAGCCTTCGCGCAACGTCGCCCCCGAGATGACGGAATCTTCCGTGCCGTTGCGCGATCCGACGCCGCCAGTTCAGGCACCCGATCCCGAGGCTGGCCTGGGTGATCGCGCTCTGGGAGTTTATCGCAACCTTTCGGTATGGCGGCCGCTGCAGGCCGAGGACCTGGAGGGGCTAAATCCGCTGGAGATCCGCCGCCTCAAGGCTCGCGACGAGGAAGTGCGCTTGGCTGCCCAGCTCAACGAGTGGGAAGACCGCGAGGTGCACGCCAAGGTGGCCCGCCGTCCGCGCATCGCCCCCGAGCCCCCGCCCGAGGAGGTGAGACAGGATCTGTCGCAAGGACTCTCGGCGAGCCTTCCAGGGCCGGGCCTTGCCGCCGTTCCGGTCGCTGCGCTTGCTGGTCTTCCCGAGCTGGAAGAAGAATGGACGGAATCTGACGAAGAC
>DAIPHW010000084.1:0-10053 GCA_036771135.1 Fibrobacterota bacterium | reverse complement strand
GTCCGGCGCCACGCGCCTGCCCGGTGAGGATGCCGGCCGCCTGGCCGAGCCCCACCAGCGGGAAGAAGGCCATGCCGTTGATGCGGAAGGCGATGCTCGAAGCCGCAAGCTCTACGGTCCCGATGCGCCCGACGAAGAACAGGAAGGCCGTCCAGGCCAAGAGCTCCGCCGAGACACGAGCTCCTTGAGGAAGGGCTAAGGACAGAAAATGTCGCAATTCACTGCGCTCAAGACGGCGGTCAAGAGCTTGGCGGAAGCCGCCGCCGCGCCAAAAAAGAAATCCCAGTGCCAGGCAGGCGAGACCTTGTCCTGCAAGCGTCGCTAGGGCGGCCCCGGCCATCCCCAGGCGGGGGAGTCCCCAGTTTCCGAGTACTAGCGCCCAGGCGAGCAGGGCGTTCACGGCAAATGCCCCAATCTGGACGAGCGTCAGGACTTTGGTTCGCCCTTGCCCCGAGAGCCAACCGGCCATTCCCGAGCCAAATGCGGGAAGCACTGTGGCAGCCACCAGGATGCGAAAGTAGAGCGCCTCGTCTCTGGCCACGGCGGGGGCATGCCCGATGTGGAAGAAGAGCGAACCCATCGGCCACGCCAGGAGCGCCAAGATCAGTCCGGCAATCCAGGAGATGTGAATGCCTTGCCAAGCGCAGCGGAGGACGCCGCGTTCGTCTCCGGCTCCATGGGCGTGGGAACAGAAGACAGATGTGTAGCCGGTGGTTCCAAAGACCATTGCCTGCACCAGGATCACCGCCATGCCGCCAGCACCCATGGCGGCTACGGCAGTGGCCGAATGGCGCGCCAGCACCACGGCGTCGATCACCTGCATGATCGTGACGGTGGAGGAGGAAAGCACCAGCGGAAGGGCCAAGCGTGACAAATTCCGGAAATGAGAAGGCATAAGCCAGGGGAAGGTAGCACCCCGAGTCTTTGGATGTGATCTAGATCACATTTCCCATGGCAGCGTTGTTTGGACGGTTGCCGGAATTCTTAGGAACTTCTACAATCCTAGCCCATGCGGATTCAATTCTGGGGGGTGCGAGGCAGCATCCCCGTCCCCGGCCCGGAAACTGTGTTCTTTGGAGGCAATACCTCCTGTGTTAGCGCACGCCTTGGGCAGAATTGGGTCATCTTTGATGCCGGGACCGGTATCCGGAATCTGGGAAACGTCATCATGAACGATCCCGTTCCCCAGACGCGCATGTCCTTGTTCCTGTCCCATGTACACTGGGATCATATCCAAGGTTTCCCCTTCTTTTCGCCGGCCTTTTTTAATCGCAACCACTTGCGCATTCACGGGCAGGAACAGCAGGAAGGAACTCTCGGCGGCATTCTTGCAGGCCAGATGGAAGGGCCGAACTTTCCGGTGACTCTTGACATGATGGGCGCTCGCATCGAATTCGCAGATCTGCAAGAAGGGGCCATCGTGCCTCTCTACGACGGCGAAGACGGGTCAAAGATCATTGGCTCGGTAGCTAACGCGCGCCTGAACCATCCCAACGGCGTGTTGGCCTACCGCTTGGAAGAGGCTGAGACCGGCTGCAGCATGGTATATGCCACCGACACCGAGCATTATGAGGGGCGGTTGGATGAGCGGCTTGTCGAACTAGCCCGAGGAGCTGACCTGCTTGTGTACGATGGCATGTACACCAAGGAGGAATATCCTTACCACAAGGGTTGGGGACACTCGACTTGGGCGGAAGGCTTCAAGGTGGCGCGGGCTGCGGGCGTGAAGCATCTCGTGGTCTTCCACCACGACCCGTCCCATGACGATGTCTTCCTGGCTGTCTACGAGCGCGAAGTCCAACTGCAGGCGGCGCAGGAATCTACGGCGATCAAGGTGGAGTTCGCTCGTGAGAACATGCGTTTGGATTTCGAGGCGCGCTAGGAGTTCTAGGCGGCCTTGCGACGCTCCTTGCGCTCGCGATCCAGACGTCCTAGGAACTCGGCCAGTGGTTTCTGGAACGCTTTGTGGTGCTTGAGCAGGGAGGAGTGGGGGACTTCCTCGCCATCCTTGCCGTAGAGCCATTGCACTTGCACGTCCGGAAAGTGCCGAATGGCGAGGTCTGGGCGGCAGAGCAGTCCGGTGCCGGGGCCTTCCATGTTCAGGGTGTGCCGTTCCTTGCTACCCCAGAGAATCATGGCTGGCGCCTGTAGCAAGGGCTGCTTAGGTCTTTCGCCAGCAAGGATTCCGGGGACGTTCTCCAGGGCGCGGCAGCGCGCGATGGCGCCCTCGGGGGGGATGCGTTCCAGGGTAAGGTCGATGCGCTTCTTGATCTTGCGCTCCTGCACGTCGTTCATTCCCTGCGGCGTGAGCATCGCGAAGAGTCCTTTGATGCCGGAGGGCAGGCTTCCTGGTGCCGCTGAGCGGCTGGCCAGCGACTTGAAGAAGGAGCGTCCCTTCTCCAAAGCTTGGACGCTGTCGCCACTTTTGGCCACGATGGGCTTCCAGAGTTTCAGAAGCAGCGGAGCAAGATCCTGCACGCAGGTCATGGGGCTCACGAGTAAGAGTCCAGCTAAGGATGGATCGCGCCCTTCCTCGCGGGTCCGCCGCAGCCATTCCAGCGTGAAGCCTCCTCCGACGCTCACGCCCACGATGATGGCTGGCTTTCCCGCCTTGCGCTGGCGCTGGACAAATTCTGTCACAAGATCCATGATGCCTTCCAGCGAGAAGTCGCGGTAGGGGTAGTTCACGATCTCACAGTCCCCGTGCGCCAGGAAGAGTTTTTCCTGTCTCAGGAAGGTCTCGTTGCCGTCTGGCACGAGGCCGGGAAGCATCAGGAAGCGAAACGGGCCGCGGCCTTTCTTGCGGACCACTGTCGGTGTGCTGTGCGGGTTCATCGGTGTCATCTTGTTCATGTCAAGCTTTCCGAGAGGAGGTCGGCAAAGGAGCGGTCGGAGGCTGCCTGAGGGATCTTGTGCTGCCCTCCGAGTTTTCCGGAACGCTCCAAGGCCCGGTGAAAGGTGCCGATCGGGACCTGGCGCAGTCGAGGGCGCGCCAGTTGCAGGTCGTCGCGGCGATGGGCGGCGTAATCCAGGACATTTTCTTGCAGAAAGCCGTCGAGCGAATCGAGGAATGCCTCCGCATCAGAAGGCGGAACGAGAAATTCCACCCACCACTCATGCAGGCCAGCGCATTCCCCAGGACGCGGGAAGACGGGGGCGACGTGGTATTCGGCTACAGTGGCGGCATGGCGATGGCAGGCGCTTGCCAAGGCGGCAGCGATCTGCATCCCCTCGACGTGTTCCCCGAAGGCCGAGAGCCGTGCCCCGACTCGCCCGGCGATTCGCAGCATCCCGGGGCCTTCCCCCTGGACGAGATCCCCAAGTTCGTAGCGCAGAAGCCCCGACGGGGTGGTAAGCAGCGCTGTGTATAGCTGTCCGACTTCCAAAGCCTCGGGACCGACGGCTCGTTCGGCCGCTTCTCCCTCGGGCAGAAATTCCAGGAAGATGCCGTGGTCCGAAAGGACCTCAAGCGGTGGGGGTGCGCCTTCTTCCAGGCGCCAGGGGCGGCTTCCTACGGCAAGGAAACCTTCGCTTGCTGGATAGACCTCCATCATCCACTGGGAAGGCGAGAGGTGGCGGGTAAGCATGGGAATCGTGGGACCTATGGTGGCCCCGCCGTGGATGAGTCCTCGCAAATTCCAGATTTTGTCCACGCGATCCTCGCCGCGTTCGCGGCAGACCGCCTCGAAGAGCACGTGCATCCAGGAGGCGATCCCCGAGACCAGACGAATGTCCCGCCCGGCGCAACGCTTGGCGATGAGGTCGATCTTGCGCTTCCAGTCGGATTCCAAGGCGATCTTGGGCCCCGGCTCGTAGCTTCCTTGGAGCAAGCGAGGAATGCGCGAGACCACGATGCCCGAGAGATCTCCCTCGGGGATTCCCCAGGCATTCCTTTCTAATGCTGAGGAGCCGCCCAGCATTAGCAGTCCCCCTCCGAGCAAGGAAGGACCGGTCCTTTCCAGCAGCCGCGAAAGGCTTGCCACGCCGCCCAGTGTCTGGTTTCGCAACAGTCCTTCACTTTGCGGGATGTAGCGTTCGCCGCCATCTCGATTTGATGTGGTGCCGCTGGTCTGGGCCATGGCCACGGGGCGGCCAGGAAAGAGCAGGTTGCGCTCACCGCGGCGCACGCGCTCGATCAAGTCTCCGATGTCGCAATAGCGGGTGAGTGGCACCGAACGGCGGAATTCTGCAACGAGGTCGGCATTCGACAGCGCGGCCAGCCCGAATCGCTTGCCGACTTCCAGTGGAGAAAGCTGCTGAACCAGCTGCTGGAGAATTCTCTCCTGCGCCTGGCGGATGGCCGAAGGAGAGGTGGGGCGGCGGTCCCGCAAGGCCAGATAGATGGGTCCGAACGCCGAAACCAAGGATTTCATGGTTCAAAGTTGCCAAGCCCGTGTCACGAAGCGATTGAGCTGGCGTTGCGTTTTAGTTGCGCTGATCCATTGGTTGAGATCGAGGATTGCCTTGGCCCCGGAAAATGAGACAATGGACTCCAATGGATACGACTGTAGGTTTGTCATGAATCAACCGAGACTCATCAGCATCCGAGCTTGGCTCTTCTTACGGCTTCTGCTTGTCCTTTGGATTGCCTCGTTCCTGGTTATCGGGTTGCAGTGCATCGGGCACCTACCCAGGCTGGTGACTGCTGCCATCTCCTTGGTCGCCTTCTCGTTGGTTTCGGCGCTCATTGCTGGTCGCATGTCGCGTCTGCTCTCGCAGACGCTGGACGACTTGGCTTCCCAAGCCGATGCCATTGGGCGGCTGAATTTTTCGCGTGACCTGAAATTCAAACCGCGCTGGACGGATTTTGAACGGTTGGCATTGGCGCAGGAAGGCATGCGACAGATGCTGCGCATGGCTACTACTGACATGGAGGCCGCCATTCAGGAAAAGACCTCGCAGCTTAAGAAGTTCTACTTGGCCATCGAGCAGAGCCCCGTTTCCGTCATCATCACCGACAAGAACGGGAATATTGAGTACGTCAATCCGGCATTCAGTTCTACCAGCGGCTACGGTAAGGATGAGGTCATAGGCAAGAATCCCCGCTTCCTCAAATCGCCGTCGCAGGTGGGACTTCACTACGACGACATGTGGAAGGCTCTCTCAAGCGGCGACGTATGGCGAGGCGAATTCCTCAACCGCTCCAGGGATGGACACGAATATCGCGAATCCGTGGTGGTGGCACCCTTGCAGGATCATGGGCGTGTCACCCATTACGTGGCCATCAAAGAGGATCTCACGGGCCTCGTGAAGGCGCAATCCGAGCTTTCCGATCAGCTGGCCTTTTTGGAGCAACTGGTGGACGCCATGCCCAATCCGGTCTTCGTCAAGGGGACAGACCGCCGTTACATCCTCTGCAATCGGGCCTATGAGGAGATGTTCCACGTCTCGCGCAAAGACCTTTTGGGCAAGGAGCTTCTCGAACTGCCCCACATCCCCGAGGAGATCCGAGCCTTTCGTGATGCTGATGATCGCGACATCCTGGAGAAGGGTGGCATGAAGTCCTACCCGTTCGAGATGACCTTGGGCGAGAACGCCAAGCGCCATACCGTACTCTACTGGATCACCAGCCTTCAGAAGAGTGATGGTCGTGTCGGAGGGCTGCTGGGGTCGCTGGTGGACATCACCGATCTCAAGCAGAAGGAACGGGATCTCCAAGAGGCCCAGGAAAAGGCCGAGGAGGCGGTGCGGGTGAAGTCGGACTTCCTGGCCAACATGAGCCACGAAATTCGTACGCCCATGAACGCTATCATCGGCACGTCCTACCTGGCTCTCCAAACCGAGCTGACGCCGCGCCAGAAGGAGTACCTGGATAAGATCCACGCCGCCTCCAATTCCCTGCTTGGGGTCATCAACGGAATCCTGGATTTCTCGAAGCTCGAGGCCGGCAAGCTTTCCATCGAGCATGTGGAATTTCGCATAGACGAGGAACTCTCCAAAGTCGCAGATCTTTTCAAGCAGGCGGCCCGCGACAAGGGGGTGGAGTACATCCATCACTTCTCCCAGGAGATGCCGCAAGTCGTGTTGGGCGACTCTATGCGACTGCGACAGATATTGACAAATCTGATCGGGAACGCGGTCAAGTATACGGCTAAGGGAGAAGTCGTGGTCATGGTGGAGACGCTGGAGCGCAACTGGGAAACGACGACGTTGCGCTTCTCCATCCGCGACACCGGCATCGGCATGACTCCCGAGCAGATCGTCAACCTGTTCCAGCCCTTCTCACAGGCGGAATCGTCCACGGCGCGGCGCTTCGGAGGCACGGGCCTGGGGCTTGCCATCGCCAAGTCGCTGGTGGAGCTGATGGGAGGGCAGATCGGCGTCGAAAGCGTTCCCGGAAAGGGAAGCCGCTTCTGGTTCACCGTGAAGCTGGGGCTTCCCGTGGAGATGTCTGACTTCGATGTGCGGCCCTCGCTCATCGCTCGCCGCAGCGCTCTGGTGGTGGATGACAACGACTTGGTCCGAGAAGTTCTGGGAGCCTACCTGGAGTCCTTGGGGGTGAGCGCCGTTCTGGTTAGCCAAGGACGCGCTGTCCTAGAAGCCGTCCGCAGCGCAGAGGCGGCCGGTGATCCTTTCTCCTTGGTGCTCCTGGATCGCTTTATGCCGGACGAAAACGGTTTCGACATCGCCCGCGAACTGCGACGTGCAGGGCTCTCCAAGCCGCCTTTTCTGGTGATGGTTACTTCACTTGACGAGGAAGTGGAAAAAGCCCAGGTTTCGATTCCCCTGGACGGCTTGCTGGATAAGCCCGTCTCTCCCGCATCGCTTGAGACACTGCTGATGCGCTTGTTTGAAGGCCAAGCGGTCACCGAAAGAGAAAAGAAGAACTTCGGGTTGTTGGGACTCGAATTTCTCCTGATGGAGCCCAGCAAGAGCAATCGCATGGTTATCGGCGAACTCCTGGAGAGTCAGGGCGTCCGCGTCACCGCCGTAGAAAGAGGTGAACAGGCTCTGTCTTGGCTGGAATCTCACGATTGCGATATGGTGCTGTCGAATGCAACTCTGCCGGATGCTGACGGTACCGAAATCATCCGAAAGATTCGGGCTCTTGGGGTCGGTGTTCCCGTTCTGGTGCTGGCAGAAAATGCCACATCTGAAATTTGCGGACGCTTCCAACAGGCTGGTATGGATGAGTTTGTGGGCCTTCCCATTGAGCCGGAACGACTGTTTGCACGGCTTTCGGAATGGGCCTGGAAGCGCCCCTCCTGGACTTTCTGTAACGCTAGCGTTCGGGCTGGAGCTTCGTCAGGACTTGTCGAACGCCTAAAAATCCTGCGCGCCAGCCTCGAAGAGAACGAAGGGCAAGCGCTGGAATATTTCGAAGCGGTGCGAGAGGATCTGAGAACCTATTCCGGATACACCGTCACCGATCGCTTGGAGCGACGCCTCCACCAATTCGCCTTCGAGGATGCGTTGGAAATCCTGGAAGACATCGAACATGCTATGCAAGGACACGGGGATTCGGAACCCGACATGGGAGAGGACGATAGTCATGGATGAACTACCCGAAGGCCGCGATGCCACGATCCTCGTGGTGGATGACACGCCCGAGAACCTATCGCTTCTGAACGCGCTGCTGCGCGAGCGCTATCGTGTCAAGATTGCCACATCCGGGGAGCGAGCGCTTTCTATTGCCCGTACCGCGCCACCAGATCTCGTCCTCTTGGATGTGATGATGCCTGTGGTGGATGGCTACGAGACCTGTCGGCGCATGAAGGAAGATCCTCTTCTTGCCGAGATTCCTGTCATCTTCCTCACGGCCAAGAGTGATGTGGAGGACGAAAAGCAGGGCTTTTCGGTGGGGGCCGTAGACTACATCACCAAGCCTCTCAGCCCATCTATACTGCTTTCTCGGGTACGCACTCATGTCACCTTGAAGCTTGCCCAGGAGCGCCTGCGGGAATCCAATGATTGGTTGGAACACGAGGTTTACGAGCGCACGCGGGAACTGGAAGCCACTCAGGAAGCGAGTATGCTGGCTTTGGCGACTCTTACCGAGACGCGCGACAACGAGACGGGAAACCACATCCGCCGCACCGCCAGATATGTACGGGAGCTGGCCGTAAAGCTTCGCGAACATCCCAAGTTCGCGGCCTTTCTGGACAACAAGACGGTGGCGACCTTGGTGCGCTCGGCACCGCTGCACGACATCGGCAAGGTTGGAATTTCCGACAGCATCCTGCTGAAGCCGGGAAAGCTCACTCCCGAGGAGTTCGAGGTCATGAAGACCCATGCCGCCATTGGTCGCGACGCCCTGGTGAAGGCCGAAGCGCTCTTGGGGGCCGAGATCTCCTACCTGGGCATCGCCAAAGATATCGCCGGTGGCCACCACGAGAAGTGGGATGGATCGGGATATCCCGAAGGCCTATCCGGAGACCAGATTCCGATCCCAGCACGTCTGATGGCGCTGGCCGATGTCTATGACGCCCTCATTTCCAAGCGCGTCTACAAGGAGCCGTTTCCGCGCGAGAAGGCCGAGGCCATCATTCTGGAAGGACGCGGCAAGCACTTCGACCCGGACGTGGTGGACGCCTTTGTGGCGCTCAAGGACGTCTTCTGGGAAATTGCCCAGAAATTGTCCGACTAAGCCAGGATCACGTGGGGCAGAAATCGCGAGGTATCGCGCGTCACTGCCGTATCGTCTTCCCGCATGCCAAGGCCCGAAGGCCGATCGCCGATCATCCAACTTCCCACCAGCGCGTAGCCGTCTCCAAAGCGCGGCGGCGGGCAATACTGCTGCAGAATGGCCGGTCCTCCGTAGGGGCCGGGCACTTCCGTCCGGGTCCCTAAAGGCGAAACGGCCAGGATGTTGGCCCCTTCACGCGAGAAGAAAGGCTTTCGCACCCATCCCGCAGGCACCGAGGCGGGGGAGTCTGCGAAGACGGCCGGCAGCAGGTTGGGGTGATTGGGGTGAGCTTCCCACAAGAGCGGCAGGATTCCTTTGTTGGAAAGGATTGCCTTCCAGGGAGGCTCGAAGAGACGCGCTCCGCAACTTGACAGAAACTGTCCGTATTCCTCGGAGAAAAGATCTTCCCACGGGTAGAGCTTGAAGAGCGCCTGGATCACCTCGTCCTCGAGGTCGCTGAAGCGTCCTGCGGCATCAACGCCGATCTCCTCAATGGCAAGGTGCTTGGTGCGAAATCCCGCCTGCTCCGCTAGGTCGCGCAGGTATTCGACGGTGCCGCTATCCTCGGCGCTCTGAGCTACCGCCGCGAACACAAAGGCTGCTGATTTTTCCGTAGCCTCCCACCCCCATGCCTTGCGCAGGTGGGTAAAGGCGTCGATCAGGTCTTCCTGGATGTGGTTGTACTGGTCGGTCTGGGGAGGCAGTTCGCGGCGCCCGACCATCTCCTCCAGCCACAGCCACTGGAAGTAGGCTGATTCGTAAAGCGAGGTGGGGGTGTCGTAGTTGAGCTCGTAGAGCTTGGCTGGGCCGTCCCCGTCGTAGCAGAGGTCCATCCGTCCGTAGAGGTGCGGGTCGTGCCGACGCCAGGAGTCGCGCACCAGATCCCACTGCTCTCGCGGGATCGCCAGTCGCTCTAGCAACTCTTCGCTTTCCACCACCTTCGCCACCAGATCCAAGGACATGCCGTGAAGCTCTAGGGTGGGCTCCTCGATGCCGTTCTCTATCTCGGAAAGTGTGAAGGCGTAGTAGGCGCTCTCATCCCAATAGGGGGCGCCATCGATAGTGTGGAAGAGAAACCCCGAGCGCTCGGCCGTTTCCCGCCAGTCGTGACGGGGAGCGCAGGAGACCCGCCTCATCCTCCCCAGCTGGAGCGCGCCGCAGCGGCTCCGCCGAAGCCGCCGCGCGAGAGCGTGGCGGTGGAGATCTTGCCGCCGTCACCGCCGCCTGACGACCAGGAATTGTCAGGGCGAGACGAGCGGTTTTCGCCGCTGCTCCAGCCTTGGTTTCCGTAGTCGCGGTAGATGGGGCGCTGCTGCCAACCACCTCGCCCCCCTAGAATGGAGCCGGCCGCGTAGGCGGCCGCGTATTGCCACCACGAGCCCGAGGATTCGCGCCGGTATTGGGGTTCCACCTGGAAGCCCGCCAGA
>DAIPHW010000083.1:0-10314 GCA_036771135.1 Fibrobacterota bacterium | reverse complement strand
CTCCGGATCACGATCCAGTTGTAGGCCGAGCCTCCGAAGGCCATCTGCAGGCCATCGGAAAGGACATAGCTGCGATTTCCCTGGATCCAGAGGGTATCACCCGGGTCTAGGCTTGCGATGGCCGAGGCGAGGTTGGCAAAGTAGGGGTTGGACGGATCACGGCTGGCGCTATCGGGAAGCACCACCTTGCTGGTGGCTCCCGGCACCGGAGTCGTGGCTTGGGGCTTCGTGGTGTCCGTATTCGAAGTGGTGCCAGATAGGTTGACTGGGTCCCAAGGGTTGTCCCGCTGTGCGCATCCGCACAGGCAAAGCCACAACCCTAAGGCAAGGCGGCGCATCGCTCAGAGGGTGTCCGGGCGGGACAGGGCGGTGACAGCCTGCTCGCGCAGGGCCTGGGCCCGGCTTCGCAGCGCGGAGTTTGGCGGCAGGCTTGGGATCAGGGCGTCCAGGGCCTCTCGTCCTTCCCGGTACTGGTGGAGCTCCTCAATGCGCAGGCTGCAGGCATCCAGTCGTGCCTCTTGCGAAAGCTCTCCCGCCCGTGCGGCTCCAGCGAGGTCGAGGGCGTAGACGGCGTCGCGCAGGTCACCGTTGCGGCGCGCGATGCCGGCCCAACGACGTCCGGCCTCGGCGGCGCGGGTGCCTTGGGGGTGCTTCTGCAGGAAGTCGGCCAAGGCCTCCAGGCATCCGGAGCCTTCTTTTTGGCAGCGCATTTGCAAAGCGTTCCAGGTTGCGTCGTCAGAAGCTGGGACGACTTTAGTCTGCATCTTCTGTGGCGGCATCTTGGATACCGCTGCCTCGGGTGGCGCGACGAGGCTGGTTGGAGAGGAGGTGGTGCGAGCCGGTTCCCGGCAGCTCCAGGAATCCCCCTTGAGCAGAAGCTTTTGAAAGCCTCCAGCGGTCTGGACTCGCACTTTGCCGTGTTCTACGCTAGCCCAGGCGCCCGAATCCTCCACGCGCAGTTGGAAGGCGGTGCCGACCACGCTTGCCTGGCAGTTCCCGAATTCGACTGTGAAGTCTTCCCCCGGATGGCGCGGTTCCACGCCAAAGCGCAAGGTGCCCGATTCCAGGCGCAGATGCACGCCTTGGGGAGATTCCAACCGTCGCACCGTGCCGTGCAACGCAAGGGTGCAGCGCGCCGGAGCCCAGTTCCAGGTGCGCAGGGAGTCCGTTTGCAGTCGCGTGCCGGACTGCCAAGAGGTGAGCGTCTCGAGGCTTGCGAGCTTGGTCGGGACTGGAGTGTGCCACAGCCACCAGCCGATGGAGAAGAATGCCACGAAAGCTGCGGCGGTGACCGTGGCCGGAAGCGGTCGGAGCCATGCACGCAAGGCGTTTGCCACGCGCTCCGCAAAGCTCAGACGTGGAGCTTCGGCCTCGCGGATGCGGCGCAATAGGTCGATTTCTAAGCGCGCCCAGCGCTCCTTGGAAAGGTCGAATTGGCCTTCGCGCAGTTGCTGTTCCCAGTCGCGTTCAGGTGTCATGGGCGCGTCGCCTCCAGGCAATGGGCCATGCGGCCCCGTGCGGTGAAGAGCCGTGACTTGACGGAGCCTTCAGGGATGTCCAGGACGCGGGCAATTTCGGTGATGTCGAGCTGACTGAAGATGTGCAGCACCAGCGGCAAGCGATGCGGAAGGCCGAGCTTGTCCAGGCAGGGCTGGATCCAGTCGCCAAGGTTCGCGTTGTCGGCGTTGGGGTCTTCGGGCTGGGCAATGGTGTCGAGCAGGATATCGTCCATGGGGACGGCGTCGGCATCGCCGCGTCGCTTCTGGGCCAACCGCGCTCGGGTGTGGCTATGGCAGACGCGCACCACGATGCCGTGGAACCAGGTGCGAAATTTGGCCTTGCCTTCAAAGGAAGCCAGGGCGTGGTGCATCTGCACAAAACTTTCTTGGACCAGGTCTTCAGCGTCTTGGGGGCGTCCAGAGGTGCGGACGACCAAGGTGAGCACGTAGCGCCGGTGGCGCCGATAAAGCTCCACGAACGAGTGCTCATTTCCTGATAGCACTTTTTGTACCAACTGTTCGTCGGTGGTTTCATGAACATTCTCCATTGATTTATCTCCTCCTGTGTTGCCAGGAGAGGGGGAATGGTTCATGTCGTTCGCGGTGCTCACCAGGAAAAAGATGCTTCCCGAAGGTGGAATGCCAAGCCGATTCCGAAAGCGCCGGCGCTTCCCAAGGCCAGGCCGTTGCGCCAGAGGTTGGCGTTGTGGACATCCTTCCAGTGGCTGTCGAAGCTCGATGGGGGATCCTTTTCGCCTAGGGAATGGTAGCGGGTCTCGGCACGTTCCTGTTGCCAGGCAAAGATGCCCGCCCCCACCAGACAGGCGGCGGCGGTGGCATAGGCGATCCAGCGCGGTGTGGAGGAGGGACGCACCGACGGGATCGCTTTGGAAAGGCGAAAGTTCGCTTGGAAGGGAGAACCCATCTGAAGCACGGTATCGATGTGCTGTGGGAGACGCTTGGGCGCTTGGGCTTTGAGGTGGAATGGCCCTGGTGGTTGCAGCGACGACAGAGGAGTCGTGCCAGTCATGGATCCGGAAACGACGGTTCCGGGGACATTCGAGGCAATTTGCACTGGAACCAGCATCTGCTGCTGGGCCACGAAGGCAAGCGTGCGGCTCCATTGGCTGAGATCGCCACCGATGTGTCCTTGAGGCTCCAGGGTGACAAGAACAGGGCCTGCGACGTGCCGCCATTCCATGCGCACTCGAAGCATGGCGTTGCCAGAGATCTCCACCAGGTCACCGGGGCGCTGGAAGAGATCGAGGGTTGGGGCATTCTGAGGACAGTGTCCGGCCGGTTCTACTTGCCAACTTCCCTTGAGCTGGGTGCGCAGGGAATCGAGCAGACGGCTGCGCAATTCTCGCTGCTCTCCCGTGTCGGATGTCCGTGTGGCGGTGGCGCGAAACGGTGAGACCGAGAGGCAGGGGCGTTGGGGTGCGGCTAGGGAAATGCTTGCGCACCCGAAGAAGAGGCCGATCCCCCTAAGCCAATTGTCGCGAAAGGAAATCAAATTCCCGGAACGGAGGCGGCAAAGCTGCGCCCGTCCGTTCCCAGGAAACGTACTACGCAGAGGGTGGCTTGGCGCGGCAGTGCGATGGCCGTGGTGCCGGCGGCGATGGAGGCTCTCCAAAGTGTCCGACCTTGCAGATCCAGCAAGCGGATTTCGCCGGCACTAAAGCCGCTGGGGTTGGAAACGATCCAATGCTGGGCTTGGCGCACCAGTTGTGCCGTCTGGAGGCGATGGAGGCCTCCTGCGATGGACGTGGCGGTGTCGCTGGTGTGGCGAGTCCAGCGGCTGGCGCTCACGCCCAGGAGCCACCAGGCGTCGTGGGGAATCCACTGCTCGACCCAGCGCCAGTTGTCCCAGGCGTTGGCAACGGCCGGATTAAAGACGGGCATCTGTTCGGTGGCCGAGTCGGAGGTGATGCCGTTGCAGATGCCGGCCTCGATGTTGTCGTGAGACATGTAGGCGGGCGAATTGGTCTTACCGAAGCCATAGAGGAAGCAGGTGCTAGCCGGATTCTTGCCGGCGATCCAGTCGAGTTGCGACTGAGCCAAGAGCCGCAAGGTGTCGGCGGCGCTGTCGGAGTAGTCGCTGCGCAGACGGCGACCGGCCAGGAAGAAGGCCGTGGCCATGGAACCCAGGCGGGCGTTCTCGCCTTGCCACCAGTAGCCTGTCTCGTTATTGTGGGGCATGAAAAAGGCAGTCTTGCCGGGCGCTGAGGTGGTGGTGGTCGAGGCGATTTTGGTGCCGTAGGCCTGGAGCTCGTAGAACGAGATGCCGTAGTAGGTCTGCAGCAATTGAACTGCCTGGATGCGGATCCAGCGAACTTTCTGGTGTGAAAGGGGGATGGATTGCCACCCCGAACTGCTGGGATGCAGGGTCAGCGAGTCGGTGCCCTGGACGCTATCGAGGCCGGTTACGATGCGGAAGGTCTTGGCATAGGCGGTTTCCCAGTCCAGTCGCACCGAGTCAAGCGTTACGGTGTCGCCCAAGTCCACCTGGAACCAAGCGGTGGAGTCTCCCAAGGGACTGCCCCAGCGCGTGGTCGTGGAATTGTCGACGGCGTTGCTTGCCGGGTAGCCATCCTGGGAGGCGGAAGCGTACACGTTCTTGCCGGCAGCGAGGTTTGCGACTCCGGAGGCGGTGACCGCGACCAGGGGGCGGTAGAGGCGAGCATAGGCATAGGGATTGGAGACCTCAAAGGAGATCTTCTGGTACCACGCCAAGTTCTTGAGGATGGCGGCACTTACAGTGGTCTGCTGCTGTGGGGCGATGTCGAGGTATTCGAGCAGAGCTACGACGGGAAGGCCTTCGTCTACGGCACTGTAGTAAGGGCGGACGTTGTCGTCGGCGGCCCACCAGCCTTCAGGCTGCTGGCGTTTCAGAATGGCCTGGGCGCGTCCGGTGGCCGAATCGAGATAAATCTCGTCTCCGGTGGCCTTGTAGAGCTCCACGTGGGCCAGTAGGGCGCAGTAGTCGTCCAGCAGGTTCTGCTTGTGGTTGTCGGCCCATAGGGTGCCGTTCTTGGTGAGGACCTTCCAGGCGCGCACGGCACCGGCTAGGTATTGGGCGCTGGAGCTGTCGCCAGAGATGCCGGTGCGAGCCGCTCGGGCCAGCGCTGCGATGGCCATGCCGCCGCCTTCGCGCCAAGCACACTGGTAGGCGCTGGATTTGGTTCCGACCGAGGAGTACCAGGAGCAGAGTTCCCAAGGTTCGCCGCTCTTTCCCCACACGTTGAAGACGTTCATGTAAAAGAAGCTCGAATCGGGATCGAGCATGCGCAGCAGGAAGTCAGCGCCCCAGGCAGCTTCCTCGTGGAGGGCGGTGGCATAGCCCGTCATGGCATCAGAATCGAGTTCCCAGGACTTCATCAAGGCCCAGTCCACCAGCGGAATCTGCTGCGGGTTCATGAAATTGGCGGTGGATTGGTGCGAGAGGTACTTGCCAGCATCTCCGGAGGCATCCTGCCAGCCGCCGTAGACATTGCGGGTCACGCCTTTGCGCCCGAAGACCGCCACCGAATGGTGAGCGTCGTCGGTGCTGCGCATGGCATTGAAGTAGTTCACGATGGATTTGGCGGTGCTAGAGAAGAGTTGGGCCTCGCCGATGCGCACCGTATCGCTGTCGCTTCCGCAGATCAGGGAGTAGCGTCCGGCGGTTGTGAAGGCCGAAAAGTCCAAGATCCAATGATTGGAGGCTCCCCATCCGGGCACGGTGCCCTGCGCTTTCGGGGTCCCCGTGAACACCACTTTTCCGCTAGCATTCTTCAGAGTGAAGGATGCTGCGGTGGTCGTGCCGCTCGATCGCTGGATGGCGATCTTGGGGCCGTCGGTCTCGTAGCCGATCTGGTTGAGGTGCAGGCTGGCCATGGCCAATGCCGGAACGAAGAAAAGACCGAGGACAGAATGCCTTGACATATTGCAATCAAAATGCTGCCGACTGGCCGTTTTCGCCAGTGGTTTGACGATGTCGAGGAATTACTGGCCGCTAGGACGGAATCTCTCGACCAGATTGGCAAGTTGGGAGGAAATGGCAGATTTTTCCAGAACGGCCGCAGCTCCTGGTACGGTGACGGCGTCGGCAGACACCAAGACGATCGTGGGAACAGAGCCGCAGGCCTCGAGATTCTTGGCGGCATCGGTCACGAGAACATCGCAAATCGCCGAAGTCCCGGAAGAAACGCCGAATTCCAAGGGGACGTGCCCGGCGTGCCGCAGCGCGCTGCCGACCAGACTCTTCAGCATGGCGCTGGAGATCCAGAGGCCAATGCGCAGTGGCGGGCGCAACAGCGCATTGCAGGCCTCAAGGACATCGGAGGGGAAGAATGGCTCCAGTAGCGTTCCGGCTTGAGGTTTGTCGAAACCGATCCGTTTGTGGATGCGCACGCTGCCAGGAAGGGGGACTTCGGTGTCCAGGCCCCAAAAAATGACGGTATGGGGGGCGAGATCGCGGCCTGAAATTGTTTCCTCCTCCTCCTGAGGCTTCATGCCCAAGCGTTTCAAGAGGTCGGCAAGGATGCGGCGGGAGTGGAGGTTGCGATGGACGACCAAAGCAGGAATGCCTTCGAAGGGACGAGGCGAGGTGCTTCGGTTGGAGGCCAAGCTCGGCAACTGCGCGATGAAGGTGAAGCAGCTTCCCTCTCCTAGGCGGCTTTCTAGCTCAATGTGCCCTTCCATGAGTTCCGCCAGCATGCGGCAGATGGAAAGTCCTAATCCCATGCTGTCTTTGCTCGCGTGCGGGTGCTCGAAGGGGTGGAAGATTGCTTCTTGCTCCGAGGTTGCGATGCCGCTTCCGGTGTCGAATACATCAAAAGCCAGTCGGGAGGCCACTTCCTGGTCTTGGCGGACATGGAGGCCGAGCTCTCCCTTCACGGTGAATTTCACCGCGTTGTCCAGGAGATGCCGCAACACTTGGGCCAGCCGGTTTGCGTCTCCAAGAAGGATCAGCGGCACCTCGGCGTCGATTTCGACGTGTACGGACAAGCTCTTGCGATGGGTTTCGGGCAGGATTTCGTCAATCACCCGTCGCAACAGCTCTTCTAGCGAGAAGGTATCGATCTGCAAGGCCAGACTTCCGGTTTCCAGCAGGGAGTGGTCCAGCAGGGTGTTGACCTTGAGCAATAGCTGGTTTCCGGCCTCGTCCATCATGTTGAGGCTTTCCAGGTCCGTCGAGGAAAGACTCGGCGAATGGCGCAGGAGGCCGATCAGCCCCAGGATTCCGTTGAGAGGGGTGCGCATCTCGTGGCTGGCCGAGGCCAGGAGGCGGGTCTTGGCCGCCTCCGCCCGTTCGGCGATGTCGCGAGTGCGCCGTAGCTCCTCGGTGGTGCGCCGCAGCGATTCCACCATCTGGTCGATATTGCGCCCGAGGCTCGAGATTTCGTCGTTTCCCGACATCTGGATGCGCAACGAAGAGCCTGCGGCAATGCCTGCAACGTCTTGCTCCAGGTGGAACAGGCGCTGGAGCAATAGGCGGTCCATGAGCACCAGCCCCGCCACGGAAAAGGCCAGGAACACTGCCGCGAAGGTGATTGCCAGCCAGAACTCGAGTTCGTTCTGTTGCGTTGGCGTCAGTGCCAAGACGCCGGAGCGCGTGTGCAGGAGCAGGTGGATGGTCAGGTAGGCGCTTCCCAAGAGGCATGCGAGAACCAAGCCGCCGATCAATGAGGTACGCTGACGAAGGTTCATTCGGCCTGCTGCCCGGAAATGCGGTCCCGGATGCGCTGACGACGCTCCAGGGCGGTCGTGAAGGATGCCTGGAGGTGCTGCAGGTATGTGGCGGCATCAGGAATGTTGCGGCTGTCCGATAGGGCTAACAGGCGCTTTCCGACCCACTGCCCGCACAGTGGCGCGACCTCCTCGGCGAAGGTTCGCATGGGAACCTGGGGAAACGTCTCGGTGGTGGCTTCGGTCAGCTGGGCGATAAGCTTTTCCAGCTGCTCGTTTGCCGCCGTGAAGAGCTCGTCGTAGCCGACCTCGTCGAGGCTCATTGCCTGCATCACTTCGATGCGACCTCGCAGCAGAGTGTTCTTGTCTGTGATGGGGGCCGGCATCATCTCCCGGATCTTCGGGATCAGCAGGTCCTCCCGAACCGGCTTGATGACATAGTGCTTGCAACCCATGGAGATCACGCGCCGCACCGTTTCCTGGTCGGCCAGGGCTGTCATCACAATCACCGGGATGAGCCTGAGGCGGGGGCTGGTCGCACGCTCCTCCAGAAACTGGAAGCCATCCATTTCGGGCATCATCAAATCCAAGAGGATCAGGCGGATGTCGTTGCGCTCCCGCAACGTCTGCATGGCCTCCAAGCCGTTCTTGGTCGTGGCCGATTCCAGCTCGTGGTGCCGCAGGATTCCTTCCAGCATCCTTGCGCTGATCACGTTGTCCTCGACGATCAGGATGATGCTCATAGTTCCCTGAGCATACCAGACACGGCACCCGAAAGGCAAGACAAAAGAAAGCCTCCCCGGATTTGCCGAGGAGGCTTTTGACGGAAAATGACGAAAGTGACTTTATTTCTTCTTGGACGGTCCGCCGGTCTTGGCTTCGACTTGCTTGACCATGGCGTTTGCGGCCTTGGTAGCGCTGTCCATCTGCTTGAGCTTAGCGGGGGTCTTCTTCTTGGCCTCTTCCTTGAGCCACACGTAAAGGGCGGTGTCGGTAGACTTGGGCAGCGGGCCGTTGTAACGCTCCCAGCCCATCACGAAGACGTCGCGGCCGTTGTTCATCTTGGCGTCGATCTTGGCGCCCTTCTCGACGAGGTATTTGGCCACGTCGACGTAGCCATGGCCCACGGCTCCCATCAAGGCGGTTTCGCCGAGCTCGGTGGTGGCTTCAAGGTCGGCCTTCTGGGTGATCAGGGCCTTCACGGCATCGAGCTTGCCGTTGCCGGCGGCGTACATCAGCGGGGTCTGTCCCTTGCTGTCCTTGTAGTTGACCTGGGCGCCGCGCGCCAGGAGCAGCTGGATGATGTCGACGTGTCCGTTCAGAGCAGCGATGCACAGCGGGGTGCGATCTTCCTGCTTGGCTTCCACGGATTCGCCGGAGTCGAGCAGGTCCTTGACCTTATTGACGTCGCCGCGCACGAGTGCCATGGTGAGTTCGGTGGATTGGGGCTTGTTCGGATCGGCCTTAGGCTTGTCCTGGCAGCCAGTGAACAAGAGTGCGGCGATGCCGGCCGCAAGAGCGGTGGTCTTGACATGCTTCATGGAAACCTCCTCGGGAGGGGTATTGGTTTGAGTGGCAGATCCCAGTCTCCAAATCATACTACGATGCGCCGGTTCTGCGCGCTAGCTTTTTTGAATAGGACAGAGATTGTCGAAGGCGAGGGTGCCGTGGTATTTTGCAATTATGTCGCGAATCGTCTTTCCTGCCGCGATGACTGCCGTTTTGCTCTCGGGGGCGCTCCCCGGGTGTGCGGCCGATCGCAACGAAGCTCAAACTTTGCTTTCCCGGGAGCTCCAGAAGGAGCGCGAGACCGCCCTGGTGCGGGCTACGCGGCTGGCTGCGCCGTCGGTGGTCGGCATCACCCTCACCAGCGAGCAGGTGATCTACCGCGGCTCTGGCGATCCCTTCTTCGATATGTTCCTGGGGGCGGTGCCCCAGAAACGGCAGGTGCAGAGCTGGGGCTCGGGGGTGATCATCGATCGTGCGGGCTGGATTCTCACCAACCACCACGTGATCGAGGCGGCCTTGGACAAGCGCTCTCGCGCCACTCTTCAGGTGACGCTGCCCGACGGGCGGCGCTTTGAGGGGAAGGCTGTGGGGAGTGATCCCGACAATGACGTGGCCTTGGTGAAGATCACTGGCGACTCGTTGCCGGTAGCCCGGCTTTCCGAGGGCACTCCTGAACTGGGCGAATGGGCCCTGGCCATCGGCAACCCTTACGGCTACTTGATGGACGATCCGCATCCTTCGGTGACGGCCGGGGTGGTGAGCGCGGTGGACCGTTCCTTCTCGGCGCGTTCGGGAATCTCGTTGCGGCATGTGCTGCAGACCGACGCGGCCATCAACCCAGGAAATTCCGGCGGCGCTCTGGTGAATGCGTTGGGCGAGGTGATCGGCATCAACACCTTCATCCTCACCGGTGGCGGCGGTTCTGAAGGCAATATTGGCTTGGGCTTTGCCGTTCCCATTGATCGGGCAGCCCGCATTGCTCAGGAAATTCGTGAGCACGGGCGGGTGCGCTCCTTCGTCACCGGCATCTCCACCGATCCGTTAGCGGCCCAGGCCATGGGCATCGGCGCGAAGGACGGTGTGCTGGTGAGCGAGGTGAAGCCCGGATCGCCAGGGGCCAAGGCGGGAGTGCGCTCGGGAGATCTCATCGTGGGGGCTGACGGCCACCGCATCGCCGACCTCGACGAACTGCGCCAGATCCTGCGCCAGTTTCGGGTGGGCGACCGCCTGAAGCTCGAGTTGCGGCGCGGCAGCGAGACGCTCACGGCTTGGATGGTGCTCGAAGAAGGCAAGGAGTAAGTCCGGCGCGGGTTGTAGATTCCAGCTCATGATCGAACGAACTTTTCAGCCCGTCTCCTTTGAACCTGCCTCCGACGATCTGACCTTGCGCGAAGTGCAGCGACGCACCGACGAATGGATCCGCACCATCGGGGTGCGCTACTTCAACGAGCTTACCAATTTCGCCCAGCTTACCGAGGAAGTGGGGGAGCTTGGACGCCTGGTGGCGCGCACCTTCGGCGAGCAGTCCTTCAAGGAATCAGACAAGGGCCGCGACCTGGGCGAGGAGATGGCCGACATCCTGTGGGTGCTGGTATGTCTGGCCAACCAGACTGGAGTGGACCTCACCCAGGCCTTC
>DAIPHW010000082.1:1811-10341 GCA_036771135.1 Fibrobacterota bacterium | reverse complement strand
ATCCTTGGCGGCGATCACCAGGAGCTTTTCCAGACGTTGCCGCGCCGAGGCAGACCACCAAGGCGAGGCCGGCCAAGCCGAAGGGCAGAGCATGGCAAACCCGGAAGTGTCCGTCCAGACAGAAAAGCCGCGCGCCGCCTCCAGGCCTTTGGCCGGGTTATTGGCGCCGATGCCCCCGTGCAGCCAGACCACCAGCGGAAGTTTTCCGTGGGCCTTCGCGGGAACCGCAAGTCCCGCCGTGGAGCCATCGGGAAGCGGCAAGGCGCGCACCGACGAGGCCGCATGACCAATAGCGCTCCCCATCAGCAACCCAAGACAGATTTTGGCAAAAAGACGATTCATCCGCATCATTCCCTCCAGGAAAGGCGCAGCGAGACCTCCGGATAGATATCCCGGTGCCCCGACGAGTCCTGCCACACTCCGGCAAACTCCCCGGCCGCCCGCCAGTTTCCGTAAAATCTCCACTCAAGGCCGGCACCCAGGGTGGTGCGCTTCATAAGATTGCCGGAAAGCCACGACTTGGTCGGATGGGCCACCTGCAGGACGCCATCCTTGTCGAGGCCTTCCCCGTTGACATCACGCCACGAGCTACCTGTATCCGTTCCCTTCCAGAGTCCCTGAGCCCGCGCCGTCCAAGACCAGGCTTCTGACAGATCTTGTCTGTGGATCCAGTCTAGCGTCAGGCTATTGGGACCCGACGGATGCCCCATGAGCGTCCCGAAGTGGACCGGAGTGGTGTAGCCGGCACCGGGCACGTCGGTGGACGAGGTGGTGTAAACCCAGGGTTCGATGCGGGTGGCCTGCAGGAGATCAAGGCTCCCAGCACCAGTCCATCCCGAAAGGCGCGCCCCAAAGGCCAGCCCCCACTTGTTCCCCCAGCCATTACTGAAAAAGCCTAGGGCGTTTTGAAGATCGTCAAGAAAGAGCTCTCCCGAAAGCTCCACCGAGGCGGACGGACGGAGGGCGGCATCGAAGTCCATCAGCAGGTTGTCGGGAGTACCCAGGTAGTGGCCGGTAAAGAAGAGCGGAAAGACCGGCATGATGTAAAGTGGCTGAAAGGAGCGTCCGTTCGAAATCATGGCTTCGGAAAAGCCCACTTCCAAAGGCAGCCAGGGCGAAAGTGCAACGCGGGTTCGGTGCGCGTAGAGCTTGCGATCTTCCTCGTAACTCACTCCGATGGGCGAACCATAGAGCACCTCCGACTCCACCGGACCAACGCTCTTTCGCACCGAGGCCCACTGCATCGGCTCAGCGTTGCCCGAGAACATCAGTGGGTTCACCGGCATCGGCCCCCAGCGCAGCCGCTGCACGCCGGCCTCACCGCGCAACCACGGGAAGTCCACCTCGATCCCGCCTTCCAGCCAGTCGCTGGTGCGCCCGAAGGAGGCATCAGAACCCTTGGCAAAAAGCGCCGTCTGGTAGACGCCGTTGTCGGCGTCAAACTCCTTGCGCCACCGCTTGCCATCTGAAATTTCGGTGAGCTGCCGCAACCTGGCCCATAGCGCCACCTCAGGCCCCAGCAACACATCCACCCGCGGATGCAACATGCCCCCCATCACCAGATCGTGAGAAAGCGTATCCCAGGTGGTGTCGTAGTCCACCACTCGACGAACCACGGGAAGGCGCTTGCCAGCGAAGTTCGCGTAACCACTCGCCCCTAAGTCCAGAGCTACCACGTCGCGATCGGCTTCACCGGAGCGCCACACCGGGCGCCGGCCGTACTCCCCAGGGTGATCGCGTCGCAGGTCCAGGCGCGCCAGAATCCGTCGTCGCTGGGAATTGTCCGCCGCCGGCAGCGCCGCGGTGTCGAGCCCCTCCAGACAGGCAAGCACCGCCTCGCCGGGATAAGGGCGATAGGCCGGGAGATGGCAGCCGGGACGTCCATCCCAACGCAGGAGCCAAGGCATGGCCGGATCTTCAAGCGGAAGCGAGGGCAGAATCCCACCGGAGGCCAAAGCGGCAAGTAGAGCCAGAAGCATCGGCTAAAGCTACTCGTTCGCGCCACCTGGGGATTCAGATTCGAAGCGATTACCTTAATGTCGTGCCCCCCAAAATCGCCTTCCTCCCGCATCTCACCGCAGCGCTTGCCGCCTTCCTACTCACCTCCTGCGCAGCTCCCCGCTCAATCGCCTGGGACGGCACCGTGGCCAAGCGAGGCGATTTCCAAGTGCAGGCAAACAGTGCCACCTCAGTTCCCACTGCCGCCCTAAAACCCGTACTCGACGGGCTCGACAAGATGCTCGACAAGGACCCAAGCCTCCCAGACCTGCGACTTGCGACTCGGGCAGGTGTGGCCGCAGCCGTCGACCGGCCGGGAGCCCTCCTTGATCTGAATGCCCATATCGGGCTTGGCTGGAACCTAGATGTCGGCTACCACTACATCGAAGGCTCTCATGGCGTCGGACTCCGCTGGCAGTTTCTGGACGACGATTGGCGCGCCGGGATCGAGGCACTCTACGTCCACGGAAGCTGGGATCCCGTAGGCGCCGAACGCCTGGGCTTCAAGTTCCAGCGCGAGGATCTCGTCGTCCCGGCAAGCTTCAGCATCCCGTTCGGCGAGTCCGCCAAATACGGCTCCTTTGCCATGGGCCCAGCCGTCGCCTTCACCTGGCTGCGCTACGGCTTCACCCCAACCTTCGAGGTCAAAGACGACAGCGATGTCTCATACGTTGCCCAAGCCATTCCGATGACGCGCGCCTTCTTCTGGTCCCAAGGGGGATTTGTAAGCCTGCGGGCGGGATACCGCAAAGTATTCTTCCTGGTTGGCCTTTCGATGTGGCATACCAACTACGGCACCTTCAAAGTGCCAGAACAGGATCCCGTGCATCTCGAAGGCATAACGATGGTCCCTTCGCTGGGGCTCGAACTGCGCCTCTGATTCTTTCTCGCGAAAGCACAGGCGGCTTGGGCGGAAGTACATTTGCCGCCCGTATGATCATCGTTACAGACCTTTCTAAGCAGTTCGGCGACCGCGTCCTCTACGCGAATGTCAACCTCAAACTCAAGGGCGGCAACCGCTACGGGCTCATCGGCGGCAACGGCTCCGGCAAGACCACCTTCATCAAGGTGCTCCAAGGCGAGGAGTCGGCCACCGACGGCACCATTGAGTTTGAACCGGGGCGCACCCGTGGCTACCTGCGCCAGGACCACAACGCTTTCGACGGCTTCACCATTATGGAGACGGTGCTGCAAGGACACGAGCGCTTCTGGCAGGTATCGAAGGAGCGCGACGAGCTCTACTCCAAGCCCGAGATGACCGAAGAAGAAGGCATGCGGGTGGCCGATCTCGAGGTGGAATTCGCCGAGCTCGACGGCTACACCGCCGAAGCCCGCGCCGGCGAGCTCCTGGAAGGCCTGGGCATCCCCACCGAGTCCCACAACGACCCGCTGACCTCGCTTGTGGGCGGCTGGAAGCTGCGCGTGCTCCTGGCCCAGGCGCTCTTTGCCCACCCCGACATCTTGATGCTCGACGAGCCCACCAACCATCTCGACATCATCACCATCGCTTGGCTTGAGAAGATCCTCATCCAGTACGAGGGCATGGTGGTGGTGATCTCCCATGACCGCCACTTCCTGGACAACGTCTGCACCCACATCCTGGACGTGGACTACAAGGAAATCAACCAATTCACAGGCAATTACTCGGCCTGGGAGACGGCCGTGACCCAGGCGCGCGAGCGCGCCCAGGCCCACAACGACCGCATGCAGAAGAAGAAGGAGGAGCTGCAGGACTTCGTGGCCCGCTTCTCCGCCAACGCCTCCAAGGCATCCCAGGCCAGTTCCCGTCAAAAGCAACTGGAAAAGATCAAAGAGGACATGGTCGAGCTGCGCCCCAGCTCCCGCGTGGCACCGCGCCCCGTGCTCAAGGTGGAAAAGCCCTGCGGACGCCAGGTCGTGAGCATCAAAGGCCTCACCATGGGCTTCGAGGAAGGCAAGCCCCTCTACCAGAATCTGGACCTGGACATCACCAACGGCGAGAAGATCGCCATCATCGGCGTCAACGGCGTGGGCAAATCCACCCTGCTCAAGCTCTTGATGGAGCAGATCCAGCCACTTTCAGGCACCATTTCCTGGGGGCAGTCGGCCTCCAAGTCCTACTTCCCGCAAGATCCTTTCGAGCTCCTAGACCCCGAGATGACCGCCTACGACTGGCTCTACCAGTTCCGTCCGAGCTGGTCCCAGCAGGAGATCCGCGCCCTCCTGGGCCGCATGCTCTTCTCGGGCGACTCCCAGATGAAGCTCACCAAGGTGCTCTCCGGTGGTGAAAAGGCGCGCCTGCTCTTTGCCATGTTGATGGCCCAGCAGTCCAACACCATCGTGCTGGACGAACCCACCAACCACCTGGACCTGGAAGCCATCGGCGCCTTCAACGAGTCGCTCCAGGAGTTCGAGGGCAGCCTCATCCTGGTCTCCCACGACCGCACCTTCGTAAGCTCCTTGGCCACCCGCGTGATCGAGATCATCGACGGTCAGGTGATCGACTATCAGGGGCCCTACGAAGACTACGTCTCCGGTGCGCGTGACGGCATCGTGGCGCGTCTTAAGGCCAAGAAGAAGTAACTCAGGCATAGGGCGCCTCCCCGTGCCTTGCACGGGGCCGCCGTGGCTCCGGGCTACCCTTTGGTCGGTAACCCCGCCAAGCGGGGCTACCCGCGCGGTCGCGCGGCCCTCCGCCGAGGCTGGCGCGATCCTCGCCATTTTATGAGATGTATGAATCAAATGGCTCTGGATGTGATTCATGCAAGAAACAAGCCAAAAGGCCACATCGAGCCATGCACCAGCCTTTGAAATCTGTTTGGAAGATTCCGTAAGAATCGGGGTGCGAAATGGGAAAGTTGTGATTAGCTTTCCCCCGCTCTCGGGATGTAGCTCAACGGTAGAGTACCTGCTTTGGGAGCAGGTGGTTGCACGTTCGAATCGTGTCATCCCGACTTTTAGGAACCGCTTGCCATAGGTTCCAACTGAGATATTTTACCAACTTTTTAGATTCAAAGCTTAGTGTGGAGGAAAACGATGCGCCCATCCGAGCTTTCCTGGAGCTTTGCCCGCAAGAGCAAGCAGCAGGAGGAATTCGAGGAGTTCGAAGGCGGTTTCGGAGAAGACTACGAAGAAGAGCTCCGCGCCGGCACCCTCGACGAAGATGACGACGAGGAAGTGAGCCGGGAAATCGACTTCGAAGATCCACACTTCGCCCGTGGCGAGGGTATCTGGAAGAATTACTCTGAAGATCTTGATCTGGAGGAGTAGAACCGGTCTTCTCGGACTTTTGGCCGGAACCCTTTGGGGATGTTCCAGCACAAGTCCGTACCCGGTGCAGCCGCTTTCGGTCGTGCCCAAGGTGGCTTCGCTCTCCTTGTCTCAGATCTCCGCAACCTTGGATACCGCCAAGGCTTTGCAAGGCAAGGGGTACTTTCACGCTTCCCAGGCGAAGTACGCTGAAGCTCTTGCCGCACTTTCGCGTCAAAGCGCTCCCGCTAGCCAGCAGACCCGCCTTCTAGAAACACAGGCGCTTTCTGGCATGCGCGGGAATCTGCCCTATGCCCTTTCTTCGGGCCCCGACAATGACGTTTCCGACGAGATCGACGGCCTCGCCCTGCTCGACTCCCTCACCCCCCGGGACACCACCCAGAAGCTTTCAACCTCCGACAGCTTGAAGTACCTGAGGGAGTTCCAACTCGACTCCTCCAGCCACTTCGATCTACCCATCCAGGCCAACGGACGCGTTCTGGCGGCCCTCGTGCTGTTCAAGGAGCGAATCCCTAAGCATTTTGCGGTGTGGATGGCCCGCAAGGGACGCTACGAGTCGATGATCCGCGAGCGGTTCCAGGCAGCCGGTCTCCCCCAGGATCTCGTCTACCTCTCGATGATCGAGAGCGGCTTCAACCCCAAGGCCTACTCCCCAGCGGCAGCCTCCGGACTTTGGCAATTTCTGTCCTCCACCGGACGTCGCTTCGGACTGCACATCGACCGCTACGTCGACGAACGCCGCGACCCCGAGCGCGCCACCGATGCCGCCGTGCAATTCCTCTCGTTCCTTTACAATCGCTTTGGCGACTGGAACCTCGCCATGGGCGCCTACAACTGTGGCGAAGGCTGCATGGACCGCGCCGTCAAGCGCTTTGGCCAGGAGCACCCCTCCTACTGGGATCTTCCGCTTCCCGCCGAAACCCGCGACTACGTGCCCCGCATCTACGCCGCCGCGGTCCTGAGCAAGAACCCAGCAGCCCACGGCTTCAACGTGACCCCGTGGATGCCCATCTCCTCCGACACCTTCACGGTGGAAGGCGGGCTCACCTTCGCTAAAATTGCCGACGCCCTCCACTGCGGCACCGACACCTTGGCAGTCCTCAATCCGGCCCTGACGCGCCGCATGACCCCGCCCACCAAGGGCAGCTACCTGCTGAAACTACCGGCAGGCAGTCGCGAAGCCTTCGCGATGGTCTACCCCAGCCTTGAAAAGAGCTACAGTAACCCGGAGCCAACCCGTTGGGTTCACCGGGTTCACAAGGGCGAGACTGTCGGCTCCATCGCCGCCCGCTACGGCGTCTCGCCTCAAGACATCCGCTCCTGGAACCGACTCGACAAGCGAAAGCTCCGACCAGGCCGCACCCTCATCATCTACGGCGATCCTTCCGACAGCCGCATTGCTTCTGACGACACGCCGCGACGCCGGCGCGGGCAATCGTCCTCTGCTGACAAAGACGACGCTCCAGTGGCCGCCACCGTCAGTCACCGGGTCCATTCCGGCGAAACGCTTGGTTCCATCGCCGCCAAGTACCACACCACCATCGCCGCCCTGCGCTCGCTCAACGGCCTCAAGGGAAAGCCCTTGCGCGCCGGCCAGAAGATCAAGGTGCAGCCGGGAGCCAGCGACAAGGTCCTTTCCAAGCGCGAACGCGCCGAAGCCAAGGAAGGCCGCTCCCACAAGGATACCGACAGGACCTCGGAGAGATCGGAAAAGTCCAAGTCGAAATCCAAAGCGGACAAGGCCGACAAGTCGGATAAAGCCGACGGCCCCACGCGCCACTATCGGGTCCGCAAGGGCGACTCTCTCTACTCTATCGCCCACCAGTCCTCCACGACGGTCGAGCGCATTGTTGAGCTCAACGGCATCAAGGGCAAGAAAATCCGCCCCGGGCAGGTCCTGAGGGTTCCCACCGGAGACTGACATGAAATTGCGCACCCTCGCCATCGCCTCGTTCTGCCTGGTAGCTTCCTGCGCCGTCGGCGTAGGCATTGGCGTCTCGGCCAGCGGCGATTCCGGCACCAGCCGAAACCACGTCCGCATCGTCCATCTCGATGGCATGATCGTCGACCCCTCCAAGGTGGTCAAGAAGCTGATCGAGGCGCGCGACGACTCAGCAGTGAGGGCTGTAGTGCTGCGCATCGAGTCCCCTGGCGGCGCCGTGGCCGCCTCCCAGGAGATCTATTCCGCGCTGCTTTCTGTCTCGGCCAAAAAGCCCACCATCGCAAGCGTCGGCAATCTCGGAGCCTCGGGCGGCTACTACGCCGCGCTAGGTGCTCGCCGCATCATGGCCGATCCGGGAAGCCTCACGGCAAGCATCGGCGTCATCTCGCAGTTCACCGACGCCCACGAACTGCTGGACAAGGTCGGCGTCCACATGGAGACGGTCAAGAGCGGCGAGATGAAAGACGCGGGCACCCCTTTTCGGGCCATGGCACCGCGTGAACGGGCCTACTTCCAGAGCGTGATCAACGACGTGTACCACCAGTTCCGAGCCGAGGTAGTCCGCCGCCGCAAGGTGGATTCGGCAGCGCTCGACACCTTGGCCGACGGCCGCGTACTTTCCGGCACCCAAGCCAAGCGGGCTGGCCTCATCGACACCTTGGGGACCCTGGAGGACGCCCTTGCTTGGGCGAAGATCCAGGCTAAGCTCCCCGCCGGCGCCCCGGTCGTCGACGACGTGTCCAAGCCGTCGCTCCTGCGCCGACTGCTCGACCCCGACGACGAAGGCCTTTCGCACCTGCTGCCGCTGGGAAGCTCACCGGTCCAGTTCCGAGTCCCGTAGCGGTCGGACAAGATCTGTCGAATTTTTTCAGCGACTATGGACAAATTCTGCGCGAAGATGTAGGCTAAAAAGAACAAGCCCCATCCGTCACCTCAGCACAGGAGAATCCATGGCCAAGAAACCCGCAAAGACGCCCAAGGACACCAAGACTGCGGCGAAGAAGACGCCTGTCGCGGCAGCTCCCAAGGTTACCGCTCCCAAGAAGGCCGTCTCCAAGCCCGCACCTGCCGCCAAGAAGCCTGCAACCAAGGCGGCTCCCTCCAAAGCGGTTACTGCCAAGAAGCCCGCCGAGGCTCCGCGCGGTCCGGGCCGTCCTCGCAAGGACGGCAGCGCTGACTACGCCGTTCAGGCCAGGAAGCTCAAGGCACTGCTGGATTGCCTAGCCGTGGGCGAAGCCCTGACCGAGGCCCAGATCCTGCAGGAACTCGCAGCCCAGGGTTTCGATGCGCATCCCCGCACGCTTTCCCGCGAAGTGGAGCGCCTTTCGATCATCGGCTTTC
>DAIPHW010000082.1:0-1711 GCA_036771135.1 Fibrobacterota bacterium | reverse complement strand
GCGCATCCCCGCACGCTTTCCCGCGAAGTGGAGCGCCTTTCGATCATCGGCTTTCCCGTGATCCGCATCAGCGCTCCCGAGGGTCTGCTCTACCAGCTTCCCGAAGACGAATTCCTGGCTGAAGCCATCACCGCCCTGGAAGACGTCCGCAAGGCGCTGCGCAAGGAAGGTTCCTCCCAGGAGAAGCCCCTTGCCGCCGTCATCAAGCTCCTCAAGGAATAGAATCGTCGTCTCTTCCGGGCTCCTATTAGGGCCCGGAGGTTCCCGAAAAAGGATACCGTCTCATGGCCAAGAAGCTGCTCTCCGATGCCCAGAAGTTGGAGGAGGCGGTTCTTCAGACCGTCGTCCGTGAGGATTATCATCCTCTGACCTTTCGGGAACTTCGCCACGTCCTCAACTGCCCCAAGCATCTGGTGGGCGAACTGATGGACACCGTGGAAAGCATGGTGACGGCAGGACGCCTGCGCTTTGGCCATCGCGACACCATCCTGCCCCCGCCGACCAAGTCCGCTCCGCTGCCGCTGCCGCGCACCGGCAAGGAATGGCAGCAAGTCGAAGAAGGCCCCGACTGGACGAAGACCAAGGAGCTCTTCGAGGCCTCCCAGGAACTTCCCGGTCCCTACGCCAAGGCCATTGTGGCGCGCGTCCAAAAGCTCTCGGAACCGACCGAAGCTGACTTCGCCGGCCGCGAGGACTGCCGCAAGGACGAAGTCTACACCATCGATCCTAAAGACGCCCGCGACCACGATGATGCCGTATGCGTGCACACCCTCCCCGGCGGTCGCCGCTGGCAATTGGATGTCCACATCGCCGACGTGAGCCACTACGTGGACGAAGGCTCCCCGCTCGACCGCGAAGCCTTAAAGCGCAGCTTCACGAACTACCTGCCCTGGCGGGCGGTACCGATGCTCCCCGAAGAACTTTCCACTGATCTCTGCTCGCTGCTAGACGGCCACGACCGGCTGGCCCTCTCGTGCCGCATGGTGGTCAATTCTAAAGGACAAATTCTGTCCTACCGCTTCTTCGAGGCGGTGGTGAACGTGCGTCGCTTCCTCACCTACGAAGATGCCCAGGAACTTGGCGACAAGGGAGATCCGGCCATGAAGCGCCTAGCCGCCTGCGCCGCCGCCCTGAAGGCCGCCCGCGAGAAGGAGAACCTGCTCTCCTTCGACGTGCCCGAGGCGCACATCGAGTTTGACAAGAACGGCGAGCCCTGCGGCGCCAAGCCCAGCGTCCACCTAGCTAGCCATTCCTGGATCGAGGAGTGCATGCTGGCCGCCAACCGCTGCTGCGCCAAGGAGACCGACGAGAAGGGCCTCTGCGGCCTCTACCGCGTACATGAGCCTCCCGAAGCCGAGACCGTGGGTGCCATCGCCTCCTGGGCCGCAACCCTGGGCGAAGACATGCCCCGTCCGCCCGTGGAGACCGAGCGCATCATCAACGTGCGCCCCGAACTGCAGGCCTGGATGGCCGCCCTGCTCAAGATTGAAGGGCTTCCCATTGGGCTTCAGACCAAGATCATCCGCTCCATGAAGAAGGCTCGCTACAGCACCGAGTGCATGGGACATTTTGCCCTGGGCTGGCGCCACTACAGCCACTTCACCTCGCCCATTCGCCGCTACGCCGACCTGTGGACCCACCGCGTGCTCAAGGCCCATCTGCACCACGAGGAGCCAGGAGCCGCCTGGGAGCCGGTCTCGCGCAAGGTCGC
>DAIPHW010000081.1:0-10348 GCA_036771135.1 Fibrobacterota bacterium | reverse complement strand
GCCCTACTTTACCACCTTGCGCACCCGAAGCGATGACCTCCTTTCCACGCGCGACTACCTGTGGCGCTGGGATCCCGACTGGTTCTGGTGCTCGGCCCATTTCGGCATGCAGAACCCTTTGCTTCGCCGGCTGTTCGGACGCTGGATGCTGGGGTCCAAGGTCTATTGGCAGATCCTGACGCACTACCGCAAGTGGAAGCTCGAGGAGCGGGAGCATCGTCTGCGCCGCCTGCTGCACCTGCCGATCGCGCTGAGCGAGCCGGTCATCCAGGACGTCGAGATCCCGGTGGAACATTGTGCCGAGTTCATGGATTTCTACTGGAAGACCATCAACATCCGCCCCTGCTGGGTGTGTCCCGTCCGGCCGCTTCCCTCGAAGAGTCCCTGGACGCTCTATCCAATGGAGACCGGAAAGCTCCACCTGAACTTTGGCTTCTGGGATTCGGTACCGACGAACGCGTCGCTACCGAAGGATCACTTCAATCGGCTGCTGGAAAAGGAAGTGGTGCGTCTGGGGGGAAGAAAATCTCTCTACTCCACGGTGCACTTTCCCGAAGACGAATTTTGGCAAATTCACGACCGGGCCGCCTACCTGGAACTGAAGAAGCGCTACGATCCGTCTGGACGACTCCGTGACCTGTGGCAGAAGGTGGTCAAGAATCGCTGACGCGGTACAGGAGTCCCTGTAAGGTCTCTGTTAGTTGACCTAGCCGGATCGGCTTGGTCAATACGTCGTCCATGCCGGCCTCCAGGCAGGTCTTGCGGTCACCTGCTAGCGCTCGGGCCGTGAGTCCTACTATGGCTACGGTGGGATCCAAGGCTCCGCTGCATCCGCTGCGGATGCGGCGAGTGGTCTCCAAGCCATCCATTTCTGGCATTTGCCAATCCATGAAGACCAGGTCGCAAGGTTGTTGCGACAGGTGTTCGATGGCTGCCGCTCCGCTCTCTACCGCCTCGGGGTGCATCCCCAATTTCTCCAAAAGTCGCACGGCAAGCAGCCGGTTCACGGCGTTGTCCTCCACGACCAGGATGCGCAGGGAGGAGAGAGAACTCTCGTCCGGGAGTTCGGGCGTCTCGGGCAGACTTGAGACGATGTCTTCTGTAGGCTCCCCAAGGAGGAGCGTCACCAGAAAATTTGTGCCTTGGCCAGGTACGCTTTCCACCTCAATCCCGCCTCCCATCTGCTCGGCGATGCGACGGGAAATGACGAGCCCGAGACCGGTGCCGCCGAAGCGGCGGGTAGTGGAGCTGTCGGCCTGGGTAAAGGGATGGAACAGGTCGCGCACCGTCTGGGCGTCCATGCCGATGCCAGTGTCGCGGACCGAGAAATGCACTTCACATCGTTTCTCGTGCGTCATTGTGGTCCCGGTCTGCAGGTAGATCGAGCCTTGTTGGGTAAACTTCAAAGCATTCCCGAGCAGATTTGTCAGGATCTGACGAATGCGCAGTGGGTCCCCGAGAAGCCAGCGCGGCAATTCCTCCGGTGTCTGGCATACGAGCTGCAACCCCTTCTCCTCCGCACGAGCCTTGAACATTTCGGAGACCTCGGAAAGCAGGGCCGGGAGATCAAAAGGAATGGATTCAAGCTCCAGCTTGCGGGCCTCGATCTTGGAAAGGTCGAGGATGTCGTTGATCAGGGCCAGCAGGGCATTGCCGCTGTGCCGGATGATGCGGGCGTATTCGCCTTGTTCCTGATCAAGCGTGGTGCCCATCAAGAGATCGGACATGCCCAGGATGGCGTGCAGGGGAGTGCGAATCTCGTGGCTCATGTTGGCCAAGAACTCGCTCTTGGCAGCATTGGCTTCCTCGGCGCGCATGGCTAGACGAGTCGCCAAGGCTGTGGCGTCCGTCAGGTTACTCATGGTCTGGCGCAACTCTTCTTCGCTGCGATGCCGCAAGGTGACGTCGGCAATGAGGTTGAGTACTGCGGGGCGTCCCTCCCAATCGATGCGCGTGGGGCGAAGCTCCACCCAGCGCGCCGTTCCGTCCTTGTGAAGAATGCGAAACTCGTAGGGATTGGATTCCAGTTTGCCCTGCAAGCGGGCTCGATGCATGGCGGCCACGCGCTCGCGGTCGTCGGGATGGACGATGTCCAAAAAGGGAAGCCCGGCAAGTGCCGAAGCGTCCAGTCCCGTCAAGTGAGCGGTGGCCGGATTGGCGTAGCAGAGCACTGCGTCCTGGGCCACCACGATGGCTTCGTCGATGCTCTCCATCAGCGTCCGATAGCGCGATTCGCTATTGCGAAGCTGCGAGATGAGCTGGTGGTAGCGGGTGATTTCGTGGAAGGTGGCCACTGCGGCCCAGGGAAGTTCGCCGTGGCTGCGCATCAACGGCTCGGCACTGAAATGCAATTGCACCCGCTTCCCGTCAGGGCGTTCGAGGTTCAGGAAAAGTTCGTGCAGCGGCTCTCCGTCATGAAGACAGGAAAGGATGGGAGAGGCATTAGGCTCCCAGGAATTTCCGAGCGAATCGACGGTCTTCCAATGAGGCAGAATCAGGGAATCTCCCAGCAGTTGCCGGCGCGTTGTCCCCAGGATCGCTTCGGCTGCGGCATTACATTCCACGATGCGCCCGCGGCGATCGTAGAGAAGCACTCCTTCAGCGATGGAGCCGACGACCAGTCGCAGTCGCGCCTCACTTTCCTCAAAACGGCGACGATGTTCCCAGGAGCGGACCAGGGAACGAGCCAGCATGCGGAACTCGTCGGGAGGAAAAGGGCTGCGGACGAAGTAGAAACCGTCACCAAGATTTTGCCGCGGATCCCGACTTCCCTCGTCGCAGAGCAGGAATTCCATTCGCTCGTCCAGGATGCGCAGAGCATGCAGCGCATCAAGGTTGTCGGGATCGGAATCGAGGCTGACGATGGCCAAGGGAGAGCGAAACCCCTTCTCGAATTCCGCGTTGTACCACTCGCGAAGTGCATGCACGTCGGGAAACAGGCGATGCTCGGCGATCCCTTCCGTCCCTAATAGTTGCTGATAGAATTCCTTCGCCTTGGGAGAGGCGTCGACGATCAGGATCATGACCTCAGGCATCTTCGATCTCCGTGGTTGCCGCACGCATGGTGACACGGAAAGCATCCCGATGTGGATCGGGTGCGAAAATTACGCGGCGCGGCATTGGCTCCATCCTACCACAGCGAAGGCAGAACGGCAAACGGAAGCTAGGCGCGGTGGTAGGGCTGCCCGAGCAGAATGGTGTGGGCGCGGTAGAGCTGTTCCAAAAGGATCACGCGGGCCAAGGTGTGCGGCAGCGTCACCGGTCCGAGGCTCACCTTCCAGCGCGAGCGCGCTACGAGATCGGGATGAAGTCCGTCGGCCGATCCGATCAGGAGGCCGACCTGGGCGTCATCTCGGCGCCATGTCTCCAGTTCGCGGGCCCATGCCTCGGTGCTCCACGCTTTGCCTTCAACGCACAGTGACAAAATCTGGAAATTCTCCAGTTTCGCAAGCGCCGCGTCGCGCTCGCGGGCCAAAGCCTCGGAGCCTTTGGCTTCGGGAAGTTCGATTGCCTCGAAACGGCAGAGCCGCGACAGGCGGGTACCGTAATCTTCCAGGGCCGGCTCCAAGGAGCGCGGGGCGGGCTTTCCAAACCAGACCATTCGCAGACGCATAGGCGGCAATGTTAAATTCTGCACCAGACAACTCCCGAGGAGAGATCCATGCCCGCCTATTTCACCGCCGAGACCAAGGGCCATCGTGCCCGCCTGCGCACCCGCATCCTGGACGGAGGGATCGACGCCATGCCCGATTACGAGCTCTTGGAGCTCCTCTTGGGCTACGCCATCCCTCGCGGAGACGTCAAGCCGTTGGCCAAGCAGCTGCTTTCGGCCACCACGCTGGGTGGGCTCGTTTCGCGCGATCCGGAAGATCTAGCCCGCCTTCCGGGGCTTGGGCCGCACACGGCATCGCTCCTTGCGCTGGTGCGCACCCTGCACCTGCGCCTCACTACCGAACGGGAATGCCGCCTAGAGTTTCTGCATGACCCGGTGGAAGCTGTGCCGTGGTTGCGGTCGGCCATCGGGCTTGCCGAGGAGGAGCGCTTCGCGGCCATCTACCTGGATCAGGGGCAGCGCGTCCTGGCCCGCGAGGTATTCGACTCCGGATCGCGCACCCGCACCGTCCTCTACCCGCGCCAGCTTTTCCAGAAGGCCTTCACTCACAAAGCCACGGCCGTGGTCATCGCCCACAATCACCCGGGCGGCAACCGCACCCCCTCGCAAGCCGACCGCGAACTCACGCGCATCGTGGCAAGGCTTGGGGAGGGGCTCGAAGTGGATCTGCTGGACCACCTGATCATCACCCGCGATAGCCACCTCAGCATGCGCTCCCAAGGATGGTTGTGACAGAAATTGTCAGTTAGACCCAGAGCAGCAGCGCAAGGCCTGCGAGGACGCCCAGGAGCGGAACCAGTTTTCCGGCGCGATTCTGTTCGCGGAAGAAGAAGGCACCGAGCGCAAAGCTGACCACCACGTTGGAGCGTCGCACCATAGCCACGATGGCCACCATGGCACCCGGAGCCGCCAAGGCCCGAAAGTAGACGGCATCGGCCATCACCAGCAGCACTCCCACCAGGAACACCGAAGGGCGCAGGCGAAAAGGGGTGTGGATCTTTCGCGACGGCCACCACAAGAAGGCCACCAGAAGCGTCTGGAGGATCACGTTGTAGAGGGTGAACCAGAACTGGAGCGAGCCTGCCGGCACCTTGGCCGACTGCAGCAAGTGCTTGTCGTAAAGCCCGCTGACAGCGCCCAGGAGCGTCCCCAGAAAGAGCGCCCAGATCCACGGATTGCGCCCGAAGCGAATGCCTTCCTTGCGTCCGAGCACAGAGAAGCCCCAGTACGAAAGGAATACCAAGCCGATGCCGGCCCATTGGCGCGGGGTGGGGGACTCGCCGAAGAACGCCACGGCGCCCAGTACCGTGAACAAGGGGGCGCTGGCCCGCACCGGAGATGCAAGGGTCAGTGGCAGGTGCTTGAGGGCGAAATAGGTGCAGATCCACGAGGCGGTGACAAGCAGCGCCTTGAAGGCGACCAACAGGTGCCCGCCTGGCGGCAGCGGTTGGGCGCAGGCACCAAAGGCGGTCGCCAGATCTGGAAACTGATGCGCAAGAGCCGCTAGCGGCAGGAGCACAGCAAGCCCGGAAAGACTCCCCACAAGCAGACAGGGGAGGACGGCATTTTGATCCACAGCGGCCTTCTTGGCCACTTCGTAAATACCTAGGAACAGGGCCGAGGCAATGGCCAGAAGCATCCAGGAAGACATTTTCCCAAGATAGGTTGCAGAACTGGCGCCTGCCCCGCGGGGCGGGGCACCGGGCTGCCTGCCGGGCCCCCACCTACGGCGGGTGTCCCGGGCCAAAGGCCGGCATCCCTGGCGCGTGTGGTGCCGCGTTGCTTCCTGTTTGTGGTTCGCGGCACGCTCGCCACAACGGGAAAGCCACGTCAGACGCGAAACTGGCGGACGACTCCTTGCAGTTCGCCGGCCAGGTTCGCCAAGTCGCGAGTGCTCAGATTGATCTGCCCCACGCCGCTGGAAGTCTCCTGGGTTGCCTGTTCCATGGAAGACACGTTGGAGGAGATCTCAGCGATGCCTTGAGCGCTTTGCGCCACTTCCGAGGCGATCACCCCGGCGGCATGTTCTGAGTCGGAAACTGTCTTGGCAATCTCGGAGATGGCACAGCTCTGTTCGCCAATGGCCGTAAGGATGGAGCGGGAGGTGGTGTCTATAGAGGCGATGGTCTCGGAAATGCCCGTGATCGCTAGAACGCTTTGGCTGGTGGCTTCGTGCATGTGGCGGATGTGCTCCCCGATGCTCTGCGTGGCAACCGAGGTCTGGTGGGCCAGTTCCTTCACTTCGCCGGCCACGACCGAGAAGCCTTTGCCGGCTTCGCCAGCTCGTGCCGCTTCGATGGTAGCATTCAGGGCCAAGAGTTTCGTCTGCTCGGCAATCTCGGAGATGGTGTCCAGCACCTTGCCGATCTCGGCAGCGGAAAGCTCCAGTAAGTGCATGCGTTCCCGGGTGGCTTGAGCCTGTGCGTTGGCCTCTCCGGCAATGCGCGATTCTTCCTGGCAGTTGCGGGTCACCTCTCCCATGGAGGCGTTCATCTCCTCAATAGCTGCAGCTACGGTCGAGACGCTGGCGCTCATGGACGCGGCGGAGGACGAGATGTTCGTCATGTTGCCGGTCGCCTGCTGCGTCGCAACCGCGATTGAGCGGCTCTGGTTGTTGATGCGCTGGGCATCTCCGGAGATCTGGGTGGACGTGGCCGAAAGCTCCTCGGAGGCCGCTGACAAAGTATCGGTGTTGGCGGCGATCTGCCGAACGATGCTCTGGACCTTCTCAATGAACTGGTCGAACAGGCCGGAGAGATGTCCGATCTCATCGTGCGAGGCGGCACGGATGCGACGCGTCAGATCCCCTTCGCCATGAGCGATATCCTCCAGGATGCGCGTCAGGGAGGCGATGGGATTGGTGATGCTCAGAACAATGAGGGAGGCCAGAACCAACTGCAAGATCAGGACGATAGCGATCAGGATGACCGTGAACACGTTGACCTTATGGATGGTGGCGTTGGTCTGCGTTTCAGTGTCTGTGCTCTTCTGGTTGGCTAAGTTCACCACGCGGTCGATGGCCTTGCGGTGTTCCTGGTAAACAGGCTTCAGTTCGGTCTCGGAAATGCTGGCCGCCTTCTCCAGGTTTCCTTCGCGCACGGCGGGCAGGAATTCCTTCTCCAGGATGCCGTAGAAGCGGATGGCCGGGTCGTAGGAATCTTTCAGCATGGCGGTTGCCATCTCGCCTTGGGACAGATTTTGCAACCAGTACTGGTGGCGGTCGTCGTAGTCCTTGCGAAGGGACTGGCACTTGGCGATCAAGGAATCGCGCTGGGCGGCATCGCGCTCGTGCAGCAGCTGGTAGCTCGTGAGGTAGGTCTCGATGATGTATTCGGGCGGCGGCAGAATGTCTGCCACCAAGTCTTGGTTCGACTTGATGCTCAAGTAGACCGGGCCGTTGACCAGCAACTTATGGGTCGAAACCAAGAGCGCCGCAGAAAGCAGCAGCAAGAAGGCGACGGAAAGCGCCGTCAAAAGGGCCAATTTGGTACGGATGCGTAAATCTTGGAAGAGTTGCACGGGATGCCTCAAAGATCTGGATGCGGAAAGAAACTATGAAGAAAAAAAGATCTTGCATTCATTCTAAGCAATAATTCCGCAATTGAACAAGAGCTTCTGCGCATCGGCTACTTTTTCCGCATGGACAGCCAAGATGTCGTGTGGGGGCGTAGAGCCGTTGAAGAATTGTTGAGCTCCGGACGCCCGGTTCGGAAGGTGCTGTTAGCCGATGCATCTCGTCCCTCGTTGCGTGGCCGCATCCAGGACCTATGCCGTCAAAACGGCGTCGAATGCCGCATCGTCCCGCTTTCCCGCTTGGCCGAACTCTCCCGTACCCCCGAGCACGGTGGGGTGGTGGCTGTGGCATCTCCATTGCCGCTCCTGAGCTTGGAACAGTTTCTGTCCGTACCGGAAGCGGAGCGACAGATCCTGTTCGCCTTCGACGGAGTAGAAAACCCTCGCAACCTCGGCATGGCCGCCCGGTCGCTTGCCGCCGCCGGCGTTGCGCATCTGCTGATTCCGGCTACCGGAGGAGCCCAGCCCGACGCGACCTTCCTAGAAGCTTCGGCAGGGGTGGGGGAGCGGATCGGGATCGTCAGGGTTCCCAAGCTCGCGGACGCGCTTCGGGAGCTGAAGGCCCAGGGGTACTGGATCTTTGGGCTGGCCGGAGAGTCCTCCCTGCCCCTTTGGCAACATGGCCTCCCGTTGCCAGCCGTATTTGTGCTGGGCGGCGAAACCAAGGGCATGCATCCTTCGGTGCGCAATGTCCTCCATGAGAGCCTCGTGATCCCCATGGCAAGTAATGTGGAAAGCCTCAACGTAGCTGTGACCGCCTCGCTGGTGGCGTTTGAGCTCGCACGAAGAGCCTCCTTGTGATGTACCACCCCAACGAGATTGGCCTCGTCGCTCCCCCCCACGGCTTCGCCCAGCGGCTTTGCGCAGCCTTTGCGGAACCTTTGCGAGTGGCGCTGGTCCAGCACGACGCCTCTTCGCTTGCGGAATCTCCTTGTTCAGAGGTTCAGTTGGCGCTGGCGGGCACTCGCACCCGCTGGGATGTCCCTGGTCATCCGAGTTCCGCGACCTTGCAGGCCCTGTTGCAGGACTTCGATTTGGCATTGGTGCTTGGAACCCTTCCCGAAGGAGCGCCGCGCGTTCTTTGCCTGCGCGGTGACGAATCTGTAGATGCCATGAGGGGAGCCTGCGCCCTGGTGGGGGAGACGCCACCGCTTCGCACGCCGCCTGGGGGAATCCCCTTCTTTTCCACAGATGACGTGTCGGGACTCGCTGCGCATCTGGAAGAGTTGCTGATAGGGGAGCGTTGGCAGCATCCGCTGGTTGGACTGGTGGCCGGAGCCATGGATGCTGATCCGGCCTTGGCGGCCGTGCGACGCTTGGAAGCCTTCTGCTCCGAGGTCTTTGTCGTTTCCGATCCGGCGTTAGCGGCAATTCTTCCATCGGATTGCCCCACGATCGCGCGCAGTTTTCCTGGCGCCGGATTTGTCGGCGATTTGCTTTCGGTTTCCGCATCCTTTCCGCAGACCGCCTTGCTCGTGGCATCCTGCCGCTCTGGCGAAGACGTATCTACAGCAAATCTTTCCTCGCTTGTGGAGGCGCGTTCCCCCTTGTCCGATGCCACCGCTTTTCGTGGTGCACAGGATAGCCTGCCTCGCAATGCCGCCGTTTTGTGGGAGCCAAAGGGGCTGGCGCGGTTATGGAGCTTTCTCGGAGCCGGCCTAAGCTGCCCTCAAAGAATCCTCAACCAATGCCGCGTGCATTTGCTTCCACACGCATGAAGCACATTGGCTTGCGAGCCAATAGATTGGTTAACATAATATAAATTATGCGAAGTTGCGAAATCTTCGCAATCAGGTACATTCTTGGGAATATGAGATATAATATTTTGCTGCAATTTCTGAATTTATAGTAAACGCCGTTGCCACGGGATTATCTGATGGTTGATTCATTCCGGCGAGGATCATAAAAATGATATTTCGTAAGCTTTCAGCCTTCCATATAATCAAGGAAAGCATCCTTTTGCAGGGCAGAAAGAGGCTTTAGCAAATATGCACATTGCATCATCCCCCCACTTGTAATCCAATCATGATTGAGGGCTCATTATGCTATGCTGTTCTGCCCTGTGAAGAGGATTGTTCAGGTATATGCGCTAGAATTTTCCTGCCCAAGCGGTTGCCCGGCTCTTCAATCCATCGCCAAGTCCCATAAGATATCACAACCAAAAGACTTCCAGCTGTCAATACGGAAAGTACGAAGGATATTCCAGACTCGGGATTAAACCAGCCGTTATATAGCAAAAAAAGTGGCGCAAGCGAATATACTAAATATGGGTGGTTCAGGTATAGCGAATAGCTGATTTTGCCAAGGAAGCACATAACAGTACTCGATAGCCACCTCGGTGGAGCTGCGTGAATCCCTAGCAAAATACTCGTGTAGGCGAACGGCTGAAAGAATGCCCTCACACCCCATGTTGGTTCTTGAGAAAGAAGAATGCACCAAGTGAGTCCACCAATTATAAGCAAGGGGATTCTCCAAGCTTTTAGTCGCTCTGGCCTCGTGGAGGCTGCCTGGATTCGGAATGCAAGAATCCCGAAGCCAAATGCAGGTAGGGAGGTTGCTAAACTGAGTGCAACATAAGTATTGGCGCTAGTTTCATCCATGACGTGGTAGACTACTAATTGGATAATCCAAGACGCTATAAGGGAGGCTCCAAGAAATCCTGTAGCTGAACGTACAGACCGAGTAAGCTTCCATACCATAGGAAACAGAGCGTAGAAGACCATTTCCACGCCGAGTGTCCAACTCGCCCAGACGACCCCCTGTTGCCATGGAGGGTAGAAGTTATAAGTGAATGTGATGTAGGAGATGACGCGTTCTTTTAGATGAAAAAAGCCGCTGATTCCGTAATTGTGAATGACCATGAATACTAGCCAGCAGTAGTAGAGTGGTGCGATGCGAAAAAAACGCCTTACAAGAAATCGCAGATCGGGACGATCTTCGGAATTGCGTGCATCGCGAGTCATCGCCAACGTCCAAGCGCTTAACACGAAAAATAACGTAACTCCGGACCACCCAGACGCAAGTAGCTGAGTCGCCCATCTTGGTAGATTTGGGGCGGGGTTTGGTACTTTGGTGAGATGAAAAAGGAATACATAGGAGGCTGCAATTCCACGAAGGGCATCTATATGTCCTAACCTGCTTTTTTTACTTATTCTAAGTGGC
>DAIPHW010000080.1:0-10500 GCA_036771135.1 Fibrobacterota bacterium | reverse complement strand
TCCTTGAGGCCGATCTGGAAGTGGTGATGGATAGGAGCCATGCGAAAGAAGCGTTTGCCTCCAGTGGCGTGGAAATAACCGATCTGAACAGCGACCGAAATGGCCTCGGCGAAGAAAACCACGCCCACCACCAGGAGGAACAGTTCGGCCTTCACGAAGATGAACATCATGCCGATGGCCCCGCCGAAGCCGATGGAACCGGTGTCGCCCATGTAGATGGAGGCCGGCGGGCAGTTGTACCAGAGATAGGCGCCCAAGGCCCCGATCATGGCGCCCGCCACGATGAAGAGCTCGTCCACCTGCGGCAAGTGCGGCAGGAAGAGGTAGTGCGACCAGATGGCGTTGCCGCAGATGTAGGCCACCACGCCGGCAAAGAAGGCACAGGTGATGATGGGAACCGTGACGAGGGAGTCGAGACCGTCGGTGAAGTTCACCCCGTTGGCGGTAGCGGCCACCACGAAGGACATGAAGAGCACAAAGGCCCAGCCAGGAAGGTCCAGGACATAAACCGACGGCTTGATGAACGGTATGGCCAAATGGCCTTCGCGCAGGTGCGGCACGAAGCGATGCACGGCGTAGGCCACCACCAGGGAAAGGGCGAAGTAGAGGAAGAGCCGCACCTTGATGGAGATGCCATCGGCCTTGGCCATGTAGTCGGCGCGCTTTAGCTTGCCTTGGGCGATCAGGCGCTTGGAACGAATCTTGGCGATGTCGTCAACCATGCCCACAGCCGCGTAACTCGCGAGAATCACCAGGATGGCGATTACCGGGATCACCGGAAGCGCGAAGATGAGCGACACCACAAGCACCGTGAGCACTAGCGGCAGCCCTCCCATGATGGGGGCGACCGGAATGCCCTCGTCGTCGAGGTCAGAAGTGAAGTCGAGCTTCTTCAAAAGCCGGATATAAGGCGGCATGATGAAGAAGACCGCCAGGGCAGCGAGAATGGCCGCCGCACCGGTGCGAAAAAGACGTCCTTCAAAGATGGCCAGGCCCGTAAGCCGCCACAGCCAAATGCTAATCATCCGTTTCCTTTCAATTCTCCAGAGACCCTGTCGAGCATCTCCGTCCAGAGATCGCGCAGGGAATCGCGCAATTTGTGTTCAAGCTTCCATCCGAAGTTCCGCAGCTTCGCGTTGGAACCGCACAGGAAGGGGATTTCGTTCTGGCGCTCGCGACGCGGATCTAGGCGGATCTGCACCGAAAGGCCGGTGAGGGAAACTAAGTCATCGGCCAAGAGCCGCAACGGCAGGGCATTTCCCGAGCAGACGTTGGCGATGGTGGCCGGAGGGGCGTTCTCCATCAGCGTCTGAAGGCCCCGAGCGGCGTCGCGCACGTCGAGAATGTCGCGCAAGAGATCGAGATCCCCGGCATAGACAACGGTCTCTCCCTTGAGCAGGCGGATGCGGGCCAGTTGCGCCGCTAGCTGCGGAAAGAGATAGCGCCGGCTTTCGTAGGCACCGATGTGGCTAAAGAGGCGCGCCACCATCACATGCTGTCCGTAGGCGCGGGCGGCCTGGCCGCACAGCGCTTCCACGGCAACCTTGGAGACGCCCAGCACCGAGAGCGGGGTGGGAAGTTCCTCTTCGGTTCGCGGATCGGAGCTGCCGCGCCCGTAGACGTCTCCTGAACTCAAGACCAGGATGCGCGCCGCCGGGCAGTTGCGGCGGGCCGCGGAAAGCAGGTTGTGAGTCATCTCCAGGTTGGCGTCCAGGGTGGCGATGGGGTCGCTATCCCCCTCCCCCACGGCGTGCATGCCAGCCAAGTGGTAGATGCGCTCGGGCTTCCAGACCGAAAGAAGATTCTCCACGAGGCGCGGATCGCGAAGATCGGCCTTCACGTAGACGGCATCAGCGCGCACCCGACCAGAGATCTCACCGCGGCGACCGGCGGCGACCAAGGGTCCTTGTCCCTTGTGAAGGAGCTTCAGAACCTGATAAGAGAGGGCATCGGAGCCGCCGGTGACAAGAACTGTCAAAGCGTATCCTCCAGCGCAAGCCAAGCGCGATCGACGTCGTCCTGGATCACATCCGAGACCACCTTGCCGTGCCCGATGCCGACAGGCAGCACGAAGCGCACCCGGCCAGCCTTGGCCTTCTTGTCGTGGGCCATCAGGGCCCAGGCCTGTTCACGCGGGATGGGCGAGAAGGCAGCAGGAAGTCCGAAGCTTGCAAAGAGGGCGTTCTGGCGGATTTCCTGATCAGCACTCCACAGGCCGCGCAGGGTGGCAAGCCTCCCGGCCGCGCGCATGCCCAGGGCGACGGCTTCGCCGTGCAGCAGTCCGGTGTAGTGGGTCAGTGATTCCAGCACATGCCCGAAGGTATGCCCGTAGTTGAGCAGGGCCCGGTCGCCGTGCTCGTGCTCGTCGCGGGCCACCACCTCGGCCTTGATGCGGCAGCTCTCGCGCACGGCATGAGCCACCGCCCACGGATCGCGTCGCAACAGAGCGGCGGCGTTGTTCTCAAGCCAGCGAAAGAAGCTCTCATCGAGGATCACGCCGTACTTGACCACCTCAGCAATGCCCGAGAGATATTCCCGCTCCGGCAGGGTCTGGAGGATCTCCATGTCGGCAAGCACCAGGCGCGGCTGATGGAAGGCCCCGAGCATGTTCTTGCCCAAAGGGTGATCCACCGCGGTCTTGCCGCCCACCGAGCTATCCACCATGGCCAGAAGCGTAGTGGGAACCTGCACGAAGTCGATGCCGCGCTGGTAGCAGGCGGCCGCGAAGCCCGCCATGTCACCGACCACGCCGCCGCCGAAGGCCACGAGGCAAGAGGAACGATCAAGTCCCTGCTCCAGGAGCCAGCCGAGGATCTCCCCCGCCTGCCCCCAGGTCTTGTGGACCTCTCCCGAAGGCACCAGGAAAACGGGAAGCCCCGGAATGGCCTGCCGCCATTCGTCGAGCACCTGCGCCTGGGCCTTAGCCACGGTGGCATCGGCCACCACCACAGGGCGTCCCAGCCCCTTATGCTCCAGGAGGCTCGGCAAGAAGCGTGCGATGTTCGTCCCGGCGAAGATGGGATAGCTGCGGCTTCCGCCCAATTCAACCGTGAGCGCCTTGGAGCGCCAGGGCTCCAGCATGGCCACGATGCGGTCGGCCAGCTCCTCGCGCGTCACCGCTTCGGAGGACTCCACCAGAAAGTCGGCCTGGGCGTAGTAGGGAGCCCGCTCGGCAAGCATTAGACGGATTTTGTTCAAACGCTCAGCAGGATCAAGACCGGCGAGCAAGGGGCGATTCTCCTTGCGCGAGACGCGATCAGAAATCACCTCTGGAGCAGCGCGCAGTCCGATCAGGATGCCCGAGCGCCGCAGGATGGGAAGCGCCTTAGGGTGCAGCAGCGTGCCGCCGCCCAGCGAGATCACGCGCGGCCCTTCGGCCGAGAGTTCCTCCAGGGCCTGGATTTCCAGCTCCCGAAAAGCCGCCTCGCCGCGCTCGGCGAAGATCTCGGGGATGGTCTTGCGATGGCGCGCCTCGATGTAGCGGTCGGTGTCCTCGAAAGGCACCTCAAGAAGTTCGGCCACGCGGCTACCCACGCGACTTTTTCCGGTGGCCATGAAGCCCGTGAAGTAGACGTTCATGACTGTACCTCGGCGAGAGCCTGTTCCATCGTGTCCATCAGGGGAAATATGTCTTTCGAGATGCCGGCTTCCAGCAGCCATTTGCGGCAGGACACCGCCCCCTGCCCCACCAACATGCCAATGCCCGACACGCCCAGGGCTCCTCGGGCGCGAGCGTGCGAAAGAAACGGCGTCTCCAGCGGCTTGTAGACGATGTCGCAGGCCACTTGCCCGGGCTCCAGCGCGTCTTCGGGAACGGGAGAGCTCCCTGCCCCGTCGCCGCTTGCCATGCCCACAGTGGTGGTCTGGATCACAAGACTCGGGCGTCCCTTGTTCCAGGCGACAAATTCTGTTAGAGGATGGATATGCTCCGGCGGCACGATTCCTACCGCCTTGGCGGGAGTGCGGCAAAAGACCTCAACGGTGCGGGGAGAAAATTGCGAGTCGTTGCAGAGTCCGCGCGCAATGGTGCGCGCCGATCCGCCAGCCCCCAAGATGGCTACATCAAGGCCCGCCAGCCAGTTTCCGAAAGCCGCCTCGTCGCGAAAGGGATGGCCGCCGGGACAAACGTTCTTGCGCAAGTTGTGGAGAAATCCGTCAAAATCTGTCGAATCTCCCTGCCATTTCCCCTCGGCATCCCGCCACAGGGTGTTCACCGCCTCGTAGAGGCGCGCCGAAGCATGGAGCGTCCTTCCGTTTTCCAGAAGCCAGCGGTAGACGTTTCCCTTATGCGGGACGGTGACATTACATCCCACCACGTTGGCATCCGCCTCTAGCCGCGCGAGGGTCGCGTCGATCTCGCCTTCGGGGACGTCCAGGGTGGCGTAGCGGGCATCGAATCCGGCCCAGGAAAACGCCGCGTTCTGAAGTAGCGGCGAAAGCGAATGGGAAACAGGATGTCCCAGGAGAAAGGCATGCAGACCAGGCATCTTCCTAAGTTAGCCAACCGAAAGCCCGCTGCGTCCGAGTCTTTGCCATCATGCCTCTGGCGATTGCTATGCTGCGTGACATGAAAATCCTGCCCTTGCACCTGGCGCTGGCGACGTTGGTCCTGCTGGCCGGTTGCGCCGGCCCCTTCCGGATCGGTTCCGAAGGCTTTGGCTTCGAGGTGCCTACGGAAGATCTCCAGAAGCAGGTGGACCAGAAGACCGGCTTTCCCTATGAACGCTCCCTAGGAATCGCCAAGCTTCACGTCGGCCAGGCCGAGGTGAAGCTCTATCCCGAAGAGAACGCCGTCGGCCTGACGCTCCCGGCCTATGTAAAGGTCGGGTTTCTTTCCCTCAAGGGAAGCCTCGCCGTCTCAACAGTTCCCGAGTACGATTCGACCGACGGTGCCATCTACATCTCGCATCTGACTGTGCGCGAGCTCAAGATTCCCGGAGTCACCCCCGAAGTGAGCGACCTCTCCGCCGAGGCCGTGGCCGAAATCCTGAATTTGTCAGTGAAGCGCTACAAGATCTACCAGCTCGACCGCAAGAAGTTCGGAGAGCGGCTGACCAAGCTGCTGCTCAAGGACGTCAAGGTGCAAAAGGACGGGATCTTCTTCCACATGGGGCTCTGATGCTCGATCGTCGCCAGTTCTTTGCCTGCGCAGTCCTGCTCCTGGGTGCCTGCAGCCGGGAAAACACCGTGCTCCAGACAACGGCAGAGAACGCCCGCACCGACACATCCGGCACCTGCAACGGCATTTGCGACGCCTCCACGCCAAGCCTTCCGGTGGTGGACAACTCTGGCGGCTGGGGAGACGTCACCACCTACGGAGGAGTCGGCAATAACACTCCAAGCACTGGAGGCGCCTGCAACTACGGCGCCACCGGCATCACCCACTACGCCGCCATCCAGGTGAGTCGGCTTCCAGGCGACCTGCAAGGGCAATGGAACGGCGGGCGCATCTGTGGCCAATGCGCCCTGGTGCGAGCCCGCACCAACTCAGGCTGGAAGCAGACCTACGTACGCATCGTCGACAAGTGTCCCGACGACGACTGTGGCATCGACCTGGGAGGCGCTCCGGCCACCGAACTGATGGGAGCGCAAGCCGGACGCTACGCCGGAGAGTGGAGCTTCGTCTCCTGCCAAGGGCTTTCGGGAGTCTCCGATGGAGCCCCTTCGCTCTATGTGAAGGGGGGAAGCAACGCTTGGTGGTCGCGAATCCAGGTCCGGAACCCTTCGGCGGCAGTCTCATCCCTGCGGATGCGCCGCGATACCGACACGTCTGCGGCTTGGGACACGCTGACATGGGACACCTCCATTGAAAACTTCTTGATCGTTTCCCCAGTTATCCTTTCGGACTCCCTGAGCCTATACCAACTGGAAGCCGCCACGCGCGACGGCCACGTGCATGCCATGACATTGAGCGCGCATGTCTTTTCTCGTTCCGATACCAGCATCCTCTTTACGCAGTTGCGCTGATCCACGATTTATGTTTGCTAGAGTGTCTCGCTTCGGTCACAGATACGCCTTTCTCGTCAACCCCGTCTCGGGAAGCGGCAAAGGATTGATCATCCTCCAGCAGCTGCCTCAGATGCTGGAAGAGCTCGGCATCCCTAGCGAAGCCTGGACTCTGGAGACGACCAAGGCGGAAGGCCTTCGCGAGCAGGTCGCCGCCTTACTCAAGGATCACGACCGCCTCATCGTGGCCGGTGGCGACGGAACCGTCGGTCAGGCCCTGGACGGAGCCTTGCAGGCCGAACATCCCGACGCCGCCATCGGTTTTTTTCCATTGGGAACCGGCAATGACATGGCGCAGGAGCTCAAGCTGGTGCGCACCTTCAAGTGGCGCGGGACCAAAGCGCTGCTTTCCGCTTTCCTGAAGGACCAGACCGCAGAAATCGATCTGTGGGACGTCAATGGCAAGACCGTCCTGGCCAACTACCTCTCGGTCGGACTGGACGCCGCCGTGGCGCGCCGATTCTCCCAGTACCGCACCCGGAAATCCATCCAGAGCGTGACCTGGAATAAGCTCTACTACATCAAGGCCGGACTCGCCAACTTGGGGCTTCGGCTAAAGAATTTCCGCGTAGAGGCCGGTTCCCAAGGTCACACCTCGGTCGACCTCTCCGGCTCCTGTTCGGTGCTATTCCTCAATATCTCAAGCTACGCCGGTGGGACGCTCCGCTCCCCCGGGACCCGCCCCGACGACGGCAAGCTTTCAATTCTCCCCATCCCTTCGCTGCTGCATTACCTGGCCTTGGCTCCGGGAAGCGTTTTTGCCCCGCTAGCTCGAGCCAGCGCGCGCGTCTTCCTACCGACTTGGCACACCGATGCCGTCCACGCCAAATGGAACGGCGAGATTCCGCTGCAAGTAGATGGCGAACCGCGTCCCGACCTGGGACGCGAAGGGCACCTGGACATCACCTTGAAGGGACGAGCACGCATCCTATTAGGACCGCGACGTCCCTGGTTCACCAGAGATCCGTGATGGACTTCGCTCCCGGCACCCCATCATTGCTGCGTCCCATGTTGATGACAGACTTGATCGCCGTGACGGAGCTGGACGAACGCTGTCAGCCTCACCCGTGGGGGCCGGCGAACTTTCAGGGAGAACTGCTGCGTCAAGACAACGGCTTCTCGCGCGTCGTCCTCGTCGAGGAAACGATGGTGGGCTACCTTTGCACATGGATGGTCCTTGACGAACTGCACATTGGAACCATAGGGGTCGATCCGACCTCGCGGCGCAGCGGATGGGCCAAACGACTCATGAGGGAAGCGCACGCCTGGGCCAAAGGTCGGGGCGGCACCATCGCCCATCTGGAAGTGCGCGCTGGAAACGTTGCAGCCTTAGCGCTTTACCAAGGCTTGGGCTATCGTCGCGTCGGTCGGCGCAAAGCCTACTATCCAGACAACCAGGAAGACGCCTTATTGCTCTTGGCGGACCTGTGAATACGACACTGTTACTGCTTGGCATGATCATCCTTGGGGCGGTCCTGGGCTGGTTCTTCTTTCCGCTTCGCAACCGTGGGATATTGCGCTCCAAGCGCCACCTGGAGACGATTTTTGACCACATCGATCCCATCGTGGTGGTCGATGCCTCGTTTCACATTCAACGTGTGAATCGTGCCTTCCTGCGCTTGACCGGGCGCGATTTCCGCGACCTGCTGGGACAGGACATCTCCACACTGCTGTTGCACTGGGGACTTTCTAAGGAAGACTTGGAAATCATCGCCCACGAGGCCGAGCGAACCACCCTGCGCGAGCGGCCCTTGCGTCTGGATGAGCGCGAACGCCTGTTCGATCTACGAACGTACCCAGTCCTGTCCACCTCCGGAGCCATCGACGAGATCGTACTCCACCTCCAGGAAGTGACCCAGCTGGCTCAGATGCGCCGCCGCGCTGAAGAAGCCTCGGCGCGCCTCAAGCTCCTCAACGAAGAGCTTTCCAGCCGCAACACGGCCCTCAAGAGCGCCACCGACGCGCTGGCCGCCGAGATCGATGTGGCCCGCGAGATCCAACGCGGCATTCTGCCCCGGGAACTCCCCGCCATGCCGGGACTTACGGTCCAGATCCGCTACGAGCCCGCTAGACCCGTGGGCGGAGACCTCTACGACTTCGTGCAGCTAGACGAGTATCGTCTGGGATTCTTCATCGCCGACGTTTCCGGACACGGCCTGCCGGCCGCCTTTGAAGGCGCCATGGTGAAGATGAGCTTCCAGCACCACGCCCTGGTCAGCCAGTCTCCGGCGCAAGTCTTGCGCAACATGAACATAGACCTGCGCAAGAGCCTGGCCCCAGGCCACTACGTGACGGCCTTCTACGGGATCCTCGACCTGGTGGACCACTCGCTAGTGTACTGCCGTGCCGCCCATCCCAAGCCGCTTCTGGAACACGCTGACGGCGGCTGGGAACGGTTGGAATCGCACGGCCTCTTCGTGGGCATCGTGGAAGATGCCGACTACCGCGACGCCCACATGCAGTTGGCCCAAAGGGACCGGCTCTACCTCTTCACCGACGGCTATTACGAAGGCCTGGAAGTGGGTCCCACCAAGGGCTACGACGCGCTCCAGGAAGTGTTGATGCGTCGGCAACCGTTGGATGAATCCTTGGGATACGTCGAACGATCGCTGAACGAAGCCCCGGCCAAGGAAGACGACCGAACCTTCCTGTGCCTAGAGCTCACCCTTCCCGCGCGTCTGCGGCGTTTCCAGCTGCTAGCGCGCTTTCTCCCGGGATCGCCACTGCAAGTGCGGCGGGTCCGCGGTGCTTCCCAAGCCAGCGCCGCCGCCGAATCCTTTTGCGCATCTCTGGCCCTGGCCGGCTGGCCCATGCGCATTGCCAAGCGGCTGCGGCTGGCCGCCGACGAGATGTGCGCTAACGCCATCGAACACGGCCTGCGCAACCAGAAGAACGGCAAGGCCTGGGTGGCCTGGAGCGTGCGCGCCGACGAGTGCCGTTTCGCCATTCACGACTCGGGCCCCGGCTTCAACCCCGATGCCCTGCCCGATCCACGCTCCATGGACCGCATCCACCTGTCCCGCGGGCGCGGCATCTTCATGACCCGCCAAAGTGTCGACCACCTCTGGTTCGATCACGGTGGCCGCACCGCGACCTTCCTTTACCGCCTCAAAAGCGAAGGCGACTGAGGTCGCACCCGCGCAAAGCGATTACCTTGGGATGGATGGCAAAGGACTGTTCATTCGACATCGTGAGCAAGGTGGATTCCCAAGAAGTGCGCAACGCCGTAGACCAGGCGAGTCGCGAAGTGGCCTCGCGCTTTGACTTCCGCGGCAGCAAGTGCCTGATTGAATATGACGGCAAGGCGCTCAAGCTGACCGCAGATGACGAGCCCAAGATGGAGCAGCTCAAGGACGTGCTCGATTCCAAGCTCATCAAGCGCGGCGTCAGCGCCAAAGGGCTCGAGTGGGGCAAGCTCGAACCGGGCGGGCATATGTCGGTGCGCCAGACGGCCACGCTCAAGGCGGGTGTGCCGCAGCCCGACGGCAAGAAGGCGGTTCTTCTGGTGAAGAATTCCAAACTGAAGGTGCAGATCGCGAACCTTGGTGATCACCTGCGCGTGACCGGCAAGTCCCGCGACGACCTGCAGGAAGTCATCAGCCTGCTCCGCAAGAACGCCGCGGACTTCACCGTGGATTTCCAGTTCGAAAATTACCAGTGAAGTTCCCTTTCTATCTCCTAGCACTGGCAGCCCTCTCCCAAGCGCAAACGCTTCCCGGGAACTTCGAGACCTCGCTCCTCTGCGATTCTAGCAGCGTCTGGGTGACCAACTACCAGGATCAGCTCAGCCGCATCACTGGAGCCGGGGCCGCCATCACGACAGCATCGCCCGGGCTTCATCTTTCTAACGCCAATGCCGACTATCCCCTCTGGCGCGGCGTCTACCTGAACGGGCACGGATATTTTCCGCTGGCCAACCTAAACAGCAGCGGCAAAGGCTTCCTCTCGGCCTTCTGGAAAGCCTCGGCAGATTCCTCCGGAAAGATCGTCCGACGCCTTTCGAATACCGACCTACCGATTCCTTCCACATGGGCCACAGATGCCGACAGCGCTTGGGGCGCAAGCGATTCGGCCAAGATCCTTTGGCACCTAAAGGGGAACGACTCCTTGGAGGCATGGGGACTCTCGGCCACGGGCCATCTGCAAAAGCTTGCCGCCTGCGGCAGCGCCTGCACTCTGCCGTCTCTGACAGATTCCTTCCTGACCGTGCGCGGCATTGGCCGCGACAGCGCCGCAAACCTCTGGATCGCCGCCACCAAAGGACTTTGGCGCGGACTTTCCGGCGCCGCCTTGGCGCCAGTCGACACGAGCCGTGCCTTTCGGGGCGTGTGGCCGGGCCAACACGCAGCCTTGGTGCAAAGCGATTCTGCAATCCTGTGGAGCGATGCCGTTACCTCTCCCCTGCTCGCGCTGCGCGGCGACACTTCGGTCGTTTCCGGGGCCAAGGTCGGTGCCGTGGCGTGGCTCGGCGACACCGCCTGGGTGCTTTTGCAA
>DAIPHW010000079.1:0-10562 GCA_036771135.1 Fibrobacterota bacterium | reverse complement strand
CCGATGGCGGTGCGATAGAGCTCCTCCAAGCCGTCGTTCCCCACCGTGGCGACCGCTGCCGAGACGATCTCACCCGTCTCCACATCCACCAGGCGTGCCGCGAAACTCTGAGTCCGGCCGGTCGTAGTCACGGTGCCCGTCACCAGATAGCGTGCCGCCACCAGACGCCCCGTCACTGCCGCGCCGGAATCGCTCACGGCGCCAGAGAGCGCCAACGCCTGTTCCTTCAACAGCCAATTCAGCCCATCGCGCTCCACCACCGTGAAACGCGGATTCTTCGTGAAGTAGGCAACGCCGTACTCGGCCGCCATCACGCCAGGATCATATCCGCCAGATTTTGTCCCAATGCTCTGAAAGGGAAGCACCGCCACGCTCTGGCGACCAGCAGGCATGGAGATCTTCCCAAGCCGTGCAAAGAGGTCGGGAAGCGCCTGGGCCGGTGTGCTGCGGGCGGCAGTCCAAATACTGTCGCGGCGATGCGCCACCTCGGCGCGGTGCACCGAGTCAAGCCACGCCTGGCTGCGGGTAAGAGCGTAGTCGCGGTGAAGGAGAGATCCTCCCTCCAGGCGAAGAGTATCCCGGATGTCGTTCCAGCCGGAAGCGATCAGGTGCAGAGGCATAGCTCCAGGCATCAACGACGCCAGGGCAAGAGGAGTCTTTCCGGCAAGATTTCCGGACAGGTAGACATCGATTCCCGAAGGCGTAGTGCTTACCTCCAAACGTGCGGACTTGCGAGCAAGCCACGAGCGCGAAAGTTCGGTAAGTAAACCATCCCAACTGGAGACGGAAGCTTTCTCGCCAGGAGTCAGCAGACGATGACTCTCCAAAAGCACATCGTCCTCCTGCACGAAGGCATTGAGGTGACAAAGACCCGAAGAGGAGTCCACGGAAAGGCGCAAGAAACCCTTGGCGTCTTTGGAAATCTTGAAAGCTCCCGACTGGGAGGCCAGGGCCGTTAACCCCTGAGTCAAGGACGCCGTATCCAGGCTATCCAGGCAGCCGTGAAGGACGTGCGGAGGCACAAGCGAAAGATGTGCGGGGGGAAGCCTTAAGGAAGAGGAAACCGGAGAAGTGGTGTTCTGGGAAAAACCAAACCCCGTCAGCAAAAACAAGAAAAGAGGAATGTGAGATACAGGATATGTCCGCATAAGCCATCCGTTACAGAAAGTAATGCTGCGCACGCAAACACTTAACGCCTAATGCGCATACGTAATAATAACCTCTAATTGCAAAAAGGAATGTGATTCGTATCACATCTTCAAAACTCAATGTTGTAGAAGCTCAAGCATACCCCCACGAGTTTTAGGATTGCTCTGGACGCCCCTCCTTCACAGATGTAGCTTAGAGGATTCCAGACGGGGGGGTCCGCACGCTGCGGGCTGAGACGTGCCGATGCGAGGCCGCCACCCTGCCACCTGATGCGGATCATGCCGCCGTAGGGAGTTCTGGAAGGAATCGGTCCTTCCCTCCTGTTCGGCTTTCGGATGCGGAGGATCTTTTGATCGATCGACCAATGATGAAGGGAACCATCGGACGTTGCGTGGTGGAAGGTCCTCACGGCATTCGCGTACCCATGAAGGAAGTCTTCCTGGAAGACACCCGCCTCCCCGACGGCACCTTGCGCGAGAACGGCTCGGTGAAGCTCTACGAGACCGCTGGCGCCTGGTCCGACCCGGAATTCCATCAGGATCCCGAAAAGGGCATCCCCGAGGTGCGGCGCGAGTGGATTGAGGCGCGCGGCGACACCGTGCCCGAAACCGCCCGCATCCCTGGCTGGAAGCCGGTGCGGCGCGCCAAGCCCGGCATTGCCGCCACTCAGATGGCCTATGCCCGACGCGGCATCATCACCCCTGAGATGGAATACGTGGCCATCCGCGAGAGTCAGGGGCTTGCCGAGCAGATGGAGCGCTTTTCGGAAACTTCAGGCCGGGACAGCCGCTTCTTCCAGGCGCGCGGCAACTCCTTCGGGGCCGCCATCCCGCGGATCATCACTCCTGAATTCGTGCGCGACGAAGTGGCTCGTGGCCGGGCTGTGATTCCTGCCAACATCAACCATGTTGAACTGGAGCCAATGGCCATCGGGCGCAATTTCCTGGTCAAGATCAATGCCAACCTGGGCAACTCCGCCCTGGCAAGCTCCATCCCCGAAGAGATCGAGAAGCTCCGCTGGTCGCTCAAGTGGGGCGCCGACACCGCCATGGATCTTTCCACCGGCAAGAACATCCACGAGACGCGCGAATGGTTCCTGCGCAATTCGCCGGTGCCTATTGGCACCGTGCCCATCTACCAGGCCCTGGAAAAGGTGGACGGCAAGGCCCATGAGCTCACCTGGGAGATCTACCGCGACACCTTGATCGAGCAGGCCCAGCAGGGGGTGGACTACTTCACCATCCACGCTGGTTTGCGGCTGCACTACATCCCCATGACGGCAAACCGCATGACCGGCATCGTGAGCCGCGGCGGCAGCATCCTTGCGCAATGGTGTCTGGCCCATCATCAGGAGAACTTCCTTTACACCCACTTTGAGGAAATCTGCGAGATCTGCCGCGCCTACGACGTGGCCTTCTCGCTGGGAGACGGCCTGCGCCCGGGCTCCATCGCCGACGCCAACGACGCCGCCCAGTTCGCCGAATTGGAGACCCTCGGGGAGCTCACCAAGATCGCCTGGAAGCACGACTGCCAGGTGATGATTGAAGGCCCCGGCCACGTGCCCATGCATCTCATCCAGGAGAACATGGAAAAGCAGATCGCCTGTTGCGACGAGGCTCCCTTCTACACCCTGGGGCCGCTTGTCACCGACATCGCCCCCGGCTACGACCACATCACCTCCGCCATCGGCGCCGCCCAGATTGGTTGGTACGGCACCGCACTCCTCTGCTACGTCACCCCCAAGGAACATTTGGGGCTTCCCGACAAGGAAGACGTACGGGCCGGCGTGGTGGCCTACAAGATCGCCGCCCACGCAGCCGACCTCGCCAAGGGACACCCAGGAGCCGTCTATCGGGACAATTGCCTGTCTCAGGCGCGCTTCGAGTTCCGCTGGCGCGACCAGTTCAATTTGGGACTGGATCCCGAGCGGGCTCACGAATACCACGACGAAACGCTGCCTGCCGAGGGAGCCAAACTGGCCCACTTCTGCTCCATGTGCGGGCCGCACTTTTGCGCCATGCGCATCAGCGAAGATGTTCGCAAGTACGCCGCCGCCGAAACGGCCGCCGCTGCCGACCCCGAATCCGGTATGCGCGAGATGAGCGAGAAGTTTGTGGACGCAGGTGCCGAAGTGTATCGGGGATAGATTTTCCTACACTTGAATCTTTGCGACCGCAAAGGACAATTCGCCCGCTGCGGTCCGCAAGGCTTCTGGGTTCGTCAGGATGACGTTTTCGCAATGATCGAAAATGGCCTGCCGCTCCTCGATTCATCGGCTTCTACACTGGATCACGACCGCTCTATGGCGGCTCGGGTCCGTTTCCAGGATTTTCACGTGAGACGAGACATCTTCATCAACGTATCCCCCTACGAGAAGCGCATTGCGCTCGTGGAGGATGGCCGCATCTCCGAACTGGTGGTGGACCGGCCCGAATCGACGCGCATCGTCGGCAATATCTACAAGGGTCGTGTGGTCAGCGTGCTTCCCGGCATGCAAGCCGCCTTCATCGACATCGGTCTGGAGAAGGCTGCCTTCATCCACGCTAGCGACGTCTGCCCCGCCTTCGACGCCGCAGCGCAAGCGGATGACGACGAAGACTCCGACGAGGACCCGCGCAAGCGCGCTTCCGAGAAGCCCATCGACCAGCTCCTGCGCGAAGGCCAGGAGATATTGGTGCAGATCGTCAAGGAGCCCATCTCCATGAAGGGCGCCAAGGTCACCGGCTATCTCTCCATCGCCGGGCGCTTCCTGGTGTGCATGCCGAACTCGAACTTCATCGGCGTTTCCAAGAAGAGCCGCGACCACAGTGCCCGTCGTCGCCTCAAGAAGCTGGTGCAGGATCTGCGCGGCTGTCCCGACGTGGGCTACATCGTGCGCACCAACGGCCTGCAGGAAACTGAAGAAGAATTCCGCGCCGAAATGGCCATGCTCGAGTCGAAGTGGGAATTCTGCAAGGCCGTGGCCCGCGAAGTGGAGGCTCCCGCCCTGCTTTTGGCCGAGACCGAAGCCGCCGTGGGCATCCTGCGCGACTATTTCTCGGAGCGCGTGGACAAGGTTGTCGTGGACGACGCCGATGAGTTCCGCGCCATCCGCGCCTACATTCGCGAGCTTTCCCCCGAGCTCTCCAGCCGCATCCACTACTACGACGAGAAGCTGCCGCTGTTCGACGCCTTCGAACTGGAGCAGGACGTTCAGAAGGTCTACCATAAGAAGGTCTGGATCAAGAAGGGTTCGCACCTGATCATTGAGACCACCGAGGCCATGACCACCATCGACGTCAACACCGGCCGCAATGTCGGCAAGGACGACCAGGCGGCCACCATCCTCGACACCAACATCGCGGCCTGCAAGGAGATCGCCAAGCAGATCCGCCTGCGCGACTTGGGTGGCATCATCGTCATCGACTTCATCGACATGGAGTCCGAGGACGACAAGGATCGCTTGCTGCGCGAGTTTAAGAAGTGCGTGCGCTCCGACCGCGCCCCCATTACGGTGGCTTCGCAGATCAGCCAGTTCGGCCTGGTGGAGATGACCAGGAAGCGCGTGCGCGAGCAGCTGGTGCGCACCGTCTCGGTGACCTGCCCCACCTGCGAAGGCTCTGGACAGGTTCTGTCAGCGGCCTCCGTGACCGCCTCCATCGACCGCTGGATTCGCCGCTCGATCGTTAAGAACGGCGCCAAGAAGCTGATTCTGGTGATCCACCCCAAGGTGAGCGCCTATTTACTGGAAGACCGGGCTTTTGCCTTCCACCGCCTGGAATCTCACGGCGTCACCATCGACCTCGTGGAAGACGAGGACTGCTCCCCCGACACCTGGCGCATCTTCCATGCCGGATCCCTCGAGGAGTTGACCCAACAATTCAATGGAGTGTGATATGTCATCCGCCCAGGAACTGGAAAAGAGCCATATTCTTCAGACCTATACGCGCCTCCCGCTGGCCCTGACCCGCGGCGAAGGTTCCTGGGTGTGGGACGAGGACGGTCGCAAGTACCTCGACCTGATGTCGGGCATCGCGGTCAACGCGCTGGGGCACTGTCCTCCGGCGGTGACCGCGGCCATTGCCGAGCAGGCCTCGCGACTGATCCACACGTCTAACGTCTTCTACATGGAAGGCCAGGGGAAGCTTGCCAAGCTCCTGTGCGAAAAGAGCGGCCTGTCACGGGTGTTCTTCTGCAACTCGGGCACCGAAGCCAACGAGGCGGCCATCAAGTTCGCCCGTCGCTTCTGGCACGCCACCGGCTCGCCTTGGCGCCACGAGGTAGCCACCTTCGCGCAGTCCTTCCACGGGCGCACCTACGGCGCCATGTCGGCCACCGGCCAGGATCGCATCCAGGTGGGCTTTGGTCCGCTGCTGCCGGGCTTCGTACGCCTCACCTTCAATGATGTCGATTCCCTGAAGAAGAGCGTCGGCGCCCATACTGCCGCCGTGATGCTGGAGCCCATCCTCGCTGAAGGCGGTGTACTAGAGCCGACTCCGGAGTTTTTGGTGGCCCTCAAGGAGCTCCAGCAAAAGTTCGGCTTCCTCCTGATCGTGGACGAGATCCAGACCGGCATCTTCCGCTGCGGCGAGTTCCTGGCTCACAAGGGCATCGGGCTTGAGCCTGACATCGTCACCCTGGCCAAAGCTTTGGGAGGCGGACTGCCGCTGGGTGCCACGCTGGTCTCGGCCCGCGTGGCCGAGCACTTGGGACCGGGGGATCACGCTTCCACCTTTGGCGGCAATCCCGTTTCGGTGGCTGCGGGCCTTGCCACCATGAACCAGCTCTTTGCCCCCGGATTTGTCGAAGGTGAAAACGCCGTCGCATCGCATCTGCGCGAGGGGCTTGCCGCTCTTTGTCGTCCCGAAGGGCCGTTCGTGGGCGTGCGCGGTCGCGGCATGCTCATTGGCGTGGAGCTCACAGTGGATCCGGCCAAGATCATCGATGCAGCGCGAGCCAAGGGGCTCATCATCTACCGCGCCGGTGCTGTGCTGCGCCTGCTGCCGCCCCTCAACCTCTCGCTGGACGAGGCCAATTTCGCCCTCAAGATCCTCGGGGAAGTGGTACAGGAACTTTAGGCCTGAACGAATCGGAGACCGCCATGAATGAGCAAGCCATCGTGCGCCACGAGTTTGACGTCGTCATTGTCGGGGCCGGGCCTGCCGGCAGCATCGCTGCTGCCTACTGCCAACGCCAAGGACTTACTGTAGCGCTCCTGGAAGCGCGTACCTTCCCGCGCGACAAGATCTGCGGCGACGGTCTGGCTGGGCGTTGCCAGTTCGTGCTGGAAGAGCTTGGACTCATGGAAGAGGTGCTCAAGCTTCCCCACGGCCATTGCGACGGAGTGATCTTCTCAAGTCCCAAGGGCGATCAGATTCAGATCGACTACACGCCTCCCGGCTTCGATCGCAAGATCGACGGCTACGTGATCCGCCGCAAGGTGCTGGACAACTTCCTTTTCCAGCACGCCAAGTCGCAGGGCATTCCCACCCGCGAGAAGTTCAAGGTCACCGAGGTCCTCTTTGAGGGCTCCAAGGTGGTCGGCGTCAAAGGACAGGAATTTGAAAGCGAGGCCCCGGAAGAATATCGCGCTAAGGTGGTGATTGGCGCCGACGGCTGGAATTCGCTGGTGGCCAAGGCTACCGGGCGTTACTTCAAAGATCCCAAACATTGGTGCACCGCGGTTCGCCAATACTGGAGCGGCGTCGAAGGCCTGACTCCCAACATCGAATTGCACTTCATTGATGAAATCGTCCCTGGCTACTTCTGGATTTTCCCGCTGGAAGACGGCACCGCCAACGTGGGACTCGGCATCCTGGAAGAAGAACGCCTGAAGCGAAATCTGGATGCTCGCGAGCTGCTTCGCCGCGCCATCGCAAGTCCGCGTTTCTGCGAGCGTTTCAAGAACGCAAAGCCCATGGAGCCCAACGCCGCCCAGTGGCCGCTGCCTTTTGGCTCCAAGCGCCGCAAGATGTACGGCGATGGATTCGTGCTGGTGGGCGATGCCGCTGCCCTCATTGATCCCTTTACGGGAGAAGGCATCGGGGAAGCCATGCATTCGGGGCGTCAGGCGGCCCTGACCATCGCCGAGATTCTCAAGGCAGGCCAAGAGCCCACCGAAGCCGCCTTGCAGCGCTACGACGAGCTCTTCTGGGGCAAGTTTGGGCGCGAGATCATGCTCTCCCACAAGCTGCAGAAGATCGGCAAGTCCAAGTGGCTGCTGAACTTCGTGCTGGGCAAGGCGCACCGCTCCCAGCACGTGCGCGACACCATCTCGGGAATGCTGGCTGGTACCGTGACCCGCAAGGCGCTCACGTCGCCGCTGTTCTACCTAAAACTGCTGTTGGGCTGATTTCTGGAAGTTTGTTAACAAAGCGAACTTCCTCTTAGGCACATTCGAGAGTTGTTACTCGTTTTTTCTTCTTTTCTGATTGCGCTTCCGACAGAATTTGGGAAACAATCAAACGTTGTTCCTCACTTGATCACTGGCGGAGGCCGATGGACGCGGAAACCAAGGAGCTCCTGGACGGATTCGTCGTAGAGAGCCGGGAAAATCTCGAGCTGGCCCAGAAGAAACTTTTGGCCCTGGAAGAAAGTCCCGATTCGGAGACCCTGAACGAACTGTTCCGAGCCATCCATACGGTCAAGGGGGCTTCCGGCTTCTTCCAGCTCACCACCCTGGGGGGCCTTGCCCACATCGGCGAATCGCTGATGTCGAAGGTGCGCGAGGGAGAGATCCCGGTGACCCCGCCGCTAGTGGACCTGCTGCTCAAGACCACCGACACTCTGCTCGGGATGCTCGACCGCGACGATCTTGGCCAAGGCGAAGACGTGTCTGAGCTCTCTGGGAAATTGAAGGCAACCCTAGACGCTGGCGCTGCTGCGACAAATTCTGACGAATCGGCAGCCCCAGAATCTGAGCCGCCGACCGAGCCCGTCCCGGATATTCCAGATTCTGACAAAACATCAACTTTGCCGGCGACTTCCCCGCCGCCAGCGCCGGCTCCTGCCGCAGCCGCCCCGCTCCCCGCCGCGCATCCTGCCGCAGCCGCAGCGGTACACCACGCCGCAAGCGCTCCCCAGACCATCCGCATCGGCGTCGAGGTGCTCGACCAGTTGTTGGAGCTCATCGGCGAGGTAGTGCTGGGGCGCAACCAACTCATCGTCAGCCACCGCGACGACCCTATCTTCAAAGGGCTCTCGCGCAGCATCACGCGACTCCATCAGCACGTGATCCGCACCCGCATGCAGGACGTGGGCTCGCTCTTCGAGCGCTACCGCCGCACCGTGCGCGACCTGTCGCAGCAGCTGGGCAAGAAGATCGAGATCTCCATCGAGGGCGGCGAACTCGAACTCGACCGCACCGTACTGGAAGGTCTTTCGGACCCGCTCACCCATCTCGTGAGGAACGCTGTCGATCATGGCTTAGAATCGGCCGAGGAACGCTCCTTGGCCGGCAAACAAGTGGTGGGAACGGTGTCGCTGCGAGCTCTCCATGAGAGCGGGCAGATCATGATCGAGGTGGAGGACGATGGCCGCGGCGTCGACATCGAGCGAGTACGCGCTAAGATCGTAGAACGGGGCCTTGTCACCAGTGAAGAAGCGGCGACCTTCAACGAAAAGGAGATCATCGACTTCCTGTTCCATCCGGGCTTTTCCACTCGCGACGTGGTGAGCGACATCTCGGGCCGCGGCGTGGGCATGGACGTGGTCAAGACCAATCTCGAGCGCCTAGGCTGCTCCATCGAGGTCACCACCCACCTCGGCAAAGGTTCGGTTTTTTCCATCAGCATCCCACTGACCCAGGCCATGGTGAACTCCTCGGTCATCTCCGGGCTCATCGTGGGAATCGGCAGCTGCACCCTGGCCATTCCCCAGATGGCCGTGAACGAGGTGGTGCGCCTCTCGGGCGACGATCGGCGCAACCGCATCGAAACGGTGCATGGGCGCGAGGTCTTCAAGCTGCGCGACAAGGTCATCCCGCTGGTGCATCTGGAAGACATCCTCGGGATCCCGCGCACCTACGCAGCCCCCGACGGCACCGCCGCCCCGGAACGCCGCGAGAAGCTTGCCGACCGCCGCGCCAGGGAGCCTTTGTCGTTCCTGGACGAACGTCGGCGCAAGCTCGATCGCCGCATGCGCACCGAGCTCCTGATCGTGCTGCACTACAAGCAGAACTGGTTCGGGGTGCTGGTAGACCGCATCGTCGGCACCGAGGAGATCGTGGTACGCCGGCCACCGGAACTGCTCAAGGGACGCCGCGTCTTCGCCGGCTCGACCATCTTGGGAAACGGCACCGTCTCGCTGATTCTCGACATCGGCGGCATGGTGGAGATGGCCCATCTGGACTTCGCCGACCGAAGCCGGGCGCTTTCGGCCCACATCGGCAGGTCGAGCCTCCCCGAGGTCGAGCAGCGCGTGGTGGTCTTCACCTACGCCGAGGGAGAATACTTCGCCATCCCCGTGAACCTGCTCTCGGAGGTCGACCGCTGCAGCATCGATGAGGTGCGCAAGGTGGGAAGCCGCGAGTTCATCCAGCGCCACGGCGCCAGCGTCCCGCTGCTGCGCCTGGAAAAGCTCCTCAACGTGACGCCCTTGGACATCTCGCACGGTTCCTTCGTGGTGCTCACGCCGTCGCGCCTCGCCTATCCCACCGCCATCGTGGCCGGCAAGATTTGCGGCACGCTGGTGCTGGGCGAGGACATCAACACCAAGGAAGCCAACGAAAAGGGCGTCATGGGGACCTTCTTTCGCGACGGTCGCCTGATCAACCTGATCGACATCTATTCGCTCTTGCAGAAGTCCGATCCTGACCACTACCACTGCGACGTGCAGGCCGACCTGCAGAACTGCCGCATCCTGCTGGCCGAGGACCAGCTCTTCTTCCGGCAGCTGGTGGTCCAATATTTCCGCTCCCACGGCATCCGCAGCGTGAAGGCCGTCGTGAACGGGCGCGAAGCCATCGACGAGCTGGGACAGAATCCGACCGGCTACGACGTGATCGTCTCGGACATCGAGATGCCCGTCATGAACGGCTACCAGCTCGTTTCCATGATCAAGTCCGACCCGCGCCTTGCCAAGATCCCGGTGATGGCGCTGACCTCGCTGGAAGGCGAGGCCAACGTGCAGAAGGGCTTCGAAGCTGGCTTCGACGCCTACGAGATCAAGCTCGACAAGGACAAGGTGCTGCGCTGCCTGGATCGACTGCTGGCCAGCAAGGGCGGAAGGAAAGGGCTCTGATGGAATACGCGACCTTCCTGGTGGGAGAAGACCTCTTCGCCATCCCCGTGGCGCTGGTGCAGGAGATCGGAAAGCCGGTCGAGATCTTCCCCATTCCCGGGCACGACCTGCGCGTGGCAGGACTTGTCAATCTGCGCGGCCGCACCGCCGTAGCCCTGGACCTGCGGCGCGCCCTGCTCGGCAACCTGGCCGAC
>DAIPHW010000078.1:0-10679 GCA_036771135.1 Fibrobacterota bacterium | reverse complement strand
CCTCGATGCCACCTTGGGAATCTTGACGATCCGGGTAGTCGGGGTACTCTGACCGTCGGGCCGGGGTGTCTGCGGAAAGCCGAGCTCAGCGCGCAGGTACTCGGCCGGGTCTAGAATGCCAGATTCTGCCAAAAAGACGCGCAGCTGCTGCACCACTTCGGCCATGTCGGGACGCTTCTCGGGAGCGCGGGCGTGCATGGCGCGCACCAGTCGCGAGAGTTCCTTGGGGCAGTCGGGAACCGCGCGGCAGAGCTCAGGCGCCTCTTGGCTCACGATCTTCCACATGAGAGCATGAGTCTGCTCGGCCTCGAAGGGATGATGCCCCGAGATGGCGAGGTGCAAAACGCCCGCCAAGGCGAAGACGTCGGCCTTGCCCGAAAGGGTTTTGCCCTCGATCTGCTCCGGGGCCATGAACTGGGGCGATCCCATGGCGGTGCCGGTCTGGGTGCGCGAGACTTCGCCCTGCAGACGGGCGATGCCGAAATCGGCCACTTTCACCACGCCTTCGCGCGAAAGCAGCAGGTTGTCGGGCTTGACGTCGCGATGCACCACGCCGGCCTCGTGAGCGGCGCGTAGGCCCTCGGCCGCCTGCACGGCCACGCAAGCCGCCACCGTCGGCGAAAGTCTCCCTCCCGCCTTGGAGAGAACCTTTTCGAGGCTGCCGCGATCCAGGAACTCCATCACCAGGTACTCCTGCTCGTCTTGGCTTCCGAGATCAAAGACCTGCACCACATGGGGGTTTCCCAGTCGCGCCACCGTGGTGGCCTCCTGGTGAAAGCGGCGGATCCAATCGTCCTTCACGGCAAGCATAGATCGGATGACCTTCAGGGCCACACAGCGGTGCAAGGCCGGGTCCTCGGCCAGATGGACCTGCGCCATGCCGCCTTCGCCAAGCAGTCCAAGGATCTTGTAGCGTCCGAATCGGGCCTCTGCCATGCCCGAAGTCTACCACCTTGATCGATGCGACTCCATAAAAAACATCTCAGACTGTTTCACTCAGCGTAACTTCGCCGGCCTCCCAGACGTCTTAACTGAGAACCCAAATCATCGGAGGATCTCATGAAGCCAGTGCATGTCGATACCGAACACTTCCCCCAGGACGTCCTGCTTTCCAAGGAGCCCGTAGCGGTAGATTTCTTTGCCACTTGGTGCGGCCCCTGCAAGGCGCTTTCGCCGGTGCTGGAGACGCTTTCGGAGCGCTACCAGGGCAAAGTGAAGATCGCCAAGGTGGATGTCGACCAGGAGCCCGACTTGGCCGGGCGTTTCCGCATCCGCGGCGTCCCCACCATGATCTTCTTCAAGAACGGCAAGGTGGTGGATCAAGTGGTGGGCCTTTTGCCTCCCGCAGACCTGGACGCTAAGTTCGCGGCCTTGTCGGAGGGCTGACCCGAGCTATCCTTCCGTCCATGCCTAAGATCCACACCGCCCTGCTGTTGGACCGCGCCGCTGAAAGCGCGCTGGTGCTTCAAGCGCAGCAGGGCGACTTCGAGGCCTTCGACCAGCTGGTGCGCCACTGCGAGCGCCGTGTCTTCACGGTAGCGCTGCGGCTCCTGGGAAACCGGGAAGATGCCGAAAATGCCGTGCAGACGGCCTTTCTCAAGGCGTTGGAAGCGCTGGATGGCTTTCGCGGCGAGGCCTCCTTCTGCTCCTGGGTAGCGCGCATCGCTAGCCGCGTAGGACTCGATCTGCTGCGATCCCGCAAGCGCCACGAAGGGGCCTCGCTCGACGAACTTTCTAGCGACGAGGATGACGAAGGCAACATCCCGCGCCCATGGCTTCTGGTGGACTGGCGGGAAGATCCTTCGCGCTCCGTCGAGCGACAGGAATTGCACAATATTTTGTCGCAGGCTCTGGACAAACTCTCGCCGAACCTGCGGGCGATCTTCGTGCTGCGCGACGTGCAGGGGCTTTCTACCGAAGAGGCTGCCACGGAGCTCGGCATCACGGCGGGAAACGCCAAGGTGCGCTTGCTACGGGCTCGGCTACGGCTGCGCGAGATCCTCACCGAGGTCTTCGGAAGCGAAGACCAGGCGCGGGATCACCTGCGGATCATCGGAGATGGGGGTCTGGCCGCGGCCCCCGCAGCACGCGAGGAGGACGCATGAGCCACGACGCATCGCACGAGTGCCAAGAACTGCTGCAAGGACTTGCCGATCACCTCGACGGCGAGACTCAAAGCCGCATGTGCCAGGAGCTGCGCCGCCACATGGATGGCTGCCCCAATTGCCGCCTGGTGGTGGACACGGCCCAGCGCACCGTCCAGCTCTTCCGCGGCGAGGAGCCCGTCGAACTTTCGCAAGACTTCCACCTGCGCCTGCACGCAAGCCTGAGAGACGCCTGGAAACGCAAGTTCGCGAAGTGAGGCGGCGCTCGCTTAGGTACATTGGCAGCTTCTGATGATCCGGTTCCGCACCATTGCCCTTCTCGGGGCCTTTCTTTCCGCCTTGGCCGCCGCCGCGCCGCTAGCCGTTTCCGATTCGGCGCGGGACTCCTCTGCCCTGCGTCCCTCCCTTGCCGTCGCAGCACCGCCAATCCTTCCCGATTCCGCCTTGGATACGGCCACCCTGCGCCTGCCGCATTCCTTTCCTTCCGACAGCGGGCCGGTCCTTCACGACTCCCCGCCCCCGTTGGTCGCTGCCGGCGCCTCGCTGGCGCTTCCCGGCCTCGGACAGATTCTGTGCGGCCATCCCGTCAAGGGCGGCGTGGCCATGGGCCTGAACGCCATCCTCTACGGCACGGCAGGCTACAGCCAGCTCTTCAACATTCCCAAGCAGCGGGACCGCCAGGCCATATCGAACGCCATCGAAGCCGATTTTCGCCGCCAATTGGCGGCCTTGCCCACCGACTCCATCGCCCTGGCGGCCCTAGGGGGCGACACCATGAAAGCTCGCTTGATCGGCCGCCGCAATGGCGCCGCCGACAGCGCCTACAAGAACCGCGAGCGGGTGCAGACAAATATTGACAATCGCAACACCATGATCTCCTGGGCCATTGGCTTGCACGCCTGGGCGGTGTTCGACGCCTTTGACGCGGCCTACCACGACCGGCATCCCATCCAAGGCGGGCGGGACGCCGTCACGGCCGGACTTTTGGCCGCCTTCGTGCCCGGCGCCGGACAGCTCTACAACGAACGTTTCGGCAAGGCCGCCATGCTCTGGATGGCCATCGGAGGCTGTGTCACCAGCATAGAGACCCACCAGAGCACGCTAGAATTCTACCAGGACGAATACAACCTAGCGATGGCTGACGGGCGCACCTCCAACCAAAGCCAGATCACCACCCAGGAGAACTTCTACCGCAAGCGGCGCAACCAGTACTACTGGGGCCTGGGGATGCTCTACATCTACCAGATCATCGACGCCGTGGTGGATGCCCGCCTGGACGAGCTCAAGAAGCCCTTCCGGCTCACGGTAGAGCCGCACCCGGACGGTCCCGGGCTTTTGGCCTCCCTCTCCTTCTGAGCTCTTAGGTCAGCGGCGTGACAAAACTCGCCACCAGCCGCTTGGTCTGAGTGCCGAACTGCACATCCAGGCGCGCCGAGGTGCCGGTGCCATGCACCCCCATCACCTTGCCGATGCCGAACGTAGCGTGCTTGACCTTCATGCCCTTCTGGTAGACGCTGCCGGCAGCTTGATTCTCGCCCTCGTAGTCGGGCATATCAGAAGGCTTGGGCGCAGGACGGCGCGAAGCCAGCGACATCTGGTAGGCGGCCGGACGCGGCGTTCCGAAGGCCGGACGCTTGTATCCCGGGTGCCCCTGGAAGCGATTGGGCGAGCCATCCTGCCCAAGCGCCGCGTTGCCGTCGTGCTCCAGCACAGAAGCGTCCACCTCGTCTAAGAAGCGCGAACCCACGCAAGCTTCGCGCATGCCGAAGCGCAAGCGCTGACGGCACTCGAAGAGGTGGAGCTTGCGACGCGCGCGCGTCACGCCCACGTAGAAGAGGCGTCGCTCCTCCTCAATGGCATCATCGGAAGCTTCCTGGCGCCCCATCGGGAAGAGGCCTTCCTCACAGCCGGCGATGCAGACCTCGTCGAACTCCAATCCCTTGGAGGTGTGGAGCGTCATTAGCACCGCGGCCTTGTCGCCTTCCAACTGCTTGCCGTCAGAATCTGTCACCAAGGCGACTTCTTCCAAAAAGCCCGCCAGGCCCCCTTCAGGTACCCGCTCGCTGTAGTCGCTACAGGCCGAGACCAGTTCGCGCAAGTTGTTCAGGCGCTCCGCGGACTCGTCGGTGTCTTCCTTCTCGTAGGCGTCTTCCATGCCCGATTCCACGATCACGCGCTCGCACAATTCCTCGAGTGGCGTCTCGCCCGAAGCCAAAGCCTCCTGCCAGCCACGCACCGTGTTGCCCATGGCCGTCACCTTGGCGGCTCCGCGCACCTCCGACGGAGGCGGCGCGCACAGGGCCTGCACCAGATCGCCACCGAAGTGCGAGTTGGCCAGAGCCCGATAGGCTTCCAGGGTCTTTTCGCCGATGCCGCGGCGCGGCGCCGTGACAGCGCGTTCCAGGGCCATCATGTCGCGAGGATTCACAAGCAAGCGCAGCCACGAGAGAGCGTCCTTCACCTCGGCGCGGTCGTAGAAGCGCACGCCGCCCACCATCACGTAGGGGACGCCTTCGCGGCGCAACGCCTCTTCAATGGTGCGCGACTGGCTGTTGGTGCGGTAGAAGACGGCAGCGCTGCGACCCTTCCCGAGGGCGCTTTGACAAATTCTGGCGCAGCGCCGCGACTCCATCTGCTCGTCCTCCTCGTGGTGGACGGTGATGAGGTCGCCGGCAGGAGCGTCGGTGCGCAGGGTCTTCTCCTTGCGCATCTTGTTCTTGGCGATGACGCTGGAGGCGGCCTTCAGGATGTTACCAGTGGAGCGGTAATTCTGTTCGAGCTTCACCACGTGGGCGCCCGGGTAGTCCTTCTCGAAGTCGAGAATATTCTTGAGGTCAGCGCCGCGCCAGGAGTAGATGGACTGGTCGTCGTCGCCCACCACCATGATGTTGCCGTGGCCGGCCAACTGCTTCACCAGCCGGTACTGGACCGGATTGGTGTCCTGGTACTCGTCGATGAGGATGTAGCCGAAGCGCTTCTGCCAGTACTCGCGCCGCTCCGGGTGCTTGCGCAGAAGCTCCAGGACATTGAGGAGCAGGTCGTCGAAGTCCATGGCGTTCTGTTCCAGGAGACGCCGGCGATAGCGCTCAAAGACACGGGCCGCGGTCTGCTTGGTGGAGTCCGGCGACTTGGCCAGATCCTCGGGCGACTCGTCGGCGTTCTTGGCGGCGCCGATGATCCGGCGCAGCGGATCCGAAGTGTTGGCCTTGATCCCGAGCTCGGCGCAGACGTCGTTGATGACCTTCTTCTGGTCAGAATCGTCGTAGATGGTGAAGCCGTCGCGATAGCCGAGCAAAGCGGCGTCGCGGCGCAGGATGCGGGCACAGATGCCGTGAAAGGTGCCCATCCACTCAGGGGCTTCGCCGCCCATGAGTTTCTCGGCGCGCTCGCGCATCTCTTTGGCGGCCTTATTGGTGAAGGTCAAGGCCACGATCTGCCAGGGCTTCCAGCCCATGTTCGCCACCAGCCAGGCGATTTTCCAGGTGAGTACGCGTGTCTTGCCCGAACCAGCGCCCGCAAGGATCAACTGGGGGCGATTGCACACGAGCACGGCTTCGGCTTGTTCAGGATTGAGTTCAGCGCGAACGCGCTCTTCGGTCAGCATGGGAAAGGCCAAGATAGAAACCCGCCCCGGCGATCCGTCAGATTCTGTCTCAAAGTCGCAGGACAGAAGCTGCCCGCCAAAATGCGGGAAAAGGCCTTTGCGCCAGCGAAGCCAAAAACAAAAAGCCTCGGGACAATGCCCGAGGCTTCAAGTGCCACCTCCCAGAATTGAACTGGGGACACATGGATTTTCAGTCCATTGCTCTACCAACTGAGCTAAAGTGGCTTATCCCTCAAAAAGGACTCAGGCTCCTTCAGCATCCTTCTGGCGCTTGACTTCCTGAATCTGGACCCGGATGTCCTGCGCAAGATTCTTGATGTCCTGCAAGAGTTTGCGCGAACGCGTTCCAGCGACCTGGTTTCCCTTGACTTCAAACTTCTCGTACTCTGCCTTCAGACTGTCCAGAAGATTCTGCAGTTCGGCAATTCGGGCAAGACTCATGGCGAAGAAACCTCTCGCAAAGGAATGCACTCTAGACAAGACTCCACTATGGGAGGACGGAAGCTGGCTGAATAGGACTCGAACCTATGACCGGGCGGTTAACAGCCGCCTGCTCTACCAACTGAGCTATCAGCCACCGAGGGAGAGAATAATACGCGGTTTTCGAGACGATGTCAAGTACCTTTTCCATTAGCGCTCCGACCATCATCTCGGAGAGAACGCGGACGTCCAGAAAGGCGTTGACGAACGGGGGACTTTTTCTAAGTTGCTCCCTTTCTGTATCCGATCTCTTTGAGGAAGAATCGCATGTATTCCATCATCCAAACCAAAGGTTTTCAAAACAAGGTCTCGTTGGGAGAAGTGCTTCGGCTGCCCACCATCGAGGCTGCGATCGGTTCCACCGTCGCTTTCGAAAACATCCTGCTGTTCGCTGACGGCGAAACTGCCGTCGTAGGCCAGCCCGAAGTTGCCGGCGCCAAGGTCGAAGCCGAAGTGCTTTGCCACGGCAAGGGCGACAAGGTGCTCGTGTTTCGCCGCAAGCGCCGTAAGGGCATGCGTCGTCTGAACGGACACCGCCAGCCCTTCACGGAAGTGGTCATCACCCGCTTTGCCGTGGGCTCCGTCGACCAGAGCGCTCCTGGCGCCTCTGTCGAAGCCGCCCGTCGCCGTGCGAAGGCCTACGAGGCTCGCGTGGCTTCCGGCACCACGCCGCGTGTGACTCGCAAGGAAAAGATCGCCCTGGCCCTGGCCGCCAAGGCCTAAGAAAGGGAAATCAGCAAATGGCTCACAAAAAAGGTCTCGGCTCGACCTCTAACGGTCGTGATTCCAACCCGCAATACCGCGGCGTCAAGAAATTTGGCGGCGAAAAGGTTATCGCGGGCAACATCATCATCCGCCAGCTGGGTACCCATTTCCATCCTGGTCGCAATGTCGGTCTTGGCAAGGATTACACCATCTTTGCTTTGACGGACGGTGTTGTCAAGTTCGAGCGCGTGGATCGCCAGCGCCAGAAGGTTTCGGTCGTTCCCGTCACGGCGGAGTGACCCTGTGAGGGCCTCGTGCCTTCGCATCATTGCATCTAAGCTTCCAAGGCTCGCTGTAGCCATGGGGGCTTTTTTGCTTTTTGACGGCTGTTCCTCCACCACCGCCCCCGATGCCTTCAGTTCGGATCGCAACGTCACAGGGTTGGATGTACCAATCCTGGACACCGCCCGCATGAAGTCACTTCCCGATTCGCTGTCAGGATGGCAACTGACCTGGAGCTCCCCGCTCACGACGGACAATTGGACCCAGACCTATATCTTCTGGTCGGACACCCTGACGACCGATCAAAAGAATGCCCTCGCCAACGGTTCCTGGACTCCGCCTGCGGGCTTTCCCAGCTACAGCGTCGTGCCCGCCCAAGGGCTTTCCTTGGACTTGCCGACGCGCGCCTTCACCGGAACCAACTGTCCCAGCGGTTGCCGTGGCACCAAAGCCCCCATCGACAAAGCCTTCCTTTTTACCGCCTGGGCCCAGTACAGCGCAGACAATGTCGGTGAACCCGTCCGCTTTCGACTGTTCCTGGGCGACGAATACCCCCCCGAACTGATGGTCCCACGGCGCACCATCGGCTCCGATTCGGCGGTGTTTGCCTGGGATTCCGTCTTTGACCAGACCAGTCGCTTCGTCACCCACCAGTTTGGCCAGCTGAGCTCCCTCAAATGGAAGCTTTGGCGCGGCATGTACCAGATCGACAGCGCCTTGGTGAAGATGCAGCTTCTCCCTTCGACGGTTGGTGAGATCCGCTGCACGGCCCTGTCAACTCCCCGCAGCAGCGACAATTCAGATTGGACCAGCAGCGTCAACGATAGCTCCCTCATCAACGCCGCCACCACGCATCTCACCATCCTCGGGTTGCGCCCGTATTCGTCTTATACCTTGGTGCTGAGCTTTACCGACCGCTCCGGCCAGACCTCCACCACCACGTCCTTGTTCTTCACGACGCGAGATTCGCTGCCCCCTACCGGAGTCTCCAACCTCACGGACAGCATCCTGCTGCCCACTAGCGCAGCCATTTTCTTCCAACCGGCGACCGACAGCTTCGACGCCCACGGCAATGCCGTCACCACTCAACCCAATTACCACATAGCCTCCATGGTGGCCATTCTCAATGGTCGCCGTGCCGATTCCTTGGCGCTTTCGGATTCGAGTTTCATGGCCGGATCGCCGAGCAGCTCCGGCAACTGGAACTGGGACGGCTCCCGCTGGGCCTGGATCTGGCCAACCCTGGATCCTGGCAGCACCGACACCGTGACCTTCGAAGTCACCGACAAGTCCGGTAATGTGCAAGCCACTGCCACAGCACCGCTCACCGTTATCATGCCCAAGGACAGCTTGGTGCAAAAGTTGTCTTGTCCCACCGGTTATACAGCCGTAGGAGGCGGTTGGACACGTACTTCCAAGGGCGATACCGTGCGGCTTTCTGCCTATTGCATGGAGACCTACCCGCATGCCGACGCCTCTGGAGTTCCTCAAACCAACGTGACCTTTGATCAAGCCCAAGCCGCCTGCGCGACTGAAGGCGGCAGCCTCTGCTCGGAGTGGGAATGGCAGCACGCCTGCGAAGGTGTCGGCGATTCCACCGCTCTTCAGTATGGCGTACTTGGCCTTTCGGGCAGTTCCCACAGCGACACGGTGACTCTTCTCAAAAGCACCTGCGGCCTCCTTTCGGGCGATTCCACCTGGCTGACGCACCGCGATCCTCGCTGCCTGAGCCCTTGGGGCATCCACAATATGGCCGGGCCAGTCTTCGAACTGGTCGATTCCCTCTACGCTCCTTCGGACACGAACTACACGGGCGTACATATCCTCAGAGGGGGATCTTGGAAAGCAGCCAGCAACTCGGCAGCATCTTCGGCTTCGACCTGCCGCAATCGCAACTATCCAGCCTATAGCGACTCCGTGACCATCGGCGGAACTCTTGTCCAGCGCCCCATGGCGAACTTTAGCCAGGGTTTTGGTTTCCGATGCTGCCATCCTGCCAGTCTCGCCGCCGGCCGCCGTCGTTTTTGACGATGCGCCCAAGCTGGCTACGTGAAGCGGGAAACGTGCGCCTGTGGTGGATCTGCGGTTTCCTTTCGCTTCTAGCCGCCCTCAGCGAAAGTGCCGTCGGGCTCTGGCTGCGACGCGTCTCTCTGCAGGTCGCGACCTCCTGGTTCTGGGGGCTAGCAGGACTGCTGCTGCTGCGCCTTTTGCTCTCGGCCGCGCGCGACTTGGGCGGTGAGCGACTTTCGCTTCAATCAGCCGTCGAAGTGCATGCCCGCCGTTGGCAAACAGGCTCCCCCACGACACCGGAAGACCTGCAGCTGATCGAGGCCGGCACCCGCGCCGCCCTGCAACTGCGCACGGGAGTGGTTTCGCTCCTTTTGCTGCTGCCGGCCATGGCCCTGATCGCTCCGCGCCTGGCCGCCTGTGCCTTGATGACAGCCTTGGCGCTGGGCGCCGCTTCGCGCCGCCGCTCGGAAGCCCTGCGTAAACTTTCCCATGCCGATGCCCAAAGCGATGCCGACTTTCACGCCAAGGAGGCCTGGGCTCGTAGGGCTCTTCCCGAAGTCGAGGCCGAGAACCTCCGCACCTCGCTTTTCAGAAAGCGTCGTCGCGACGCACTGCAACGGCTTTCGGGACGCCTTCATCGCGCCAGCATCTGGCAGCTCTACCAGAGCCTCCTGGAAGCCGCCGCCCACATTGCCTCGCTCGGCCTCTGCGGCCTGGCCTTCTCCTTCTGGAAAGGCGGCACCCTAAGTCTTGGACAATTTTTGGCCTTTTTAGCGCTGGCGCTGCTTGCCTACCGCCCCGCCCGCGAAGCTGGACGCGCCCTCCCCATCTGCCTGCGCGCCCGCGAATTGCCGGTTCCACCGTCCCCATCGGTCCTGCAACGGGGCGATTTTCTGGAACTTGATGAGGTTTCCTTCGCCTATCCCGCCAAGCCTTCGGTACTTCGCGGCATCTCGCTTCGCCTCCCGCCTGGATCCGTGGCGCTGCTGCACGGTCCCAATGGCTGCGGCAAATCCACCCTGTTGCGGCTCTGCGCCGGCAACCTAGCCCCCGAAACGGGAAGCCTTCGCGTCCCGACAGGAGTCCTCCATTGGGTAGACCAGGAAACGGTGCTTCCCCCGTTCTCGCTGCGCCACTGGACACGCCTCAAGCAGCCTCCGGATACCGGAGCCGTGGCCCACTTCCGGCGCCGCTACTTCGATCCCTTCCTGCCGGGCTGGGATTGGCAAACGGAGATTGCCGACGGTGGCAGTCGCCTTTCGCGCGGTCAGCGCATCCGCCTACGCCTCTTGGTACTGGCGTGCTTTCCCGGTGCGCTTTGGCTTTTGGACGAACCCCTTTCGGCGCTCCCCCGCCCTGAGCGCTGGGAGATCCTAGAAGCACTGCTTGCCTGCCGACAAGGCGCAACCGTTCTCATTGCCGACCAGGAATTGCCCGACCTTCCGACGCTTCCCCTGTTCGTGCCCGAAGGCCAGCGGCAAGGTCCGGAAGTG
>DAIPHW010000077.1:0-10693 GCA_036771135.1 Fibrobacterota bacterium | reverse complement strand
TGGAGGCACTGCTGGACGTGTTGCCCCGCGAAGCGGCGCGCATCCGTTCGTTGGGAGCTGGCTGGCTGCGGACCTAGATTGACGCCATGTTCTGCTTCCTTGCTTTGGCTTTGTTTTCCGCCGGACTGCCGGTGCATTCCCTGGATAGCTTGATGGAATCGGCCGTGCGTCCTCGCGGCGGCACGGCTACGGCCGCCGTCCTGCGACTGCGCGACGGAGCCATGCTCTGGGAACACGATTCCTGGCGGCGCATGCTTCCGGCTTCCACTCAGAAGGTGCTCACGGCCTCGGCGCTGCGCTCGCTTTTGGGAGGATCTTCGACGCTCTCCACCCGCGTGCTGGGAACCGGCGCTTGGACGGATTCGACACTTTCTGGCGATATTGTGCTGGAGGGAAACGGCGATCCATCCTTCGCGCGCGGCTCCACGATCACCGCCCTGGAGGGCTTGGCGCAGGAGCTTTCCAAGAAAGGGTTGCGCCACGTGCGCGGCGGCGTGACGGTGCGCGATCCGCTGTTGAAGCCTGCAGACAATTTCTGGCCCGGATCGTGGGACTGGGACAACTCGCTCACTGACTGCGACGGGGGCGCCTCGACGGGAATCTCGGTGGACGGAAATTGTCCCAATGACTCATCGCTTCCCTTTCCGCATCGCGCTGCCGCCGCCGCCTTCCGCACGGCGCTTTCTCGTGCGGGCATCCTGGTGGACGGCCCCGACCGCTTCGACCTGGGGCATCGCTCTCCGGCCTCGGATACCGTGCTGGCGGTGCGCCGCTCGGCAAGCCTCGACCGGCTCCTTCAGGAGGCGCTGGCGAAGTCCTCCAACCACGACATGGAGACTTTCGGCATGGTGGCTGGGGAAGAGAACGCCGTTTCTTCGAGGCAGGCAGGGCTTTCCCGGGTGAAGACGCGCCTTGTGAAGATTGGACTCGACACCCAGCGCACCAACCTTGCCGACGAATGCGGCCTCTCGCGCAAGAATGCCATTTCGGCGCGCGACATGGCTTCGCTCTTGAGGAGGATCGCCCTTGATCCCGAGCTCGACATCTTTCCGCTTCTGCCGAGCCCCGGTTCGGGGACCCTTGCTGCGCGCTTCCGCCACGGCCTTCCCGACGGCACGCGGCTGCGCGCTAAAACCGGGACCCTCGACGGCGTCAGCGCCCTGGTGGGATGCCTAGTGCCTCCTCGTGGCGATTCGCTGATTTTTGTCCTTTTCTTCCAAGGGTATTCGGGATCCAGCACCGCCATCCGTTACGCTCAGGATCAGATCGTGCGCGTCCTTGCGGGAGGCAAGCCTGTGCGTCCCGCAGCCTCCGATACGGCGTCTTCGCTGCCGCACCACTCCAAGCCACCCCGCCCGCGGCCTGCGTTCCTGAATCCGTAGCGCTAAGGCCACAAAAAAGGCCCCCCGGTTTCCCGAGAGGCCTTGGTACAGAATCTGTCTAAAGCGTTACCCGAGCGCCAAATCGCTCTTGGACTTGCCCTTGGAAGCCAGGAGCGAAGGCTTGCCCGTCAGGAAGGTGTCCACCTCGCGGGCGCACTCGCGACCCTCCGAGATGGCGATCACGACGAGCGACTGGCCACGGTGCATGTCGCCGGCCGTGAAGATGTTCTCCACGCTGGTGCGGTAGCCGCCGGCCGCTTGGCAATTGCCGCGGGCGTCCTTCTCCACGCCAAAGGCGTCGAGGACGGTGTGCTCGGGGTGCAAAAAGCCCATGGCCAGAAGCACCAGCTCGGCCTTGATGACGTACTCGGAGCCGGGAATCTCCACCGGCTTGCCGGTGGACCAGTCGAGCTTCACGGCCTTAACGCCGGTCACGTTGCCCGCCGCGTCGCGCAGAATCTCCTTGGAGCCGATCGACCATTCGCGGGTGCAGCCCTCGGCCTGGGAGGTCGAGGTGCTCAGCATGCGCGGGCCCGGATGGGTGGGCCACGGCGTCGCGTCGGTGCGGTGCTCGGGAGGCTTGGGCAGGAGCTCGATCTGGAGGACCGACTTGGCGCCCTGGCGGATCGAGGTGCCCACGCAGTCGGAACCGGTGTCGCCGCCGCCAATCACGAGGACGTTCTTGCCGGTGGCCAAGATCTCTTCGATCTCGTTTCCGCGCTGGTCGAAGTTGCCGGCCTCGCCCTGGGCGCGCCAGCTGTTCTGCGATAAGAACTCCAGAGCGTAGTGAACGCCCTTGCCTTCGCGGCCGGGGATGGACAGATCGCGCGGCTGGGTGGAACCGCCGGCCAGTACCACGGCGTCAAACTGGTCGAGGATCTCCTGAGCCGGGACGTTTACGCCCACGTGAGCGCCGTTGCGGAAGGTGATGCCTTCGGCCTGCATCAGGTCGATGCGGCGCTGGACGATCTTCTTGTCGAGCTTGAAGTCGGGGATGCCCTGGCGCAGCAGGCCGCCATTGCGCTTGGCCCGCTCAAAAACCGTCACGCTGTGGCCGGCCTTGTTGAGCTGGTCGGCGGCGGCAAGGCCCGAAGGGCCGGCGCCGATCACGGCCACCTTCTTGCCGGTGCGCTTCTTGGGCTCCTTGGGAGCCATCCAGCCTTCGGCAAAGCCCTTCTCGATGATCGAGAGCTCAATGTTCTTGATCGTCACCTGAGGCTTGATGATGCCCAGCACGCAGCCGCTCTCGCAGGGGGCCGGACAGATCTTGCCAGTGAACTCTGGGAAGCTGTTGGTAGAAAGCAGCGTCCGCAACGCCGCTTCCCACTTGCCGTGGTAGACCTGGTCGTTGAAGTCGGGAATGATGTTGCCCAGCGGGCAGCCGTTGTGGCAGAAGGGCACGCCGCAGTTCATGCAGCGCGCGCCCTGGAGCTCCACGTCCTCCTGCTTGAGCGGGATCTGGAACTCGTGGTAGTGCTTGATGCGGCTCGCAACGTCCTCGTGGCCGGGGACCTTGCGGTCGAATTCCTTGAAGCCGGTGACCTTGCCCATTATGCGGCGCTCCTTTCGGCCTTGGCCTTCGCGGCGAGGCCCAGTGCGCGCTTGTAGTCGCGGGGCATCACCTTGATGAATTTCGGGAGCTGCACGTCCCAGGTGGAGAGGATCAGCTTGGCGCGCGTCGAGCCGGTGGCGGCGGCGTGCGCTGCGACGAGGCCCTTCAGCTCGTCGATGTCGGTCTTGTCGGTGAGTTCCTCAAGGTCGACCATCTCAGGGTTGACGCGGCCGGCGCTCTTGCCGTCCTCGTTCCAGAGATAGGCGACGCCGCCCGACATGCCAGCGGCGAAGTTCCGCCCGATGGTGCCCAGCACCACCACGTGTCCGCCCGTCATGTACTCGCAGCCGTGATCTCCGACGCCTTCGACCACCACCGAGGCGCCCGAGTTGCGCACTGCGAAGCGCTCGCCCGCGGGGCCCAGGATGTAAGCCGATCCGGAGGTGGCACCGTAGAAGGCCACGTTGCCCACGACGACGTTCGCGTTGGGGTCGAAGGTCGAAGTGCGCGGCGGATATAGAATCACCCGCCCACCCGAGAGGCCCTTGCCGAAGTAGTCGTTGGCCTCGCCTTCTAGCTCGACCGTGAGTCCCTTGGGCGCGAAGGCCAAGAAGGACTGGCCGGCGGTGCCGGTGGCCTTGAAGTAGACGGTGTCCTCGGGAAGTCCTGCGGCGCCGTACTTGCGAGTGATCTCCGAACCGAGCATGGTGCCCACGGTGCGGTTCACGTTGCGCAACTTGATCTCGGCGCGCACCTTCTCGCCCTTTTCCAGAGCGGGCTTGGCAAGCTTGATGAGCTCGTTGTCCAGCGCCCGTTCCAGGCCGTGCTCCTGCTTCTTGGTGCAGAAACTGCCCGTCTTCTCGTTGGGGCCCACGTAGTGCAGCAGGCGGTCGAGGTCGAGGGTGCCGGCCTTCCAGTGCTTGACGCCTTCGCGAGCCTTCAGCTTGTCGACGCGGCCCACCATCTCGTCGATGGTGCGGAAGCCGAGCGAAGCCATCACTTCGCGCAGGTCCTCGGCCACGAAGCGGAAGTAGTTCTCCACATGCTCGGGCTTGCCCGAGAAGAGCTTGCGCAGCTCCTTGTCCTGAGTGGCCACGCCCACCGGGCAGGTGTTCAGATGGCACTTGCGCATCATGATGCAGCCCATGGCGACGAGCGCGCCGGTGGCGATGCCCCATTCCTCGGCACCCAGCAGGGTGGCGATGGCAATGTCGCGGCCAGTGCGCAGCATGCCGTCGGTCTGGACGATGATGCGGTCGCGCAGACCGTTCATCATCAAGACCTGATGCGCCTCGGCAAGCCCCAGTTCCCAGGGGAGACCGGCGTGCTTGATGGAAGACATCGGCGATGCACCGGTGCCGCCATCGTAGCCCGAGATCAGAACCACGTCGGCGTGCGCCTTGGAGACACCCGCGGCGATGGTGCCCACGCCCACCTCGGCCACCAGCTTCACGCTGATGCGCGCCCGCGGGTTCGAGTTCTTCAGATCGTGGATGAGCTGGGCCAGGTCCTCGATCGAGTAGATGTCGTGGTGCGGCGGCGGCGAGATGAGTCCCACGCCGGGAGTGGAATGGCGGGTGGCGCCGATCCAGTCGTCCACCTTGTGGCCGGGCAGCTGTCCGCCTTCGCCGGGCTTGGCGCCCTGTGCCATCTTGATCTGGAGCTCGTCGGCGTTCACCAAGTAGTGACTGGTGACGCCGAAGCGGCCCGAAGCCACCTGCTTGATGGAGGAGCGAAGCGAATCGCCCTCCTGGAACTGGTAGTCGGACTCGACGAATTCCTTCCCGACGATGTCGGACACTTTCTGTCCGCCCTTGACCGGCAGGAAGCGTCGCGGATCCTCGCCGCCTTCGCCAGTGTTGGAGCGGCCACCCAGCCGGTTCATGGCGATGGCCATGGTGGTGTGGGCTTCCCAGGAGATCGATCCGAAGCTCATGGCGCCGGTGGCAAAGCGCTTGGCGATGGCCTCCACTGGCTCGACTTCTTCTACCGGGATCGGCGAGAGGTTGGTGAAGTCCAACAGGTGGCGCAGCGTGATGGGCGTGGCGACATTGTCGTTGATGAGCTTCGCGAACTCCTTGTAGAGCCCGTAGTCGTTGGTGCGGCAGCTGTGCTGCAGCTTGTGGATGGTGTCGGGGTTGAACATGTGGCGTTCGCCCCTCAGCCGCCACTGGTACTGGCCGCCGACTTCCAGGTCGTCGTCATCTTCAACAGGCGTCTCGGGGTAGGCCGCCTTGTGACGCATCAGCGTCTCGCGCTCGATCTCGGCGATTCCCAGGCCCCCGATGCGGGACACCGTGCCCGAGAAGAACTCGTCGATGACAGTTTCCGACAAACCGACCGCTTCGAAGATCTGGGCGCCCATGTAGGAGAGGATGGTGCTGATGCCCATCTTCGACATGGTCTTGAGGAGTCCCTTGCCCACAGCCTTCACGAAGTGGTGCTGCGCCTCCTCGGAGGTGAGCGTCTCGGGAAGGATGCGACGACGGCGCAGGTCTTCCAGGGTATCGAAGGCAAGGTAGGGGTTCACGGCCGAGGCGCCGTAGCCCAGAAGCAGCGCGAAGTGATGCACTTCGCGGGCTTCGCCGGTCTCGATGATGAGGCCGCACTGCGAACGCAGACCCTTGCGGATCAGGTGGTGGTGCACTGCCGAGACGGCTAGGAGAGCCGGGATGGCGGCGTGGCCCGAGTCCACCGGACGGTCCGAGAGGATGAGGACGTTGTAGCCGTCCTGCACGAATTCCTCGGCCTCGTAGCGGATGCGCTCCAGGGCGCGCTCCATGTGGCCTTCGTCGGCCTTGAAGCAGGTGGAAATGGTCTTGGCGGTGAAGCCCTTGCGGTCCACCCAGCGCAGGCGCTCCAGATCCTCGTTGGTGAGAATGGGCTGGGACATCTCGATCACGCGGGCGTGTTCGGCGCTGTCCTGCAGGAGGTTGCCCTCGCCGCCCACGTAGGTCACGAGGCTCATGACCATGGCCTCGCGGATGGGGTCGATGGGAGGGTTCGTCACCTGGGCGAAGAGCTGATGGAAGTAGTCGTAGAGGTTGCGCGACTTGTCGGAAAGGACCGCGAGCGGCACGTCGGTGCCCATCGAGCCGAGCGGCTCCTGGCCAGCCTCGGCCATGGGGGCCATCAGAATACGCAGGTCTTCCTGAGTGTAGCCAAAGACCTTCTGGCGCACCGTGATGGACTGGGTGCTCGGCTGGGTGTACTCGCGCGGGGCCTCGAGATCCTCGAGATTGATCTTCTCCTCGCGCAGCCACTCAGCGTAAGGATGCTCGCTGGCGATGCGGGCCTTGATCTCCTCATCGGGAATGATGCGTCCCTCTTCGAGCGAGGCGATGAACATCTTGCCCGGCTGCAGGCGTCCCTTCTGAGCGATCTCTTCGGGCGGGAACTCAAGTACGCCGGTCTCCGAGGCCATCACCAGGAGGTTGTCCTTGGTGAGGGTGAAGCGGCTGGGGCGCAGGCCGTTGCGATCGAGGGTGGCGCCGATCAGGGTGCCGTCGGTGAAGGCCACCGAAGCGGGGCCGTCCCACGGCTCGATCATGGCGCCCGAGTATTCGTAGAAGGCCTTGCGGTCGGCCGACATCTCCGGGTCCTTTTCCCAGGCCTCGGGGATCATCATCATCATCACTTGCGGAAGCGAACGTCCGCACATGTAGAGGAACTCCACCACGTTGTCCAGGATGGCCGTGTCAGAGGCGCCTTCCTGGATGATGGGCTTCATCTTCTGGATCTCTTCGGGCGAGAAAAGATCAGACTGGATGATGGCTTCGCGAGCGCGCATCCAGTTGATGTTGCCGCGCAGGGTGTTGATCTCGCCGTTGTGGGCCAGCGTCCGGAAAGGATGCGCCAAAGGCCAGGTCGGCATGGTGTTGGTAGAAAAGCGGCTGTGGATGAGGGCCAGGGCCGACTCGAACATCTCGTCGTTCAGGTCAGGGAAGTAGGCCGGCACCTGCTCCGGAGTGAGCATGCCCTTGTAGACGATGGTGCGGCTCGAAAGCGAGCAGACGTAGAAGTCCTTGGCCCCCTTGGCGGCCTCGCGGACCATGCGGGTGCCGTACTTGCGGGCCACGAAGAGCTTGCGCTCAAAATCGTCCTGAGTCTTGAGCGCTTGGTTCTTGCGCACGAAGACCTGCTGGATGGACGGCTCGCCGGAAAGTGCTGTGGCGCCGAGACCCTTGCCGGAGGTGGGAACCACGCGCCAGCCGATGACGTCGTGACCGAATTCCTTGAGGGAGCGCTCGAAGACCTTCTTGATGTCGGTCTGGGAAGCGGACTTCGGAAAGAAGCACATGCCCACGGCGTATTCGCCGGGCTCGGGAAGCGAGATGCCGAGCTTAGAGCATTCCTGCAGGAAGAAGCCGTGTGGCAGCTGGGTCAGGATGCCAGCGCCATCGCCGGTTTCCTTCTCGGCACCGCGAGCTCCGCGATGATCCAGGTTCAGAAGAACCTGGATGCCCTTCTGGACGATGTCGTGGGATTTGACGTTCTTCAGGTCCGCAACGAAACCGACGCCGCAGGCGTCGTGTTCGAACCGAGGATCGTACAGGCCTTCCGACTCAAGTTGGTACATGCTCGCGTTTCCTTCCTTCGGGCGCTGACCCACCCATCTCGCGGGAGAGAGAGCTCCCGCTCGTTTATTTAAGCCCGGCAAAAATAACAACGCAAGCTCCCCTGCGTCGGGGAAGACGGCTTAGGGCAAAGATCGCAGCAGCGTTTGGGGGCGGCAATCGACCGAAACTGGCACGGCGTAGATTGATTCTGCGAACGGTTCCATGCGTCCGCGAATCCCAAATTCCAGGTGATCTTCAAGGGCTCGCACGAAGTAATGGCGCTCGGAGCGCTTGACCGCGATCACCGAATCGACCAGCTGGCGGCAGACGGAATCTGTCTTCACAAGTTCCATTGGGGTCCAGGTCCGGATGCGTCCGGGCTTGCGGGCGTCGAAGATGAATTGTTCGTAGGCGGTCTCGGGGTACTTGGGAATGATGGTCCCCACCTTCTCGCCGTGCTCGCGGAAATAGTCGCGCACGCTGTAGAGCACCAGCAGTTCAGGGGATACGAAGTCAATGGAAAAGCGCGCCGAGTCCATTTCTGAAACTTCTCGCGGGAGATTTGCTGCGATGCTGCCGTTGAACTTGGCGTCTTCCGGCCCAATCAGAAACGGAAACTCGATGAATGCGGATGTGTCGCGATGGGGGATCGAGCGGTGCACGATCTTGGTCGCAAGCCGTCCCGCAATCGGGGTGCTGCCGATTTCGGAAGAGTCCCAGCGTCCCGAGAAGCTGTCGAGATGGTTTGAGAACGCAATGGCAAGTTTCCCCTTGGCTTCCTCTCCGTACTGAAGAAGCCGGGTCGCGTCTCCCTTCAGGAGCGCCTGCTTGCGCTCGAACTTTCCGGAAAAGCGGTAGCGGTCCTGGGCCAGCCAAATGGTGCCGTTGGCGACGGTCACGCTGTCCTCTCCTGGTGCGAAGTCGACGCGGATCTTCCCGGCGTCTTTGCCGAAGGTGGCTGCAAAATCGTAGCCGAGAGTGTCGCTATGCGTTGGTGGTGATGGCGGCGTTGCCGTGGTTTTGGCGCTGGAAGCCGCTTTGCGGGCCTGGGCCGGATGCGGTGCCAGCACGAGGACGGTCAGCGCCAGCACGAAGGCTTGCGCTCTTCGATTTGGCAGCAGGAAGGACTTGGTCTCCACGATTTGCCTCCTTGGGTTACGGAATCATGGGATAGCGGGGCCGCCGATGGGTGACTAAGGGAACTTACAATCTTTACCGTTCCAATCCTGGCTGCAGCCTTGGAGATAGAAGCGGCACCTTGGCTTTTGACTTGTGGTTTCTATCTTGGCAGTTTTCGGTCTCTGTAAACGATTGGGCCTTGGAGGGTTATCCTGGAAAAGAAGGAGAGACTTTCGAGCCTGGCGCAACAGATCGCCGAAGCCCGCGGGCTGGAGCTGGTTGAGGTGGAACTCTTCCGGGCCGGGCGCCGAGAGGTGCTTCGGTTGTATCTGGATCGTCCGGGCGGCATCACTGTGAAAGAGTGTGCAGAAAGCAGCCGCGAACTTTCGGCGCTGCTGGATGCCGAGGAGCTCTTTCAGGATGCTTATACGTTGGAAGTTTCCTCGCCAGGGTTGGACCGTCCGCTGCGCACGCCGCGCGATTGGGCCCGCCGCACTGGCGAATGGGTGCGTGTGCACCTAGGAGAGCCGATCGAGGGCAAGAGAACCTGGATCGGAAAGCTCCAAAGCAGTGGCGAGGAATCCGCCGTGCTGGCCTCCGAAAAGGACGGCCTGGAGATCACCATTCCCTACCGCGCGGTGCAGCTTGCTCGCGTGGATGTCCGTTTCGAGGATTGACATGGCAAAGTCGCTGGCATCCGAAGTCAATATTGTCGAGGCCATGGGCCAGATCGCCAAAGAGAAGAATCTCGGTGCCGATCTCGTGCTTGAGACCCTGCGCGTCAGCTTGGTGGGCGCCGCCCGCAAGTACCTGAACGTCCAGAAGAACGTCGAGGCCGACATCGACCAGGCGCATGGCATCATCCGCTGCTTCATGCGCGTGGATGTGGTCGACGATCTTCCTGATTATCCCGAGGGGCTCTCGGAAGAAGATCAACTGCTCTTCGACGAGAAGTACATGCTGGAGCGCGACGCCCAGCAGTATCGTCCCGACATCCGCGTGGGGCAGAAGCTCGAGGTGGAGATTCCTATCGCCGCCTTCGGACGCGCCGCCATCGCCGTGGCCAAGCAGAGCCTCACTCAGAAGGTGCGCGAAGTCGAGCGTCAGCGAGTCTACGACGACTACCGCGACCGCATCGGCACCATTGTGACAGGAACTGTCCAACAGGTAGATCGCGGCGACATCTTGGTGAATCTCGGCCGCACCGAGGCCGTGGTGCCTTCCCGCGAGCAGATCCGCAAGGAGCGCTATCGCCAGGGCGATTCCATCCGCGCCTACATCTGCGACGTGGCCCAGAACAGCAAGGGACCTCAGGTGGTGCTTTCGCGCACTCATCCGGAGTTCCTCGCCAAGCTCTTCGAGCTTGAAGTTCCTGAGATCTATGACGAGATCGTCGAGATCCGCGCTGTGGCCCGCGATCCGGGCTTCCGCGCCAAGATCGCCGTCTTCAGCCGCGACGAGCGCATCGACCCGGTCGGCGCTTGTGTGGGCATGAAGGGCAATCGCGTGCAGGCTATCGTCCGCGAGCTCTCCAACGAGCGCGTGGACATCATCCACTGGACCGACGACCTCGCGGTCTACGTCAAGCGCCTCTTCTCGCCGGCTGACGTCAAGAAGGTTCTCACCTGCGAGGACAATCGCGTGGTGGTGGTGGTCTCTAACGAGGACCTGTCGCTTGCCATCGGGCGAAGCGGCCAAAACGTGCGGCTTTCCTCCAAGCTCCTGGGCAAGGAGATCGACGTCTACGGCGAAGAGGACTTCGGCGCACTCACCGAAGAGCAGCGCGAGGACGTCGTAAAGGCGAATGCTCGACAGGCCTCCATTTGACAAGAAACGACAGTTAAGGGAGTGGCCGGACGGAGGGCTTCCCGCAGCTTTCCTTCCATGCGCTATTTTTCCCGCTACAAGCACAGTTACGCATAATCCAAGGCAAGGGAATCCGTGAGCACCAAGAAGAAGATTAACGATGTCGCCGAAGAGTACGGGATCTCCAAGGAGAAAGTCCTGGAGCTCTTGCGCGAAGGCGGCTTTGAGGTGCGCACGACGGTGGCTCCGCTCGAAGCTGCATGGGTAGAGGCGAT